>JBEEIB010000085.1:0-2547 GCA_041167675.1 Verrucomicrobiota bacterium
GCGTTGGTGAAGCCGCCCTTTTGGAAATCGGAGGAGTTCAATTTGATGCCGATCGGAAAATCAGAACCTACAGCGCCTCGAACTGCGTCTATGATCGCGAGCAGAAACCGCGATCGGCTCTCCAGTGACCCTCCCCAGCGGTCGGTTCGACGATTGGAGAGCGGGCTAAGGAATTGCGAGATCAGATATCCGTGGGCGGCATGCAACTGGACACCGGTGAAACCTGCGCGCCGAGCATATTGCGCGGCGAAAGCGAACTGACGGATCGTGTGGTCGATGTCCGCTTCCGTCATCTCACGGGGTTTGGCGAAGGAATAACCAAGGCCGCGCGGTACGTCGATATCCACCGAAGATGGTGAGAGCGGCGCGGGATTGATCGCGTCGCTGACTTGGCGTCCGGTATGACTGAGCTGAGCCCAGAAGTGGCTTCCTCCCGCCTTCCCGGCAGCAGCCACAGCCGCTAAAGCGGGCAAACCGGCCTCATCGTCGAGCACGACATTACTCGGCCGCTCCACATGCCACCGGTCGACTTGAAAGTTGCCGGTAAATAGCAGCCCAGCGCCGGAATTCGCCCAGCGCCGGTAGAGCGCTTCGAGCCGTGGCGTCGGATGATTGTCCGCGTCGGCGAGCCCCTCGCTCATGGCCGCTTTCGCCAGGCGGTTCGGTAAGATTGCGCCGCAAGGAAGGTTCAGTGGGTTACCGAGAATAGTAGTTGTCATGTCAATGCCCCAGTAATACGTCTGTTGGGCAACATAAATACGGAATGATTCTCAAATATTAAATGGTATTTTGATTCCTATCTGGATCGACGCGCAGATCCCCAACCACCCCAGTTGACGAAGGCTTCAGATTCGGCAGCACGACATGCTCAAAGGAGACAGTAGCTCCGTGACCGATAGCGGCTTTCAGACTGCGCGGTCCAACTCGTGCAGGCTTTCCATGACGGTACCAGGTTTGATTTAGCATTCTCTACTTCGTGGTTACGAGACATTACCGCCTGTCGCACCGCTAACCAATCAATGAGGAACGATTCTCCTGAATCCACTGCCGGAGAGTCATCGAAGGCGTGCCCGTGAGGTACGAAGTGTCGTCTCGGACGGTTCCGAAGTCTCCCATGCGGCCATCTGAGAATTGTTTCAGGAACTCGATAACTGCAGCGGCATACCAGTTCTCAACGTGGTAGTCTCCGGTTGACGCCATTGTTGAGGCAAAATCCTCCGGCTTCTTATGGTCACACCGAATAGGTCGTCCCAGAACCTCGGAGAAGAGGGTCGCGAGTTCCTCGCCACCGGCTACCTCCGCACTGAGCCAGTAGTTTTGTCCACTGTGTTTCGCTGGGCCTTCTCGCAGAACCGTGGCCGCAACCGCGCCGATGTCCCGCGATGCGATCCAACCCATTCGATCAGGGCCCCAGAACACCGAAAAGCTGTCATTGCGGATCTTCATGAACTTAGGGATCTGCTCCATGAACATGTTTGGATGGATATGCGTCCACGCGATGCCGCTTGCCTCGATGTAGGTTTCGACCAACTGGTGCCAAGCGATATGTGGATCTGTGCAATCCCAATGGCCGAACACTCCAAGGTGCACGATGTGTTGGATGCGAGCTTTTTTGGCGGCATCAATGAAGGTCTTGCTTTGGGCCAGCATCGCCACTGTGTAGCCGGTAAGCAGGAAGACACGGTCCACCCCCCAAAGCGCGGCAGCAAAAGTAGCCGGACTGTCGAGATCCAGAAGAACGGCGTCCTGGCCTTGCTGCTGAAACGTTGCGACCTGTTCCGGTCTGCGCGCAGTCACTCGAATATGAACTGTGTCTGGCTCCCGCTTCAGGTACTCAAGGATAAACCTCCCAATCTGGCCGGTGGAGCCGAGAATCAGAACGGTGGGCTTTTGGAGCATCGTCATGCCTGCATCTCTCCTGGTTCTGTTCGCGATTCTCTCAAATCGATTCGTGGCCAGTGCAGATAGTAATTCCTATTAGTACATATCGACTTTTTCATATATAATTATTAGATTCTTAAATGATGATTGAAACTTTCTGTTGCGATCTTTCCTTGACCTCTCCTGGGGGGCGTTGGTTTAATTGAGCTCGAGATAAAAAGTCGATAAACTTCAGCGACCCGCGCTTTCCGGTTTGTCGCCATCATCCGCCTCCCAGCGGTAAACCAGCGGTCCGTTGCAAGGGAACAGGATCGAAGCTTCGCGGTACAAAGAAACCTCTTGGAAGGGGGAGTTATCGACCAAACCGGACAGAAAGACTCGAGCAGCGCGCAAGAAGCTGCGAGGAGTACGACTTAGCCGATGTCCCTGATCTAAGGTGACGAAAGGTGCGGCATGGCAAGGCGGCACGGCGCCGAATTTAACGACTGACTTACAGATCGACATTCAGTGCATATACACTTACTTGCTAATTTTCAACTAAGCACAACATTGTTCAGAACAACGGGCTGATGGAAGCAGCAGTAGCTTTCCAGTGGTCTTACGACTTTCCAGATCGCGGTGCGCCTGAGCCGCCTCTCCCAAGGAATACTTGCGCTCCATCCGAAG
>JBEEIB010000086.1:0-3568 GCA_041167675.1 Verrucomicrobiota bacterium
GCTCGCGAGGACCTTGACCGGGACCTGCAAGACGTAGGAACGCAATCGTCTCAGCCACGGTCGTCTCGGGGCGCAGCAGTGCCGAGCGCAGGGCAGGGCACCCCGGGACCGCGGGACCCAGTCGGAAGCTGAAAAACCATGGGCCGCCTTCGTGACGCACGGATCCCACATGGGAACGGCAAACGAGGTTTATGATATTCATCGAAGAAACAACAAGCACGAACAAGTTTAGAAGCCTCGAGCGACCTGCCGGCATCTGCCTGGGTTAGCGTCAGGAAAGCCTGCATCATACCTAATCGATTTCTTTGGCGGATCGGTGCGTTCCATCGCTGCTCACTTTCGCGCTCGGATGTCACTGTTATTCTATCGGTCAAGGTGGCGAACGGAATAATGCCGCCTCATTGGAAGTATAGATAACTGAGCCGCCAACAGTCTATGTCAGGCGAAAACAGTAACCAACACAAAACTTATGAAAATCGCCTGCTCGAATTGCCGAGCCAACTGTGCTCGGGTGCTTCCTACCGAAGCCGTCAGCGTTGCAGCATCCGCTATCGAGCCACCGTTGGTAACTGGTCTGAGGAGCGATAAAGACTGTCGCATCTGCCTAGCGCAAGCGTCGTCAACCTCGCTTTCCGCGCTGGGGGAAAATCTGCGTTCAGGCTTGCTATTCCTGAGACAGTCAAGGGGGCAAATAGCAGACGATGGGCTACTGAATGACATAGTCTATCGCCATGAAGTATTGCCAAATGACATAGCTCCTCCGACCGGGATCGGTCTATGAACGCTTCTCCACTCGGAATCACAAGCAAAGAGAGTCAGAGCCGGAGAGGAGACCGCGCGTCGGCAAAACCAATCGTGCGTCGAGCGCTTGTCGGTCTACTTTGCGGCGCGGCATCGAGCATTTTTCTTTGTTCGGCCGTCAGAAGCGTCGGCTTAGGATTGTTTCTTGGGTCCCTACTTGGCATTGCCCAAGTCTTTGCGTTCTTCGACCTGGAAAGAGGTTCGGCCATCGATCGTGCGATGACTTGTGCTGCGCTCGGCTTGCCCTGTTGGGCGACAATCAATCTGATCCTGCTCCCAATGGTCGCGGGACAAGAGCCACAGTGGACCGCCGAAGACATGCGCTCTCTTTTCCCTGCGCTAATCGGTTGGTTATTATTTTTCCTCTTTCTTGGGGCTCTGTCTCAGGCGGCTCGGCGGGTCAGCGAACACTTTCTTGGTCCAGAATCACCGCGCCGCGCGCCTTCCGCTCCGACGAAGAGGACCCAGGTAGTGATTCTTGGCGGCGGCTTTGCCGGGGTTACGACTGCGGCACATCTTGAAAAGCAGTTCCGGGACGATCCGACGGTCTCTTTCACCCTGATTAGCGAGACCAATTCATGGCTGTTCACACCGATGCTTGTTGAAGTTGTGGCGAGCGGATTGGAACCCACGCATATCGCCACCCCTTTGCGCACAAGCCTGAAACGCACCCGCGTGTTGCGGGGCAGAGTTACGAGTATTGATCTCGAACGTAGGCAAATTCAGGTGAACGAAGAAGGGCCACAAACCGGGTTACATTATGATCACCTGGTTCTTGCTCTCGGCTCAGTCTCTAACTATTCAGGCAACGCTGCAATTGCCGAGAACGCATTCGAATTCAAAACGCTCTCGGACGCGATGCGCATCCGTAACCACATCATCGACGTTTTTGAGCGCGCTGAAGCAGAGCCCGACCTGGAGCGCCGTCGGGCGCTGCTGACCTTCTTGGTTGCGGGCGGAGGCTTCTCCGGGGCCGAACTTGCCGGCGGCTTAAACGATTTCGCCAGAGGTATGACTGCCGACTATCTAAGTCTATCGACAGCTGAGTTAAGAATTATCCTCGTCCACTCGCGAGAACGAATCTTACCGGAGTTGAGCGAGTCTCTCGCTGATTACGCCATGCGGCGAATGCAAGAACGAGGCGTGACATTCAAACCAAACACGCGGGTCATCGATGCTGAGCCTGGCTCAGTAACCCTGAGTTCAGGAGAAAAAATTGCGACGGAAACATTTATCTGGACCGCCGGTGTTAGTCCGAGCCCGATCCTCCAAGAGCTGCCAGTTCGTCACAATGACCGAGGCGCGGTTTTGGTCGACCGGACGCTGGCGTTGCCGGATTACAGGGATGTCTGGGCGCTTGGTGACGGCGCATCAGTACCGGATTCTAAGCCCGGGAAGACATGTCCGCCAACTGCTCAAGCCGCAACGAGACAGGCGGCCTTCCTAGCTAAGAATATTCGGGCTAGTCTGCTCGGGCGTCGGCTAAAGCCATTTCGTTTTCGATCACTCGGCAGTTTGTGCGTCGTCGGCCACCACACAGCCTGCGCCGAGATGCTTGGTCTCAAATTCAGCGGCCTGTTTGCCTGGCTGCTATGGCGCGGGGTCTATCTGAGCAAACTACCCAGCTTGGAACGCAAGGTGCGAATCTCCACCGACTGGACGCTCGAACTCTTTTTTCCTCGAGACGCAGTGCAAACCATCGATTTTGACGGTTCTGGTTCGCGCCAAAACGAGCCAGAACCAACACTCAGATGAAAAGAGCCATCATGTGCGTTCTCCCTGTCGGCGCCGCGGGCGGCGCCCTATTGAGTTTAGTTGGTTTAGTCACACCCGTTATCGGAATGTCCCTCGGCTGTGTCTACGGATTGGTATTTTGCCTGGTCGTTGGCCGACGCGCTAGTACGCCTGGAGGCGGCCTCTTATGGGGTCTCGCATTCGCGCTGCTGTTTTGGCTGGTTGGTCCGGCCGCCATCGGACCCTTATTTGTGTCCACGTTACCAGGGTCGACGATTATGTTAGACACAGTGCGCTCCCGTTTCCCGGACCTGGTTGGTTACATCCTATTTTTTGGTGCTCCATTTGGCATCTGTCTTGGCACCGTGAATCGGTTCCCGACGCTGCAACGGGTTAGAGCAGACAAATTTGATCTATCCCGTGCCGCTGTGGTCGGCGGACTGGCGGGTATAGTCGGCGGATGGGCATTTGGTCAGTGGATGGCGAAGGTAAATCATTTTCCTTTAATTGCAGGGCTGATCCATCTGAGTTCCCGCAACGCTGGAGTGGCATTACATTTTGTCTTTGCCTTTATCATCGGCGCGTCTTTTGGTTTGCTTTTTCAGCGCGACGTTCGCGGTTACGGATCTTCCCTGGGATGGGGATTGGGCTACGGCATTTTCTGGTGGTTTCTCGGACCGATGACGATCATGCCGCTCTGGCAAGGGCGCACGCTGGACTGGTCTTATCAACACGCTCAGCAATTGTACGGATCCCTAGTCGGACATATCGTGTACGGGCTGATTGTCGGGCTTATTTACGCCACCGTTGATCGACTTTGGTCCGCTTTGTTTATTGAGAGCGATCCGATCAATCGCGAACCAGAAGCTCCTGGTTCACGCACTTTGCGATCCATCGGTTGGGGGGCGCTGGCTGGATTGGTAGGCGGGCTGGTGTTCCTGCCGATTATTGCTGTTGTTAGCGGCCTGACCAATATCGCTGGACTCGTCGGTAGTACATCGCCGGCTATTGGTCTGATGGTTCATTTGCTGAG
>JBEEIB010000087.1:0-6453 GCA_041167675.1 Verrucomicrobiota bacterium
AGTCGCTGCCGAACTTCCCGGTAAGAATGACCCGCGGCTAACATCAAAATGACCTCTGTACGCTTAACCAACTCTACTGCCAGAGACCGCTTCCGCGCCCTGCGTTTCAATTCACGCCGCTCAGGCGGTGCCAACACAAATCTACCTAAACTCACGCCTGCCAGTGAACAACATAATCACTCAACCAGTCACTGACTTATTGCACTAGAAAGATTGCTGGCTATGAATAGGTCGAATATCAACCGAGCCACCGAGTGGTTTGAAGTGCTTCAAACTACGAAGCGCAGTCAGACAGCGGTCATGCGGCTCGACCCAGGCCAACCGACTGGAGAGCATGCCGAATCGCACGATAAGAGCGAGCAACTTCTTCTCTTACTTGAAGGACGATTGATGGCCGATATCGGCGGCAAAATCTTGGCGATGAGTATGGGAGACGTCGTAATTATTCCTCCGCGAGTGAAGCATAAGTTACTAATCCCGGCGACACCAGGGCTGTAACGTTTAACATCTATTGTCCGCGTGAATATCCACCCGACGAAAAGGGATAGTAACGCTAGCGACTCAATGCGGCCGTCATCTTCGCTCGCGCTCGAGTCCGATTACCGATCATTCGCCTCTTTGTGACCTTCGTCACAAATCTTGCCGTCCAAAAGACATCGGGTCACACAGGCAGAAAGGCCTCGCCGATCACGACAGCCAATTACACATTTAACGCGACGGAACCAATACTCTCGTAGCGTCTGCTCATCGGCCTCCACTTCCTTCCGCAGCTTCGCGGCGTCATAGCTCTCCGTGTAAACCGGCAGCCCTTCAATCTCAATCGTGTATTTGATCACGACCTTATGTTCCTCTTTCAAGCGCTCAGCACTGGATGTGAGACCTACGTCCGGCATACTATGAATTGTTGTCTTCGAGCGTCTGTTTTTCCGAGATGAAATTTTCGTTAACGGAAAGCCTCTCGAATAAATCGAGTAAAAGCGGTAAGCACCACAAAACCGGCACCTGCTCCGCTTCGTGGTGATTCCCTATTGCTGTTCCTGAGCAAGCCGTGCTAGTCGGTTCGAAAGAATTAATAAGCTAGGAACCCACAGTCCGATGAAGATGCCAAACCTTTCTGCGTGCGCGGGGTCATGTTTCTTAGTTGAAAGCCACGTTGCAATTGAAGCTGCAATTGAGAAAAGGCCTGCAGCAAATGAAGCATGCGACAGCAGCCTTAGGTTTCCTTTATCGGGCGATGTGTTCATACTAATATTCCAGCGGAGCGTTTCTTGTCTTTCGGTGCCAGAACCTGCCTCGGATGTGGGAAGGTCTATTTATTTCCTTCCGTCCTTCGAAACATTTGCCGACAGTGTGCATCAGCGCAATTGCTGACTGCTTATCAATTGACGCCAGGCGACTACCAAAGCTGCTAGGATCCGAAAACTTCGGATGAGAAGGTGAGACTCGGGGAAGGTCATGAGCGATCGCGCGTGGGCCAACTCGTCCAGTTCGACCGCCGAGAGATCCTTGGTGTACAGCCGGAAAGCCTCGGGTGCAGAAATTGGAATCGTGTGCCGCAGATCCTTTATTCCGTGCGGAGACAGGGCGATCGTAGACTTCCTAGATCTGATCAGCCTCGAGGGTTCGGGATGGAAGAGGATCGTACAACGATCAAAGGGATTTCACCGGCAACATTTCTCGATGGGACTCACGACCAGGTTACAGTTCTCTTACGAACAGACGGCGTGTGAGTGTAGTAAAACGAGAAAAATCCTTCAATCAAACGGGCAGAAGCATCCCACCAAAACGAGCCGGCGCGCACAACCGGGCCAAGGGGTACTTCGCACGACTTGTGGAAGGGGAAGTCTTTGATGGGAGACCCAGAAGTAGAGGAAAAGAAGAAGTAATGTTAGGCACCTGGATATTGTTGGTCGTAAGCGCCAAAGACAGGGCCGACTATCGGATCGAGTGGCTACGCAGGCCCGACGATCGCACAGCGAAACCGCCTGCCCATTTCTATCGTAAATGCGATGAACTTTAGCGTCGTAATGTTCGCTCGCAGATCCTGATTGCGCACCCTCTGAAGCTCCGCTGAAAGGTTTGCTTTGCACCGGCTCCCTCGGGCCGGTTTAAGCGGTCAATCAAAAGCGTCTGAATCGTCGTCACTCATCCCAACTAATCAAACTGACAAATAGTAAAACTGAATGAAAATAATCCTACTGCCAATCTTTGGCGCCATCCTGCTCGTTTACTCATCCCAAGGCCAGCAGCCCACGGCTACACCACGCGATCCCGCTGCTTCGGACTCGACCGAGGCAGATAACACCAAACGTAATTCTACCGAGCAAAACAAGAATACAGACACCGCAGAGAAGCAGTCCAATACCAAGGACGATCTCGCGCTGACGCAGAAAATCCGACAGGAAGTCATCGCAGATGGATCCCTGTCGATGAATGGTAAAAACATTAAGATCATTGTGCGCGACGGCAAAGTCATGCTGCGCGGCCCGGTCGCCAGCCAGCAGGAAAAGGACACTATCGCCACTAAGGCCGGTGAGGTTGCCGGCAAAGACAAAGTCGATAACCAACTCGAGATCAAAGCGGAGAAACAGTAAACGACAACTTCTCTAGATCTTGTTCGAACCAAAAACAGAAAAAAACTATTATGAAATGTTCCGCATTATGTCTCGTTGATACAGAAGACCAGGCTGAGGCCATTGTTGAAAGGCTTAAAAGCGCTGGCTTCTCTGACAACGACATCTCCGTGCTTTTCCCCGACAAGGGAAGTACCCGTGACTTTGCTCACAAAAAGGAAACCAAGATGCCCGAAGGTGCCACCATCGGCGCCAGCACGGGAGGTGCCGTCGGCGGCACGATTGGATTGCTTGCTGGAATCGGTGCATTGGCCATTCCGGGCCTCGGGCCCTTCATTGCTGCTGGACCTATCATGGCGGCGCTTAGCGGCGGTGCCATTGGCGCTGGGGTCGGGGGACTCACTGGAGCCCTGGTCGGTCTTGGGATACCTGAGTACGAAGCCAAACGCTATGAGGGCAAAGTAAAGGAGGGCGGCATCCTCATCTCGGTTCATTCCGAGAACAACGATGAGACTAACCGCGCAAAGAACATCTTCAAATTAGCGGGTGCGCATGACATTTCGAGTACAGGAGAAGCCCATTCCGATGTTAAGGCACAAGATGTTTCTGACACTGGAGACCCAGCGATCCGTGAAGTTTCTCCAAGAAACGACATCCCTTCGTCTCGCGATTCTACAAGCGGCGCAGAGGAGGGTTCCCGTCCAAGAACAGCCGACCAGCCATATCAGGCTCAGCAAAGCGTATCGGAGACACTGGCTGGAACTCAACCACGGGAGAGCGGAGATGAAATTGTTGCTGAAGTGCCCCTCTCGGAGGAAGAAGTAAAAGTCGGAAAGAGAACCGTCGGCGCTGGCGAAGTTAACCTGCAAAAGAAGGTAAGCACAAAACAGGTCAACGTGCCCGTCGAGCTAAAACGCGAAGATGTTGTTATCGAACGCGTTCCTGCTCACGAGACGGAGCCAGCTGGGAAGGAGCCATTCAAGGAAGAACGCGTTGAAGTGCCGTTGAGTCGAGAAGAGCCTGTGGTCGAAAAGGAAACTCGTGTGGTCGGAGGCGTACGCGTGCGGAAGACCGAAGGAACCGAGCGGGAGACAATTCAGGAGAGCGTCCGACGCGAAGACGTCGACATCGATGAAACCGGGAAGATTAGCGGAAAACGCCGGAAGCCGAATGACTCCGGTACCGGAGAAGAGAAATTATAAATTGCGGACTAGCTTTCCGATAAGACGGAGGACGGCACTTCAGAATGAAGTGCTGTTCCCTTTTCTTGATCCTTCAAGCCGGGGTTCAGCTTAAATTAGCCAATCAATGTTCAAGGATCGGCTGGATGGCTATCAGACCCTAGAGCTCTCGATGAAGTACGCCGCAGACTGGATGAAGCCAAACTCACAAAGGAAAATGAGCTGCCGGAGCCTCGACTAACGCTGAACTTCGCGAACACCTCAGTGCGAGGCTTAACCGGACCCAGCGTTTGCTGGATCGGTTAGAAAATGGCGAGACGCTCGACCAGGAGACGCAGCAACAGGCATACCTTTGCCGGCAAGGCGAGCGCAAAGCGCTCGGCAAAAGCCTTGAAGAAGGCTGTGACCACCAGACGGCCCACGAAGACCTCGAAGGACGCCTCGGCAATGAAGGGCCACCTGGCCAGCGAAGCGCCATTGGAAGAGCCTGTAGTAGAACTGGAGCGAGTTGTGCCGCAAGGCAGACCGCTCTCGAAAAGGAAAGCAACCCTGATTTCTGAAGCCGGGAATAGCCCTGCGCCCGCCACGGTCTGTACGACGTCCAGATGAGGGGGATCCGTCGAATAAACTGTAAACCCGCGGCGCCCAGGATCGGACGCTCCGTAAGAAAGCCTTCCGTGGCCATACCGACCCGACTGCGCCCGTCTTCAGACCCCTCCGAACAGGAAGTTAAGCCGCAGGGCGACCCAGGAAAGATCCTCCGGCTGGCCATACCGGTGAGTTTGGAATCGGTTTTCCAGATGGGGTTTAACGTCATCGACCAGGTGATCGTCGGTCTGTTAGGAGCCGACGCAGTGGCCGCCGTGGGCTTGTCCAACAGCATCGCTTCTATTGCCTTGCTACTGTACGCCTCGACGGGCGTCGGCGCCGGAGTGATGGTGGCCCGCGCCTGCGGCCGCAAAGACCTGAAGGAAGTGTCGCAAATCGCCTCAGCCGGTCAGGGGCTCTCTGGCCTTCTCGGTCTGATCACGGCGTTTCTGCTGGTCTGGTTTTCTCAACCGCTCTTATGGATGGTGGGGGCAGACCCGAAGTTAGCTGGAAGCGCTAACGGCTACTTTCAACTCTATGCGGTGTCGATCGCCCCAATGATCTTAAGCGCGGTGACCAGCGCGGTATTCCGGTCGCTCAATGCCCCGCGCACGCCGCTGATCATCACCAGCGCCGCAGTTGCGCTGAACACGGTACTCGGGTTTGTGCTTGTCCTCGGATTTAGTCCCATCCCTTCTTTCGGAGTAGCCGGGGCCGGCTGGGCCACCCTTATTTCGCAATGTGCTCGGTGCCTGGCGTTGATCCTGTTTCTCTATGCCGGCAAAAAGGGCGTGCGCTGGGTTTGGCCGCTGCCCGGTTCGAGGGTGGGCGCCACGGCAGGCAAGCTCCTGCGCTTGACCGGCCCAATCGCGCTTTCCGAGGTGCTCTGGGGCATGAGCACGTTCATTTACGCAGTGGTGTTCACCCGCCTGGGCACCACGAAGCTGGCGGCCAGCCAGATCGTGCTTTCGCTGGAGAGCATCTTCATCGTGGCGTCCGCAGGCTTGGCTCCCGCGGCTGTGGCAGTGATCGGGCACGCGCTGGGGGTGGCTCGCCGCGGGCTGCAAAGGCGAGCGCGCGGCTCACGATTCGTTTTGGCCTCCTGGCCGGCGTTGCGCTTGGCGCGCTGTACGCGGGGTCGAGCTTTTTGCTCCCGGCGTTTTACCCAAAGGTGGGTCAGGACGTACTTCAGCTGGCTTTTTGGGGCGTGCTCCTGATGGCTGTGACGCAACCGGCCAAGGTCTTGAGCAGCGTGCTGGGCAACGGCGTGTTGGCCAGCGGCGGCGATACCCACTTTGTGCTAATGGGCAACTTGACCGCAACCTACGCCGTCGGCTTGCCGGCCGCGGTCGGGTTAGGCCTGCTCGCCCCGTTTGGGTTCTTCGGGGTGTTCGCCGCCAAGGTCCTGGAGGAGGGCGTCAAGGCAGCTTGCTTTTTGCTCCGGTTCCTGCGTGCTCGTTGGTATGAGCACGCCATTAAGGAGGAGCAAAGCGCAAAAGACGAAGCGCAGCCAAGGGAGGACCGAGGGAACGAATCGCAGGGGACTTGTGCAGTTTAAGCCGGCCGGCAAGTTCCAGAACTTCGAACTCTTTGGGGAAACGGACACCGGCTAGACACCCTACGAAAAAGAAGACACACCGGATGAGCGAAGAACCAAAGCTCGAAAAAGACGCCAAATCACCAAGCAAATCGTCTGAGGACGCTGCGGCCCAAAAAGCCGAAGAAGCCTCGAAGGCGAAAGCCGAAGAGCTGCGAACGGCGCTACAAAGCAAGGGCGAGCAGGGCAAAAGCAGCTTGGGCTCTCTGCCAGTTGATGAGGACTAAAAGCGCGCAAAATTAGTTAATAAGTCTGCTCTGCCGATCCGCGATCTCAGATTGATTCATCACGCTCACCATTCGTCGGCACCTCGATTTCTCTTCTTTCCACCATGATGGCGTGTTACTGCGGCTTTACCTGTGAGCCATACGTATTGCTGTAAACTTCAGTGAACTCTGCGCCGAAGAGCAGGATCTGGGCAGAATAAAAGATCCAGAGTAGCAAGGTAATCAGCGAACTAGCCGCGCCGTATGCCGAGCCGGCTGCGCCACTACCCAAGTATAGACCCAGAATG
>JBEEIB010000088.1:0-12726 GCA_041167675.1 Verrucomicrobiota bacterium
GAACGGCCAGGTCGGCAATCTCCAGCTCAGTGTCCAACAGGAGGACGACCTGGTGAACTTCCTCAAGATCCTTAGCGACGGGTACACCAAACCGAACCCCGTCTCCCAATGAGCTTCCCAGGTATTATGATCAGTAGCGAAAATTTGCTATTTGCTATCTGCCATTTGTCATTTCATTCGAGCTTTAGGCGAGAATGACTGCCGATGGAGAGGATCGAACCCACACTTCTAGTCACCCTGATTTTGCTTGTTCCCGCTATCCAAGCCCAGGATAGCTCCGTTTCGGCCGGGCCCATGTGGCTTGCCAGTCAAGTCGCGCCCATTGTGCCAAAGCAATTGAGAAAGTTAGATGTATCCAATGCGTCTAAGGAGACCTGCAACCTGCGCCAACCGACGTTTGTGGGGCTGTACTTTGTCAGCGAGCCACCTGTATAAAGTAACGCGGGAAACGCCGAGTTTGCTTGCGGTCTGGCGTTCGGTATCTCCGGACTCACTTGCGTAGCGCTTTACAGCATCAAGAACCTCCTGTGCTTTCAATGGTCTTTTCTTCCTGTTCTCATTACCTACTTTTTCTGTTCTCGCCACCTGGCCCGGGTATCACGGCGCTTCGCTGCCGACGCTCCTTTGCCACCACATCACCATCAGACAAACGGTGAACGTTTACCACGAGTCGGGAGTAAATTTGAATGTGTCTCATACTACGGACTTTTCAGGGCGAGTTTCAGTCGCTGCCCAGAATTCTATTTCTCAAGCCTGGGGGATCTATGGCGGCGATAATAGCAATGGAACACCGCCGAAGCCGTCGAATCGGAACTGCTTGGAGCTTTTGCGCAAGCGGTGCCGGAAGGGCTGTGGCTCGCAACGATGCGACATTAGCCAGAAAGGTCAACGGCTTCGAGTAGTGTTGCTTGTTAAGACGGAAAGTCTCTCTCGGCTGAGCGTTGGATGCGAAAAACGCTTCACTCAACTTCCAGCTGAGAGGCTGCATAGATCCGGATTTCCGGCTTTCCTATACTTCTCGATTCGACCGATCAGCTCGATGGGCGCTTTCTTTTCTAAGATGATGGTGCCGAACGAACCTCGACATTTCGCAAGCGCCTTTCGAACTGCCACACGGTAATGGCCGCCTTGCCGATCGGCTGCAAGGACTTTTGGTACAACAGGTATCATATAGAACCCTTTCTGAGTCCGACTTCTCCCGAGATGAGGTCCCAATTCGGAATTCAGGTACGGAGAAAAGGGACAAGTAATCAGCCAAAGAGGCGGCCTTTTGATGGCGCCGGCGATGTGGAACATTCAAAGAGGCTATTCTTCCGACGAAACAAATTCAGGTTGAGACGGCCTTAGAGCTTGTTCGTAGAGAGCTTTTCCCAGAGTACGTGAATGCAATGGAACGGATGGTATGCACGCCCGCAAGAATATCAGGAGCAAAAGCCAAAGCCGCACCAAAGGCCGACAGGCGGTCTTCGAAGCTGATTCGCCTAGGTCGTTCGGTCGTCAGTCCCTTGTGAGCCTCCGCGATATTGCCTGTTAATTTCTGGCTCGAAAAGAGTTTTAACAAGGAATATTTCGCCAACGCGAGAGAGCCACCAGGATGCGCTCAGGGCGTGGAATGGGAGGGACTGATCATCCCAATCGGATAAACTTCAACCTCGCCCTTACGCACTGGCAGCGCATGGGCATCGGCGAAATGCGAAACATTTTCGCATTTGATTTCATCATAATGAGTCCAGGTCAGGATATCCTGACAGCGATCGAAAGTGCGGTCAAAATACTCGCCGTCTTTGCGTCGAAAATAGAACGTGGATCCGCGAGAAGGATTGGTCATCAAAACAATGGTTAGTGTCCGAGGCATGGCTTTAGTTTTTTGGGCTCGAAGGTTTTCGCCCGCATCAACGTGCTTCTCCAATATCTTTCTCGAAGTGTTGCTGCCCTCTTTGTGTAGGACAAATGTCGGGCGCCTTCCGACAAGGTATGCTGACCTTAATTGAGAACACCGAGCTATTCTTTTTTTAAGGGGTTCGGTTTTCTCAAATCGTCCGGCGTTCAATAATGATTATTATTCTATTAAATCCTGCCGGGCTGCGTCCGATTGGATAAGCGATGCGAAACGATGCGCCGCTAACGAAAGTTGTAGCTTCCGCCGGAGACGACCTCCAACCTGATAATCTTAGCATGCCGAAGGCAAATCAATTTGCTCTAAATAACGCCGCGGCTTCAAGCACGGCTGTAACCACCTTCCCAGCACGGTCCGATAGCGATGAGCAGGGTGTATCGATGATCGTCAGATAACCAAACCAAAATTCCCGAGTTGGGTCCGGTAGCTCCGGCCCGGAGGAATCACGTCGACATACAATAGGCTATTTCCGGGAGCGACCGTGCAGCAACCCCCCCTCAACACTGCTCAATAGCCGATGTGTGGGCGTAAGTATATGTTTTTGAGGAATTTATGCCGATGGAGGGGATCGAACCCACACTCTCTTGCGAGAACTGGATTTTGAGTCCAGCTACGACTCGTTGATTCTGAATGACTTACGTTGACAGTTGTCAAAACGTTGTCAATTATTGCAACTCGTCATGCCTAGAGATCCTAATCAGTGGCCTATTCTCCGGGAATACCAATACCCGTCCGGTAAATCGGTCTGGATGGTGGATTGCGGTCTTACTCAGATTAACGGAAAGCCAAAACGAGAGCGGTATTTCTATGAACTCAAAAGAGAGGCAGAAACCAAGCGCGATCTGCTTCGGACTCAACGCGAGAATGAAGGACGCAGCTCCTTTGAACTCACGCCGGCAGACCGGGACGACGCAAAAGCTGCGCTTGAGATCCTCAAGCCTCACGGCGTCAACCTGCGGCAGGCTGCCCGCTTCTACATCGAAAATCTGGACGTGCTTGAGTCGGAAAAACTCGTGCCGGATGTCGTCCAAGAACTGCTCGCCACCAAAAAACAAGACGGCCGCAGCGATCGGTACATCCGGGATATCCGAGTGCGGCTGAATGCGTTTGGCGGTGCTTTTTCTGATCGCCTTATCCACGAGGTCAAAGCCGCGGAGTTGGAAGATTATCTCCGCTCACTGCGAGTCGGACCTGTATCTCGAAACAATGTTAAACGGCTACTCGTGGTCCTGTTCAGCTTCGCAGTTAAGCGACGCTACGCCTTACGGAACCCAGCCGTCGAAACGGAACGAGCTACAGTAAACCAGGACAAGCCAGGCATCCTGACGGTTGCCGAGGCACGAGTTCTTCTTGAGACCGCGGCCGCTGACATCCTCCCAGCGATAGCGCTCGGATTATTTGCGGGCTTGCGTCCGGAGGCCGAGGTCTGGCGATTGGACTGGAGCCAAATCGATCTCAAGGAGCGGTTGATCGATTTCGGAAAAAGCAAGAATCTCGCATCTCATCGGTTCGTAAAAATCTCCGAGAACCTCGTCACTTGGCTCAGTTCTCACGCTAAAGCAAAAGGAGCGGTATCGCCGAAGTCTACCGCTTATTTTGATCGGGCGAGGGAGTCGCGCGAAAATGCGGCGAAGGCGCTAGAAGCTAAGGAGGGGAACGCCAAAAATCTACGCAATTGGCCCAGCGATTGTTTGAGGCACTCCTACGCGTCTTACCACTTCGGCGCCTTCAAGAACGCCAACGAAACAGCAGAACAGCTTGGGCACGGCGGCAGCCTCACGATGTTTTACCGCCACTATCGGAACCGCGTGAAAGAGGAAGACGCGCTGGCTTTTTGGGAGATACGCCCTTCTTCAACTTAATAGTTTCGCGGCGCCTCTGATAACGCTGCTGCTTAGCTTTGGGGTCGAGTTTTGGAGGAATTTTATTTTCCTCAGCTGCGATTTGATTATCGGAGTGGTATTGAGACTCGCGATCCGTACCCCGAGTTCATTTGTGGTTGCGCCGATCACAATAGGGCGCCAGGTCGGTAGCATCTAGAGAAACTCTTCGTTCTAGCCGTTTGAACCAGCCGGCGTACGTCATTTTGCGTATATCCGCCGCGATCCCGATGGGCGTATTCTGTAGTTTGGGTGTGCGGGCCGTCGGCAAACCCGGTTCAGTAATCGGGCGCCTGAATAACACTCTTCTGGTCACGATCACCTTGACCGAAAAGACAAATTTCCTTCTCTGTTTCTAAACTGAAACCACCCCGAAAACCAACCCATGGAATTCAAAATCGAAGACACGATAGCCGACACTGGCAAAGCCGCCCAAAAATGGGACAGCCGTAACACCAGTAGCCAGGGGCAGGACGAGAAATTATACCGATCAGACCAGGGCCGGTACTACATCGTTCGCACCAGCCAAGGGCAGGGCTCGCTCCCAAGCGCTGAATTCGTTTCAAAGGACGCCGCGACGCGCTGGATACTCCGCAACGGATATGAGCTGCCGACTGACCTCAAAATCTCATGGTCAGGAGGTTGATGTCCCTATGGCAGCGAGAAAGCCACCAGGAAGCGCTAGAGGGCGTGGAAATGGGTGTTTCTAGGCTGGTTCTCGCCGTGGCGCGCCCCAGGCCGCTCAGCGCTTGCAAGTAGTTTCAATTCTTAGCCAGACTTCGTTAACGAGCAAAACCCCTCCAGAACATATCGACAAGATGGATTGGCGGATCCAGCATTTAACCTGGACCACAGCCCCTTTCACAGATCCCGCAACAAGATCCGTCGTCCCTGCTGAATCACCGGTTGTCCCTGTGACTCTAATCCATCATGGAAAACAACGCCTAGGAGCGACGATTCCGAATGCCACGGCTTTGTTCCTTAATCTGTCCCACATGTTTCACACGGAGGCGAGGTCATTGCTACGGAAGTGCATCACCGACAAGGACAAATTCGGAAAATTGCCAGATGACGAAGCATTTAGCTTCTACGAGCGAATGATGGGGTCGGCGGTTTTCGCATGCACAGCCCTGGAAGCCTTTGTTAATGAACAAATTCCGAACACGTACACTTATGTTGATTCTTCAGAAAAGCGGTTCACCCGCGTCTTCAATAAGGAACAAATAGAGAGACAGCTGAACCTCGATACGAAAATCGGTGATGTTTTACCAGGGGCACTCGGTGTTCGGTTTCCGAAAGGTGGCAAGCTCTGGAGTGCTTTCAATAGATTGCGGGATCTTCGGGATCGAGTGATCCACATGAAGACGAAGGACAGAGAGTTTATTGGCGAGAAGGCCACTTCGATCTGGAACTCCTTGATGAGTGATCCACTGCCCGAAACCTACACGACAGCTAAACAGATCATTAACCATTTCATGGCGACTAAGGGCGATCGTCTCAGATGGTTTGAGAAATGCCCTTTTTAAAATGTCCCGATTCGAGTCACCAGGCCGAAGCAAGGCAGCGAGTAAGAAACGCTCAGGGCGTGGAATGGGAGAGAAATGAAGCGGCATAGGGCGCCGGCGGGATTCGCCGCGATTTTGGCACCCGAGGGGATTGCGCAGCTTGTGAGCCACTAAAAACTTTTGCGAGGATCGTTTATAGGCGGTCTTGATGAAATGCGGCTATCCCGATACCGGGCAGTTCTCGCTTTTTAAGAGAAAACGGAGTTGACTACTGTATCAAATTTGGTACAGGTGACACCGGATGACGAACCGTGCCTGAACCGTTACGCATCGTGGTCTTTTATCGGACTGAAGCGGGTCGTGAGCTCGTCCGGGAATGGTTGAAAACTTTAAGTATTGAAGAACAAAAACACATCGGGAAAGAACTGGCCAAGCTTCAGTTTTACCAGCGCTGGCCGGCGGGAACGGCTAAATTTTTGCGCTATGGACTCTGGGAACTGCGCGTCAGCCTCAAAAAAGGTGAAGCTCGGATCCTCTTTTTTGAAGATCAAAACAATCTGGTTGTAGTGCACGGTTTTTGGAAAAAGTCACAAACCACACCGAAAGAAATTTTGAATGAAACTCTTAAGCGAAAGGCAAACTATGGCAAAAGATGAAAACCCACACCGCGGTTCCACTTTAGATTCTTTTTTGCACGAGCAGGGCATCTATCACCAAGTTACGAGTGCCGCTGTTCTGGAGGTATTTGTCGAAGAAGCCAAGGCTGAAATGGCTCGGCAACATCGTTCGCAATCCTGGATTGCTCAAAAGATGGGCACTAGCCGCAGCCTGCTGAACCGTCTGTTTCGGCCCAAGCCGTCTTCAGTGAATTTTTTGACTCTGGTCAAATTCGCTGACGCCTTAGACAAAGATATTCGGATTCAATTGGTGGATCGCTCTGCGGCGCCGGCCAAAAAAGCGTCCGCTAAGACAAATCGCGAACTTTGCGAAGCGTAAGGGGCTGAGGCGGCCAACTGCACCGGAGGGCGTGGAACGGGGAAGATGCTCAGCTCTATTCCTCTTATCGTCTCCGGGATCGTTGTCCAAAATTGTCAACACAGGAAGCTAGCTTCGGCATCCATTAGCATTTATCGAAACGAATAAGAACGCATCGGTTCGAGAGCAAATTATGCCGCAAAGTGGCTTCCAGACTTGATTATCGGCTCCCAGACTTGCTCTGCCGATGGAGGGGATCGAACCCACACTCTCGTGCGAGAACTGGATTTTGAGTCCAGCGCGTCTGCCAGTTCCGCCACATCGGCCAATGAGCAGGGAGCAAGTTTTAAGCTGTTCCGGCAGAAACGCAAGTGGCTAGCAGCCCGCCGTCGCTTCGCTTTGGGGCGGCCAGATATTTTTCCTATTAGATCAGCAAGCTAACGGTCAGCTAACCGTTCAAGTCCGACGGGCTGCTCCCGGTGCTCGATCTCGTTTACCGCCCATTGGGCGTGCTCCGCAATCAGTAGATCGGGATGACGGGCTAAAGCACGGAGAATGGGCAAATCGTCCTCAGCTCCGACATTCCCCAGGGCCACACAGACATTGCGAACAAACCGATTGTGCTTAATCCGTTTGACGGGCGAGCCGCGGAATAGCTGCCGAAATTCTTCCTCACTTAGCGCGGCCAGATCGCGGAGCTCCAGCCCCCGCAGAGATCCTGGCATTCGAAAGCGAGTTTCGGAACTAACTTGAGCGAACCGGTTCCAAGGACAAGCTTCCAAGCAATCGTCACATCCGTAGATCCGATCACCGATCAGACGGCGGAACTCGAGCGGGATAGCTCCTTTGTTTTCGATCGTCAGATAGGAAATGCACCGGCGAGCATCCAACCGATATGGGGCGGTGATTGCCTGAGTGGGACAAGCTTTGATACATCTCGTGCATGATCCGCAACGATTCTTGGCGGGCGCGTCCGGTGCAAACGGGAGGGTAGTAAGAATGGTTCCCAGAAAGAACCAAGTACCGAGATTTTCGTTCAAACACATCGTACTCTTACCGTGCCATCCAATCCCGGCGGAAGCCGCAAAATCTCTTTCCAGCACTGGTCCGGTGTCTACGTAACATTTCTGTGTTCCGCCCTGTCTCTCCAGAAAGGCAGCGATCGGTTCCATCCGGTCCAGAAGGATGTCATGGTAGTCACTTCCGAAAGCGTAACGCGCAAATCGACCGGTTTGCTGACGAACATCATTTCCTTGATAATAATTGCACGCCAGCACGATCACGGATCGACATTCGGGGAGAACGATGCGCGGATCGCTGCGCCGCTCGGGCGAGCGAGCCAGCCAATCCATATCGGCGTGTAATCCGTGCTCAAGCCAATCGAAATAATCGGATCGATGGGTCGCCGCCGCTGCGGTGGTAAATCGGCAGGCATCGAATCCACATTCGTGTGCGAGTTGTATAACCTGCTCTTTCATAGTTCATCCTTGAATGCTCTGGAGTCCGGCAATCACTTTTTCAGCGACCTCATGGTGAGAGAGTCCAGACGAGTCCACTACCAGATCCGCAGCAGATTCGTACAGCGGACCGCGCTCGGTCAGCAGTCGAGCGATGGTAGCTTCGGGATCGGTGGTTTGCAGGAGCGGACGGTTCTTGTTTCTACTAACACGTTCAAGAATCGTTGTTTGGTCGGCCTTCAACCAGATCGTAGTGCCTAATTTACCAAGCAGATCGACATTCCGTGGTTGGATCACGATGCCACCACCAGTGGCAATGACCGACCGGTGACACTGGAGCAAATTGGTGAGGGTAGCAAACTCCTGGTCGCGAAAGAATGACTCACCGAAAACAGAAAAAATTTCTGAAATCGATTTTCCGCATTGGTTCCGGATAATCGAATCGGTATCAAGAAAACGAAATCCCCACCGTCTGGCCAATTCTCGGCCGACGGACGACTTACCTGTCCCCATAAACCCAATCAAAACAACGTTTCGATCAGGGTAAACAAAATTCATCGGAGCCAGCATCGTCCAAGACGACCCTGGGGGGCAACTCTCAATTACTTAAGCGGGTACGCGAACGACGTTTCGTGCCTTTGCTCCTTTTTCGTCCTGGTAAAGTTCGTATTCGACGGTTTCACCTTCGTTCAACGTCTTGAATCCGTCGGCTTGAATGACGGAGAAGTGAACAAAGATATCAGTAGCAACTTCTGGGTCAACAATGAACCCAAACCCCTTCTTTTCGTTAAACCACTTAACAGTGCCTTTAGCCATACTCATAACAAATAGAATGGCCGCCCCCACCGGGACCAGGTCCCTCCGGGAACGGTTTCCTTCAGCAGGGGGACGAGCATATAGAGCTATTTCCAAAATCGTCAAGCACATTGCAACATGCTAACTCTCAAGCGGATACGTCTTGCGTTATCGCTACCATGGAGCTTTCATCTTTTATGGATTTTCCAGCTCGAGTCGCAGTCGTTATGGGTAGTAAATCCGACTGGGAGACAATGCGTCATGCCGTCGAGTATCTTCATGAGTTCAAGATTCCGGTAATCAAGAAAATCGTTTCAGCTCACCGGACCCCAGACTTATTAGCCTCCTTTGCCAAAGAGGCCGAGACGGGCGGCATCCGAGTGATCATCGCGGGAGCCGGCGGGGCCGCTCATCTTCCCGGAATGATTGCGGCAAATACTATTCTCCCGGTTCTGGGTGTACCAGTTAGAAGCCACGCACTAAACGGCATTGATTCTCTGCTCTCGATTGTGCAGATGCCAGCAGGTATCCCGGTGTTAACTTTGGCCATTGGTGAGGCGGGAGCAAAAAACGCGGCGCTCGCAGCCGTAGCGATTCTTTCACTGATCGATCCGAAGCTGAAACAACGTTTGCAGAAGTTTCGCGACAACCAAACCGCTGAAGTGCTGAGCGCTCCGCTGCCAGATGCCTAGTCGGACAATGGCGGAGCACGATTTTCCCTTAGCGGTTTGTATCGAGACCATTTGTTTGCGGCTCAGCCTATTCAATCGATGAAAGCCGAAATTCTTGCAGCCAACGATCCGGATGCGGTTCAGCGAGCTAGCGAATGCATTCGCCGCGGAGAACCGATCGCTCTCCCGACCGAAACCGTGTACGGGCTTGCGGCCGATGCCTTGAATGCGGCAGCGGTAGCAAAGATTTTTGCTATCAAGGAGCGCCCCTTTTTCGATCCGCTTATTGTCCATTTTGCGGATGCAAAATGGATGAGGGAATTAGCTCGGCCGGATCCGGCAGATAGACCGCTGATTGAAGCATTGACGAAAAGATTTTGGCCTGGCCCTTTGACGCTTTTGCTACCCAAGAGTGAAAGAGTTTTGAACTTGGTGACCGCGGAGCTTCCGATGGTGGCTTTAAGAATGCCCTCTCATCCAATTTTTCGAGCCATCATGCGGGAGAGCGACCGGCCGCTGGCTGCACCCAGCGCTAACCGTTTCGGACGAGTCAGCCCCTCACGAGCAGAGCACGTCTTCGATGAACTCGGATCGCGGATAGCTCTCATTGTGGACGGGGGACCGACTACTTTTGGAATTGAATCGACCATCATCCAACCGGCTGATGGACGTATCGCGATTCTCCGTCCCGGCCCGGTGACAGAGGAAGCGCTCGCTGAAATTGCCCCGGTTGTGGAAGAGTTCGCAGCCAATAAAATCATAGCGCCAGGCCAGACGCCGAGCCACTATGCGCCCAACAAACCGGTTCGACTGCTCACACCGAGTATTCGAGTGGAGGATTCGGAGACCTCCGGTCTGCTCTGCTGGGGAAAGCATCGGCGATCAGAATCTTTTGCAGCGGTACGATCATTGAGCGAGGACGGCGATCTGGCCGAGGCGGCTGCCCGGCTTTTTTCCCTGCTTCGAGAATTCGACCAACTGCCGTTGGAGAGAATCTATGTTGAGCCAGTGCCCGAGACCGGTGTTGGCAAAGCGATAATGAACCGGTTGCGCCGAGCAGCGTTTTCCGAGAAGTGAGGATCTCATGCCAAGACGCAAAGGCGCAAATAGATATGGAAAACAGGGGAGGAGCATCAGTTTTCTGCCGCCTCCAGCCAAGCGTTTTCGCGTTGTTGTTGGGGCCCAACCCTTCCCCGTTCTTCTTTGCGCCTTTGCGTCTTGGCGTGAGTTTTTCTGCAATTGACTAAGGGCCGCGCATCTTCCCATTGAACAGGAACGAGGATGCTTGTGGGGGAAACCTCGATCTTGATCATGATAGAAGAAGGGGCCAATCAGGCCTTAGAAGAACCATAGGCGCCCGCGGATCATTCATTGGGTCTGCGGCGTGTTTCTTTTAGCCGAATACTTCTTTGCTGCAAGTACCAAACCCTTCCGCGTCCTATCAGTGGGTGGATCAGAGGCTTTCAGCCATACGCAGTGAAGTGCAGACAAACTAAATTCCCATACAGCAGAGCAGCCCGCGTCGTAGTTCACTTGCCAGAACTGCGGCGCGGTGCTCTTTGCCAAAAGCATCTATAAGCTGGCAGACGCCTCACCTTAGCAGCGGTCCGGCGGTTTTCGGACCCCGCGATGATTCTTTGTCGATCCGTAACTTCTAGCCTCTACCTTCTTCCCCATCGATGTCCGAATTTTGGCGTATTGACTGAATCGTTCCTAACGCCTCGGAAGGGTCGCTCAGTATAATGGTACAGTATTACCTTTGTCGGCTGGTCCCATTCGAATCGGACGTACTGTAGACAAAAAATCCGGAGAAGCGTTCGGTTGTTCAGGGACAGCTACTGCGGTTCGTAATCGGGCTGAATCGAAAATCCTCAAGCCAGGTCTCCTGCGCAGATCGTCTGGGTATCCCGCGTCTGCGTCACCGCTAACGCGAACGCGCTCTTCCAGCTCCTGACTTCTAACTTCTAGCTTCTCTCTCTTGGCATATATGTTGCTTGGAAGGGTTTCCCCATGAAGCCAGGGTTCTTGGGAGTCTTATCAATCGCTATTTGGGCTGTTCTGTTATTTAGCGCCAACAATCGTCTCATAGCTCAGGACGCCACGTCCTCTTCCTCCAGATCGGCCAGCGCGGGCGGGGGAAACCTGCAGCAGATTGTCGTAACGGGCGGGATCCCTCCGGAGGATTCTATTCTGCCGGTAGCTCCGACTGATGCCGTCCTCGGAACCAGCGCGAATATTCTCGATATTCCGCGCGGGGTTAGCCGGATCACGCAATCCCAGCTCCAGGCCCGTCAGGTGGAAGACGTTGTTGCACTCACTCAGTTTTCTTCCGGAGTTTTTACCGGTTCGAACTTTGGCGCTCCGAGTACTCCGGTGATCCGAGGTTTGCCAGCGGAAATGTATCAGAATGGCCAACGGCTTTCTTATACATTCGATAGTTTATGCCCAGCTTCAACGGGGTGGAATCAGTCGACGTGGTAAAAGGCCCCGGCGGCCCGGTGATCGGCCCCTCCAACCTGGGGGTCGGTGGGTATGTGAACTTTGTGACCAAAGCACCTTACTTCGATCGTTGGCACGGCGCGTTCACGTTCACGCTAGGCAATCTGGTAGAAGGTGGATCTTCCTATTTGCGGCCGGAGTGGCAGCTCGATTTTGGCGGACCGCTTATTAAGGATAAGCTGGCGATTCGAGTGAGCTATCTTGGACGGGAGGCAGACACTTACTACCAAAACGTGAAGGACCGGACGCAAGATCTCTTTGTCGCCCTCAGCTTTATTCCGACCCCCGCGCTAACCTTCGATTATACCGCTCAATTTAATGAAGAGCGATTCAATGAGAACGAAGGATTCAATCGCGTCTCCCAACAACTGATAGACAATAATACCTATGTCACTGGTCCAATCACACCGTTCTTTTTCGGCACCACTTTTCCGGTCGGTGGATTTATCAGCCCGAGCGCCGATGGCACCTTCCACTTGGTCAAACTGCACAACTACCAAATACTTACTTCACCTCAGGACTCCGATTACGGTAAGCGATTCTTGACCCAGCTAATTAGTAAGGCGCAAGTCAGCCAGGACTTTCAGATCGTTTGGCGTGCGCTTTTCGAGGACACGCAAACCCGCAAAAACGAGGCTTACGGCTATCGCGAGTATAACCCGATCGATAACGTATTCGACACTCGCTTGGAGTTGCATTGGGATCTGCACCTCTTGGAGAGCACATCGACGGTGAACGGTGGCTATGCCAAGGACGGAAAAACTCCGCTCTCTACAACGGTGGAAAATCCGGGAATTGTGAACCACTTGGTTGCAGGTGTCAGTTATCGCCATGAAGAGAATCGCGCCTATCAGGATTTCACCAATGAAACGTTTGTCCCGTACGATCTCTCGCAGGGTCCTAATTTTACCGTTCTTCCGACCAACGTCATCTTTGGTGGACGTTTGATTCCTGGCTCTGGTGGATACACCGCGACGCCCAGTGCTTCGGTCGAGTCACGCCTGAACGACTTTGGGATCTTTGCCGAGGACAGCATAAACATGTAGG
>JBEEIB010000089.1:0-5344 GCA_041167675.1 Verrucomicrobiota bacterium
GTCGTGCTGTTCGCACACGGCAGCGGGAGCAGCCGGCACAGCCCGCGAAATCGCCACGTAGCACGGATGCTCAACGAAGCGAATCTAGCGACCCTCTTGATTGACCTGCTGACCCCGGAGGAAGAGATGATCGATCTGCGCACAAAGCATCCGCGCTTCGACATCGGTTTGCTCGCAGAGCGGCCAGCGGAGGCACGAGCTAAGAGAACGGAATGATGAAATCGGTCGCCATAGTCCTTATCGCGCGCAGGCGATTTCAACCGACATCTGTTTGAACAGATGGTCGATGCCGGTTTCCTGAGGCGGCAGCGCTCCGACATTCCGCGGATACTCCGTGATCCAGGTTTCGGCGCACCTTCTGAGACGACTGCCAATCCTCCCATCTTTTCCGTAGCGCCTTCATCCAATAACCGGGTTTGTCCTCAAAAAGGATCTTGCCGAGAGCGATGCTTTGCTTCCTGAGCTTCACACTCCATTTCTTGAGGTATTGGACGACCTCCCCCACCGGCGTCCTGTCTCCAAGATTACTTAAATGTTTCACCAAAAAGCTTTTCAGCACGGCCAAATCATGGTTTTACCCAGCTTGTCTTGTAAGCAATCTAGACATTTTACCGTTTTCCCAAGTCGGTTGGGCCACATCGGTGTAAGCATCTTCAGTAGATAAAAGTCGTATTTTACCCGCTTTCGCCATTCGTGAAAATCCTCGTCTTTATCGCTGGATGAAGCGCACTTCATCCACGTTCGATTCTGGCGATATAGTTTCTTCAAACCCGGTTCGATTTTCCAACCACGTTCAGGCAAAGGCAACACTTGAAAGGCATGGCGCGTTTGCACAAGGGCTCTCGCAGCAAGTCGGAGTGCGGTTTCCCGGTCCTCTTCGTAATGAGATGATGCAGGGGTTTGAGCGAGAAAGGCCTCGAAGACTTCCTGAACTGCAGCCTCCTGTGAATGGCTCTCGAGCTTGTCCGTGACCTGTTCAAGGGTCCGGCGCGCCACCGCAAGATCGCGCAGACGTGCGAGACGTCTGGCGGCAGAGCGAAGGCGAGTGTTTTCGCGTTTAAAGAACGTCTTGCTGACAACCGGTCGTAGCACCCGCAAGACGGCCCGCAGTCTTTTGATCGCTAATCGAACTTGGTGCAAATCTTCGTCGCGTTCCGTGGACGGCTCCTTAATACACGCGATAGCGCGCTTGATCAGTTCATCAACGATACGTCTCAAGCCCGCGCTCACGCTCTCGTTTCGACAGAAGACCAGTTGGGGAGCTTTCACAGGCATCGTGTCGACAAGCCTCCAAAAAGACCGAAGACAAGGCTTCTAGGGAAATGCGCAGTTCACACTGTTCGCGAGGACCAGAAGACATGTCGTCAAATCTTCGTTCGTCCATGTTTCGTTTTCAGAGACCATTTTGGCCGGGTACTACCCTTCAAAACTCACATGACGAACCACAGCTAATCGCTGTTCTATGCGAGCAGGTCCTGCTCCCACTTTTCGACAAATTTCGAAACTTTACCGCTGGTCAGGTCAACGAGAGCAAGGAGCGCGCGACGAGCGTCGCCGACGGGATAGTAGAATGCGTTCCAATTCTCGCTATCCTCACCATCGTGATTCGGAATCACGTGAGCAAAATGCGACGCCTCTTTCAGTTCATCGTAAGCGCTTTTGGCCCGACGTTCAATATTTTCGAGATCCGGCAGCGAGAGAATGCCTTTTTGTCGCTCAGTTCTGCGTAAAAGCTTCCGTCGCATCACATCCGTTACAAAATCAATTAGCGACACATGCCGATCGGGCGACGGCAAATAGAGAATTTCGTCCCGTGCAAGCGGCGCAAGGAAAATACTGAGGATATCGACCTTTGACTCGAAGGCATCTTTCAGCTTGCGACCAACGAAGGGGTTACCTTCGTAAAATAGATCACTTTCCTTGAGCATCTGACTTGCTTGCTCCAAATCAACAGCCTGGAGGTCGCCGCGGACGTCGAGCACAATAAAGTTATCTTTTCCACGCAATCGCTCGATTTCTTCGCGCTTTCGGAAATGGTAATCTTTCCCATCGGTTTCAGCGGGACGCGGTGTGCGGCTATTGTAAAGGACAAGCTTCTTCAGCTTTCCGGCGAGGTCCGGATAGAATTTGATGAAGGCCTCGTGCAGCGGCCCCTTGCCTACACATGATGGCCCAGAGAGGATGACGAAACGTCCAATTTTAGTTTATTTTGTACCATTTGTTCCGGTGTTGATCCAGCGCGTGAAACGAAGCAGCGCGTTGGTTCCGGTTTATGGCAGGGCAGCGACCCTTCGCATACTGCGGAATGTTACATCGATTACGATGGTCCGTCTCAACTACTTGTTGCAACTAACGGACACTGACACTGGCAACTTTATTCATCTGGTTTCGCCACGATTATCAAACGTATTTGTAACAGACCGTGCACTAGGTGCTTGCTTGGGATCGCGAGAATCTACCGGAACCAGTCGTCCCAGCGAGTTCAGTTGAATCCCCAGATGCCCAGATGCGCGCAGATCATCGCCTATATCCCCTGTCCGGCTTTCCGGAGTTTTTGGGCGATATGTACGCTATTGATCAAATGGCCGGTGAGTGCGGTAAGATCCCTTGGATTGAAGGAGTTAAACGGCTGAAACGAATCTTCGAAAATGATTGTCGGGAGAACCAGAGGGCCACGCAACGTCGATTCTCTCCGCGCAGCGGCGATCCTCTACGGCGATTGGGGTACCAGTAAAGCGTACGTTATCGGGCTCACTTTTTCGCTCGCCGGTTATAGTTCCTTTTGGCTGATCGCCGCGATGTGTTTTTTGCTGGTGTTAGTCGCCATCAATTACATGATCATCTGCCGGTACTATCCTGATGGAGGTGGCGTTTATGCAAGTGTTCATCACCGTTCGCGAACCATCGCGATCATCGTCGTGACCTTTTTCGATGATTTCTCCAGTAATTTCATGACCAAGCACCATACCGGGTGGAGCAGTCGTGCGTCCGCGTACCATATGCTGATCACTCCCACAAATATTGGTTGATACGATCCGAATAATCACGCCATGATCGATTTCTTTACCCCAGGGAGTTACGAACTTCGGGTAGTCGATGCTCCGCACTTCGACCTTCCTTGGTCCGAGGTATACGACGCCACGATTGCTGGACATAGCTAGCTCCTATTTAGTTTGAGGCTTGGCGAAACCGAATAGCCAACCTCCCGAGCGGTTCGCCAAGCCTCGGTTCAATCATTCACGATTCAATATCAGCTCGTGAACCCGATGCGACTAACAGAATAAAGTTGGTAGACGTGTTGAACTGTTGACCAATAGCCAGGGAATCGGTCTTTGTGGGGATCGTGGATGAGTCGCTTGCAAGATGACTGCCAAAAGCCGTGACCCTCTTCGAGTACGCTGGAATCGTTATTTTCTGGTTACATTCTCCGCCGAGACCACCTTGTCCCTGAGCGTGATATGATGGCTCCCAGTACCTTTGAGCCCTGCGACGTAACAGGTGTCCTCTATCTGCCAGTCGCGCGCCTTCAGGAAAAAGCCCCGGACTAACGGCAGCCCTCCCTCGCTGGCCGGTCCGGGCAGTGGCTTCCCGCCCTCGGTCATGACGCAGAAACCGAACATCCAATCGGCATGCTGACAGCCGCTGGCAAACGGCCAGCTTCCATTGACCCGCCAATCGCCAGCTGTCGCCTCCGCCGTTCCCACAGGCAGGCCCGACCCGGCTATGATCACGTCCGGTCCGTTCTGGTAGACTTGCTCGTATGTGTTCCGCGGTAGCAAGGGAGCCCAAATGCCGTGTCCGCTGCCAATCATTGCGATCCAGCCGACCGAACCATCGATTCTGCCGAGCGCTCGAATGATCTCCAGCCCCGCCGGTAAATCGAGCTCCAGTCCACCATAGCTTTGAGGCACGAACATGCGAAAGACGCCGATCGACCTCAGCGCTCCTACCAGATCAGGCGGCATCTGGCGACCAGCTTCAATTTCCGCTGCGCGCGAGATGATGCTGGGTGCCAATTCCCGGATATTGGCGAGCAGACGATTGGCTGTTTTTGTCATAAGCATAGTCTCCGATTGGGCTGTACTAGAGCCCAATGCTTTGGGCCCCGCCGTTTCCTGTTTCAGCTGCCGCAATTCTTGTTTAGAGGATGTTTGAAAAGTCGTTTACGTGTACCCATCACTTGATGTGATAGTTCTTGAGAAATTTTTCCTCTGCATAGCGTCGTGCAACTTTTCGTAATCGTCGCTTTTTGCGGCATGGAGCTCGACCCGAGTGATGAATCTTGGCATGGCGAGGCTTGTACACGATATTGGACAGCCATCCCGAGTATGAGCGGCTCTCCCAACTGCTATGAAATGCTAAAGCCGAAGCGTTCTTTAGTACTTTAAAAACAGAATGTTTTCCGGCGAGCAACTGTTTTGAATCCAAGGCTCAAGCCCGAAATACGATCTTCGAATACATCGAGGGCTACTACAATAACCAACGTCTTCATAGCGCGTTAGGCTACCAGAGCCCTCGCCAGTACTAATCCAGTTATCACCAAGAAAAAAGAACCACTTTTTCGAAAGAAAAAGTTACAGCTAATCTCTCCTGCGGAAGGTGCAGCGAAGGTCAAGCCAGCAACGGAATAAATGGAGGGCAGCCCGTAGGGAGGCGCCGTTGATGCCGGATTGCGACCTTGACCCGAGCGTAACCTTCTGCTTGTAACCCACCAAAGACCAACTATAAAAACAAACACTCTCGTGTCCGCTTTTTTGGGGCAAGTACACGTGGTCCGGCCATCTAGACAATGATTCCGGCATTTGGAACAAAAAACGGCGGGTATTCAAAGTACTGAGCTCTAGTCGCTCTCAAACTAAATACATGCAGCCGAGCCATGCAGTCAACGCGGCCAAGTCCGCAACGGGAGTACTATCTATATGGAACTAAGATGTATCTGGCCTCAGGCACCAGACTCATTCAACACAAAAACTGCACTGGCGCGGAATGTCCAACACCCACTCATGCAATAAATGGAAAGCATCGACCTAACGACTCAGCCACCACGCAGCCCTTATCAAAAAATGGAAGGCCTAAACATGATGCCCCGCACGATCGATAAATTGCGGGCGAAGCTTTCTGGGGGAAAGATTGGCGTGTATAGTATCACTACGGCATTTGCACCCGGCTTAAGCCTTATGCTTCTCGATGGCATTGGCGTGACCGAAGAATGTCTACTCGAAATTGTGCAGAAGGTGTCGGTTGAAGATGAAATCGCTGACTGGCTGCGGAGAAATGCCGATCTGTCGAGCGTCGCTTCACTGAACAAGAAACTTTTCAGCCCACGAATTGAAGATGTGCTGGC
>JBEEIB010000090.1:0-3878 GCA_041167675.1 Verrucomicrobiota bacterium
TTGGATTCTTCATGGCCAAACGAAAACGAAGATAGACCGGCGGACGTTGAATTGATGGAAGCGGAATGAAAAGACTATTACTAATCGCGGCCTTTGCCATCTCGACTGCCTTCAGCTGCAGTGCTGAGACGGTCATTGTCGATGGTGAAATATGGACTATCTATCGATATGGAAGCTTGATTGTCGCAACCGTTCCCCCTGGTCATGAGCATCCTGCCAACATCTACGGGAACTTGGCGGAGTGGGAGGATTAGTGAAAAAGATAATGCACGTTAACCAGCCCATTATCCGGCATAACTTCAAGAAATACGCAGCAACAGATAGAGTGCAACAAAATCGAAGTTTTATACACGCTACTTTAATCCTCGTAGCTATCGTGCTCAGTGCGCTCGGCTGTGTGATATCGAGCCCGTCCAACTGGATAGCCTGGATAGTGATGGTCGTTTTTGCTTGGCTGGCTTGGCCCGGCAAACAAAAGCTTGGTATAAGGGCTTATAATTCGAAAGAAGACCCTCCTTGCAGAAGTCTACCCGCCGCCACCACCCGATGTCCCGCCAGCCGCCGAGTCCTTACCGTAAAGCTTGCTCCAGCGTCCTAGACTCCACACTGAGACACCCAGCTCTTGGCTGAGCTGTCCCATCGCCCGGACGCCTGATTCCAACATCCGTACCGCATCGCGCTTGAACTCTTCGTCGAAGCGACAACCGAAATTTACTTCTCTTTCCTTGATCGTTCTTTTCCACCGTTCAGGTTTTAGTTTACATCTGTCCGCAAGATCGAAGACACCCCAACCGCACGTGCAGCGGTTGAGCCGGACAGCGAAACTCGGTCGAGGTCGAAGTGTCGCCCCTTCAAGAGATCCCATGCCGTCGGTTGTGCCACCTCGGGAAAGCGACAACAACCCTTCGGGAAGAGTATGGGAGAAATCGACTAAGACAGGCGACATTCAGAAAACAATAACAACGACTACATGTATAAAGCCACACCTCCAATAGAGATGTGCGTTATAGAAAGTGGACTCAATGAAAGTATATCTCTGGCCGATCCTAGCTGCGTTAGGGCTCTTCGCTTTGATTCCTACGGAATCTAAGGCGATTACCATTTCCGTAGGCCAAGGGTATTCCGACGATCGTTACTATTATCGCGAACACGGCTACCGGTATTACCATTACCGCCACCATCACTATCCTTATTATCGGTCGCACCATTGGCAAGATAATGGTTAGGAGCCAACAGTAGAAAATCCTGTTCGCAGTCAATTCAGATCTGCCGCTGCCGGTACTGCCAAACTTAGTCGATCCCAGATTGGTTCAAGAAAAATCCTTATTGCGGCTCCTTTAGTACTTCTCTGACCAAAAGGTGGCTTAAGCTTACTTACCGCAAAGATCCTGTGTTCAAGGCGGGCGGGGAGTTTCCGCTTCGGAGGACCGATTAGAACATTTCTTTCCCGTGCGAGCGGGAAGTGACGCCGATTCCGGCACCATCTAGGGATCGGCTCCTTGAGGACGGAATACACAACCCGCCATCGTGAAATCTCAAATGCTCCAGGGCGGGTCACTAGCTACGTGTCGCTTTTTCTTCTCGGCCGATATCTTCGAGCGTGACAATGCCGACCGTTCGCTTTTCACGAGTCAGCACGGGCAGTTGACGGAGATTTCCTTCACGCATCAACTTTTCAGCTTCAGCGATGGTTTGGTCTTCAAAGCAATAGACGGTTTCCTGATTCAGTTCCGTTTGCGCTAGTTCGATCTTCGGATCGTGGCCGAAACCCCCGACTTTGCGGTTAAGCTCACTCTCCGACACCGTTCCGAGTAACTGGCCGTCCGTATCGGTCACGGGAGATGAAGTCATCCCCTCAGATCGCAGCTCATCGCAAGCTTCCTGCACCGAAGCCTCGGGGCGCAAAGTTTTTGCCTCGCCGAGCACAATTTCTCTAAGCGTTCTTGGCGCAAGTTCTTCGACCTGGTCGATGGCGGATTTGGTTTTCATAATGGTGTAGTTTTGCCGAACCTCTTCTCAAACCTTCATTAGCGGCTACAATTTCTCGATCATCTGCCGGACTTCGTCCTTACTCTTTCCGAGCTTCTTTTGAAGCCGTCCAAGCAGTTCATCTTCTTTACCTTCCGAAAACACCAAATCATCATCGGTGAGATTTCCGTACTGCTGTTAAGCTTGCCCTTCAGCTCGTTCCACGAGCCTTTGATTTGAAGCTTGTTCATAAAAGGTTAGACGCAAGGTTAGACGCCTGACAGGCCGCTATTATTCAATTCCGGTTTGGCGAAAGCTGCACGTAGGCGATGACCAGGTCGATTTACCAGTTAGAGACCCTAATGTAACCGGTTGCCGGACTTGCTCGCACTCCCAGATGATCATGATAGATGCCGAGACCAGAGGAACCGAACCAGGGGCATGACTTTTGGATCACCCGGTTCCTTATCGACCAATTGATCCAAGCGGCTCTCAAACTCCGAATAAAACTCCAGGCGGCAAAGACGCCGCCGGATGAGGATTGGCCGGTCCAACGAATTCCATACCGCCAAGCTGCGTTCGCTATCGAGTATTCCGGATTTTTCCGCCTGCTCAGCGCAGTCGCCCAAAGCTACTGCCAAAGAACCGTAAACTCGCTCATCGATTTCGCGTTCAAGCAGATCGAGAAGGAGAAGCACTTGAGCGCGAAACACCTGCTTTGCCTCGCATTTCCAAACCGCAATCCGTGCTGGTGGTGGCATCTGAACCCAAACGTCCTTGATACTGGCTGTTACCCGCTCGTCACCCATTAAGATCAGCCTACCAAGTATTGCGCCTACGCGTTCTCCTCGTTTTTCTGGACCCAGGGACAGATGCGCGGCTTGGCCGTGGCTTAAGTCGCGCTGCTGTTTTCAGGCCGTCGAGCTATCGTTTTCGGTGGATAGCGGCTGCTCGGACTTCTCGATCAAACGAGATGGTCTGCCGCCCGGTTTCGCGCGACCGAACCGATCATGCCATTGGGCGTGCTTTCTCGTGGGCCGATCTCGACCCGAGTGCACGTACGAGAAGTAGGCAGCTTCAGGCCCACCTTTTCCAACGCAATCGAGTCATCACAGAGTGTGTGGCGCTATTCGCCTTAGGGGTTGACGAAGCCTCCCTCCGTGGCCTCATGCGGGATTGACCAACCGAAATAGACTTCAACCTCGACAATTTTGCCGTCTCGGACGGTCATTATTTCCGTATTGCGGAACCGCTTGCCGGTGGTGTTTTGCCCTTCGTAGGTGACGAATACGTGCTCTCCCTCGCTCACGAGGTTTACGAACTTAAAGCCGGTAATCGTCTCGCTGTTTTTCCAACACCTATCGAAGTAGGTCTCACGGTTGAGGCGATTGTCCAATGGACTGGTGAAATGAAAGTCATCGCTGAGGACCGCTTCTATCGCAGCGCGATCTTTGTCGACATAAGCCTGATAACTCTTTCGGGCGATTGATTTCGGGTCGTCTTTCACGCCGTTACTCCTCGTTCAGTAGCCGTCGTTCGACCAGCGAATTTCTGCTGGCGGGGGTTTGTGTTTTGTGGTTAAACCGACCGCAGTCAGAAATTTCATTGCCCGTTCATAGCTGGCCTGTATCGCTTGAGAGCGAGCGTCTGCCTCGCTCATGAACTTGCCCTGCTTCGTATTGCCGTACCAGCGGGTGGCTGGGTAATGGATACACCGGTGGCCAATCCGAGTGGAATGGTTCAAACGAATTATCTAACGTGCTTCATTCAAACACTTCAGTCAGCAAAAACTGAGGAAAGCTGCCTAGAGGTATTGTGCTTGAGACGTAGCCGAGCAAGAGCGTTTCGGTTAAAATCGAAATTCATGACAACCAAAGAATTCTACGCTCATGCCTTGCTCGCGGCTTTTC
>JBEEIB010000091.1:0-16156 GCA_041167675.1 Verrucomicrobiota bacterium
CGACTATTACTGCTTTCCTGCGTCAGGGCTGCCACTATCGCAACGGCGTGTTAGTGCTCGGTCGACACCGGCGCTAGTATTGCTGGCCGGAATTGGTTGCGGGCAATCGGCGAGTCGACCTGGCGAATCAATTTCCAGCGACTTTCTTTTTCGCATGCCAAAAGCTCCAGTGGTTTGAGTGTCTACATTATACTCTCTGAGTATCAACAGCTTACACATTATATATCAATTTGCAAACAAGATTGTTGACAAAATGCGATACGATGGTTTCTTATTGCCGAAATGAGCGTAGCGCTTCCCAGAAATAATGAATCTCAGAGCCCACGTTCTCGTGCCGTCGACGTGGAGCGCGCCGTCGCCCAATGGATTTTCAAAGGCGAATTGACTGCCGGTCAAAAGCTCATCGAACAAGAAGTGGCGCTGCGCCTTGGTGTCAGCCGTGGTCCCGTCAGGGAAGCGTTTCGCGCCCTGGAAGACCTTGGGCTGGTTCAAATCGAACAGAATCGCGGAGCCTTCGTGCGCAAGATCGATTTGGATGAGGCAGTCGAAATCCATGATGTCTACTCCGCATTGGAAGAACTTGCGACCCGAACTGCAGCGCGCCGACTTTCCGCCAAACAAATCGCCGAACTGCAGTCCCTGGTCGAATCAATGGACGCTGCCGCGGAAGCCGAAGATCTCGACCAATATTACTCTCTTAATCTCAGTTTTCATCAATGCTTGGTGGAGGGGAGCGGCAATCAGAGGCTCTTGAGCATTTATAATCGCCTGCTCAATGAACTTCATCTCTTCCGGCGGTTTGGTCTGATGCAGCGAGGAGAAATGCAACTCTCTAATCGCGAGCATCATCAGATTCTCGACAAGATTGCTGCCGGTGACCCGGAAGGCGCGGCAGAGGCGATGCGGAGTCACACCAGCGAACGCCGCCGCAAGATGTTGTTAGGATCAGAAAAATTCGATCCCAAATCACATTGACCAACGCGGAGCGCGACGAGCCGCTCCCACGATCCCACTTGAATTGAATGAAAAAACGCGGACAGAAAAAGGGTAACATCCAGAACGGATTCATTATCGCTCTGCTTTGCTCGGTCGCGCTTGCTTTTCTGTTTCCCAGCCCTGGCGCAAGAGGAGGCTGGATGCATGCGGATTTTCTGAATAACGCTGGGATCGCCTTGATCCTCTTTGTGCAGGGATTGGCGATGGCGGTCGAACGAATGAAGAGTGGTGCCGGTAACTGGCGCCTCCATCTCATCATTCAAAGTTTTACCTTCCTTTTGTTCCCGGTCGTTGGGTTAGCATTCCACGAGATCACCCGAATCATTTGGCCTTCGGAACCGAGTGCGCTGCGGGACGGTTTTCTCTATCTATGCGTGTTACCTTCGACGGTTTCTACCTCTGTGGTTCTGACGACGGTGGCCAAAGGTAATACGTCCGGCGCTATCTTTAATGCTGCGCTCTCCAACATATTGGGGGTCATGTTTACTCCGCTGCTGGTGCGACTCTTGATGCAGGCGAGCGGCCAAGTCAGTTCGTTTGGCCCCCTGTTGTTGAAGATCACTTTGCTGACTCTGGCGCCATTCGCGCTCGGCATGGCAATCCGGCCTTTGGTTCGAAAATGGGTCGATGCCGGCCGGCCTATGCTGAACATCCTCAGTAACGGAGTAATCTTGCTTATCGTGTATACGGCCTTCTGTGATTCCGTCGAGGGAAGGATCTGGCAGCACTACGGCATCGGACTCACGGTTAAAGTATTGATGGGTGTTATCGCGCTGTTTATCACCATGTCGTTGCTCGTTTGGGCGGCTTCCAACGCTGCGAGATTGGAAAGAGATGATTTCATTGCCGCCCTGTTTTGTTCCGTTAAGAAAACGCTGGCGATGGGTGTTCCGCTGGCGCAACTTATTTTCGGAGCCAAGGGGAACCTGGGACTAATCCTGTTGCCCATTATGTTCTATCACCCGTTCCAGCTGTTTGTTTGCGGCCTGCTGGCCAATCACTTTGCCGACCAGAAACGGGAGATCGCAGTAGGCGAGGCTTCTCCGATCAGCCAATCCTAACCGTGGTGTTAACTTACTAGCCCGACTATGTGGATCGTAAAAATCGCTCTCAAAGCTCCCTACACTTTTGCCGTTCTGGCAATATTGCTGATGATTGGCGGCGCGCTGAGCGCGTTGCAGATGCCGAAGGATATTTTCCCGGCAATTAACATCCCAGTCGTCGGTGTCATTTGGACGTTCAACGGCATGCCGGCTCAGGAAATGGAACGTCGAATAACGACGGTCTCTGAGCGAGCATTGACCACTACGGTCAATAATATCGAGCACATCGAATCTAACTCCTTCAATGGTATTGATGTTATTAAGGTGTACCTGCAGCCGGGTGCCAGTGTGGATGCTGCCATCGCTGAAACTACGGCGGCGTGTCAGGCGATTCTTAAAACGCTGCCATCAGGTATCACTCCACCGAATGTTCTCAGCTACAACGCGGCCAATGTACCGGTATTGCAGCTCAGTGTAGGCGGAGGGAAGTTTTCCGAGCAAGAGCTTTACGACTTTGCTACCAATTTCATTCGTACGCAGCTCGCGACCGTACAGGGTGCATCCATTCCCCTGCCTTACGGCGGCAAAACCCGAAGTGTCTCGGTGGATCTGGATCCCAGCAAGCTGCAGGCCCGTAACATCTCACCGCAGGAAGTTACCAACGCGATCAATCAGCAAAGCGTAATATTACCATCCGGTACAGCGAAGATCGGTAAACGCGAGTACGACGTCCTGTTCAATAGTAATACCGACACAATCCAAGCGTTGAATAATCTACCAATCAAGGAGGTGAACGGCGCGACCATCTACATTCGAGATGTAGCCAACGTTCGCGACGGCTACACACCGCAGGTGAATATGGTGCTCGCTAACGGCATCAAGGCCGCGCTGTTACCGGTGCTGAAGAGTGGCAGTGCCTCGACGCTCGATGTGGTGTCTAAGGTAAAGGCGGCGTTGCCTGGAATAGCCGCTACTTTGCCTAAGGAATTGGAGATCAAGCCACTTTTTGATCAGTCGGTTTTTGTGAGTACAGCGCTCGCTGACGTCGGACAAGAAGCAATTATTGCCGCTTCGTTGACCGCCGCAATGATCCTCCTGTTTTTGGGTTCCTGGCGAAGCACCGTTGTCGTAGCCACCTCTATTCCACTTTCAATCTGTTGCTCGATACTAGCTCTTCATGCGTTGGGTCAAACCCTGAACATTATGACCCTAGGCGGCCTCGCCTTAGCCGTAGGTATCCTCGTCGACGACGCGACTGTCACAATCGAGAATATCCATCGCAATTTGGCCATGGGCAAATCGTTAATCGACGGAATCCTGGATGGCGCCGATCAAATCGCTACACCGGCTTTTGTTGCAACCCTTTCCATCTGCATCGTCTTTGTTCCAATCTTTTTGTTAGGAGGAGTTGCCTACTACCTCTTTTCGCCACTGGCCATGGCAGTGGTGTTCGCCATGTTGGCATCCTACATCTTGTCCCGAACGGTGGTACCAACCATGGTGAATTTTTTGCTCAAAGGCGAGCACCACTCTGAGAATCCGGAGGAAAGCGCCGTGAGCAAGCGAAGTTGGTTTGTTCGCTTCCATGAAGGGTTTAATCACCGTTTTGAGCAGGTGCGGAACTTCTATGTTGCTAGATTGGAGTGGGCACTTAGGCACGCCCGCTTAGTGGTTGCCGTTAGTCTAGGAGTCGTCGTGCTCTCACTGGTTATCCTGGTGCCATTCCTGGGTGAGGATTTCTTCCCGTTGGTTGACGCGGGTCAATTTCGGTTGCATGTGCGGGCGCCGGTCGGCACTCGGATCGAGGAGACTCAGCATGTTTTTACGCAAGTCGAGAATGTCATTCGAAGTGTAATCCCGAAGAACGAGATTGATCTTGTGCTTGCTAACATTGGTCTGCCGCTGAACCTCAATCTTGCTTTGAGTGACACTGCCACGATCAGTTCTGCCGACGGAGAGATCCTGGTCTCGCTCAACCAGCAGAAGCATGGTCCGACCTGGGATTATGTAAAGAAAATCCGGCAGGAGCTGATAGCGAAATACCCGAATTATACGTTTTTCGTGCAGCCCTCGGATATTGTTGGCCAAATCCTTAATGCTGGGCTTCCGGCGCCGATCGATGTCCAAGTGGTCGGTGGCGACCAAGAGAACAACTACCAGATCGCACAGCAACTCCGTCAACAGATGGCACAGATTCCCGGAGCGGTGGACGTGAACGTTCACCAGATTGTTAATAATCCATCTTTGTTGGTAGACATTGACCGCACTCGGGCGGATCAACTCAATTTAACAGAAAAGCAAATTGCCGATGATCTATTGGTTTCGTTAAGCGGTAGTGCACAAACCGCGCCGAACTTCTGGTTGAACCCTCAGAATGGAGTGAGTTACAGCATTGCGGTGCAAACGCCGCAGTACGTGATCGATTCGGCCGCTGATATCTATCGGACTCCGATCGGCACGACTAACGGCGCTCAACCGCAGCTGTTGAGCAATCTTGCTTCCATCCATCGTACCGCTACACCGGTCGTGGTAAGCCATTACAATGTGCAGCGCGTCTTCGACGTCTACGCAAATACCCAAAATAGAGATTTAGGCGGGGTGGCACAACAAGTTCAAAAAATCGTCGATCAAATGAAACCGCATCTACCGCGCGGTACCACGCTCGCAGTTCGTGGTCAGATTCAGAGTATGAACTCTTCTTATGTCGGACTGGGGGTTGGTATCGCTTTTGCCGTACTGCTGGTCTACTTCCTGTTGGTAGTTAACTTTCAGAGCTGGCTCGATCCGTTCATCATCATTACTGCGCTTCCTGGCGCGCTTACCGGGATCGTCTGGATGCTGTTTCTTACTGGAACAACCATTAGCGTGCCGGCGTTGATGGGAACGATCATGTGTATAGGTGTCGCAACCGCAAATAGTATCCTGGTGGTGACCTTCGCAAATGATCAGCTTCGTGAAGGTAAAGATGCCTTCTCGGCAGCTAAAGATGCCGGATTCACACGTCTGCGACCTGTGGTCATGACCGCTTTGGCAATGATCCTCGGTATGTTGCCAATGTCACTTGGATTAGGATCCGGTGGGGAGCAAAACGCCCCGCTCGGACGCGCGGTGATTGGAGGACTGACCATAGCGTCACTTTTCACTCTGTTCTTCGTGCCGGTCGTTTACAAACTGTTGAAGCGGAACTTCAAACCGCGTGCACTCCATCCGCGTCTGCGCTCCAGGCCGGAGGAGGAGAGCCACGCGCCAGGGCTGGCTTCATAGGAGAAGGTCCACAAACGCAAAACCCATTATGAGCAAAAATCATGAACCTGGTACCCCGATGCTGAGCAATCGGATGTCTGAAGGACCAGAGAGGCAACGCTCCGATCGCACCCGGCGTCCTCGTTTTATGCGGAAGGCGCTAATAGCAATAACCGCACTCCTTGCGATTGGCGTGGGCGTCTATTTTCTGGCCATCCATCCGCGAATTCAGAATAACCAGGAACTCAATGCCGCCGCCGCCGCAGCCGGAAAAAGAGCGGTAACGGTGGTAGAACCAACGCAGACATCGAGTGCGCCCGACCTGGTGCTTCCGGGCAATATGCAGGCGAATCAGCAGACATCGATCTATGCCAGAGTCGATGGCTATATCGCGCGGTGGTACACCGATATCGGCGCACACGTGACGCCAGGCCAAGTGCTGGCTGATATCGATGCGCCGCAAATTGATGCAAACCTGCGCATGGCCCAAGCCCAGTTAGAACTGGCGGAAGCTAATCTCAAGTTGGCTCAAACCAATTCAGTGCGCTCGCAACAGCTCTCCCAGAACCATGTCATTGCCCAGCAGGAACTCGACACGGTATTGGCGACCGAGCAAGTCAAAAAAGCGACTCGGGATAATGCGGCGGCGGTGCTTAAAAGCGCACAGGATAATAAGGGGTTTGAACAAATTCGCGCGCCGTTCGCCGGAACGATCACCGCGCGGTTCATTGATGTCGGATCTTTGGTTACATCAGGCAGTGTCTCGACCGTCCATACGCTTTTTGACCTGGTTCAATCTGATCCGGTTCGCGTGTTGGTTCATGTCCCACAGGCGGATATCAGCAGCGTGAGACCTGGTACACCGGCCACCATCACGGTAGATGAATATCCGAACGAGACATTTGCTGGAAAGATAGCAAGAGATGCCGGGGCATTCGATCCAACTTCGCGGACGCTCTTATTGGAGATTGACGTTCCCAATCCGGACGGTCGGCTCTTCGCCGGCATGTACGCCCACGCCAAATTCTCACTGCCGAGCCCGACGGCGGTCCTATTGATACCGGATAACGCAATTCTGATCGACGCGAAAGGCCAGCGCATCGTGGTCGTCGATTCCTTTGATAAAATCCATATCAAATCAGTAAAATTGGGCCGCGACTTTGGTACCAAGACAGAGATTCTCAGTGGACTGGATGCCCAGGACCGAGTGCTACAGAACCCAGCTGACGATTTACATGAAGGAATGCCCGTATCGATTCAGAGCACGACGCAGGCCAAGGCCAATAACTAACTCATAGGCAAGCAGGTCGCCGGATGAAAAGATAGAAATGGGTCGGAGCAACAACTTCGTTAGTTACGAAAGCTTGAACTTTATCATCAACTATAACCCCAGAAGCAAAGGAAACTGACAATGAAAGTTAACACTCTTGATGATGATTGTCGGGGTCTCACCCGGCGCCAACTCTTAGGCCTTGCCACTCTCACCAGCGCTGGATTGGCTGCGGCATCGGTGGGTGTTCCCGAAGCCAAGGCGGCTCCCAAGCCAGGAGAACAGCACGAACCGCTGGAAGATTTTAAACACGATTTGGAGGGAAGTGAAGGCTGGGTCGGCGAGGGCGGTTCGGCGAAGGAATCGACCGTTAAGCAGTTGCCGGTAGCGACCAGTATTGCCGGCGTTTCCATGCGATTGAAACCGGGCGGGCTCCGTGAACTGCACTGGCACGCGATCGCCGGCGAGTGGGCCTACATGGTAAAGGGAAATGTGCGCACAACGGTGATCTCTCCAAATGGCGAGGCCGCACAAGACGATTTCGGACCAGGTGACGTGTGGTTCTTCCCCAAAGGACATGGTCATGCCTTGCAATGCCTGGGTCCCGATGAGGCTCATTTTATTCTCGGCTTTGACGACGGACATTTCAGCGAATTTGGAACGTTCTCGATCACTGATTGGGTCGGTCACACTGCGCCGAATGTACTCTCTCAAAATCTTGGGTTACCTGAGTCGGCCTTCGCTAATTTCCCGAAAAGCGAAGCATACATCCTACCGGGACAAGTACCGCCGGCAGCGCAGGAGCCTTTGCGGCAAATCAACCAGCAAGCGAACCAATTCCCTCATAAATACCGTTTAGATGCTTCGCCCGCCCTTGAGTTTCCCGGCGGAGAACTGCGGATAGTATCGCAAAAGGAGTTTCCGATCCAAAACACGCTGACCGGTGTGACCATGCTGCTTAAGCCCGGAGCATTGCGTGAAATGCATTGGCATCCCAACGCCGACGAATGGCAGTTCTATCTTTCTGGCCGAGCTCGCATAACCATATTCGGAGCGCATGGACGAACGAAGACGGAGGCGTTTGGCCCGGGTGAGGTCGCTTTCATCAAACAAGGCTTTGGCCACTTTGTTGAGCAGATTGGAGATGAGCCCACTAAGGTGCTCATTTTACTTAAGTCGCCGGTTTATGAGGAGATCAACATTTCCACCTGGCTGGCGGCCAATCCGCTAGGCATCATCAGCGACAACTTTGGAATCAGCCGAGAGCTGGCCGATAAATTGCCTAAAAAAAGTATCGTGATCGCGGCACCCCAAGTCGGCTCATCCTCATCTACCTAGCCCATGGATCTCAACCGGTTAAACTCGAGTTTATTGCAGACTTTCTTGGCGGTTGCCGACGCGGGTCAAATCTCCAAAGCAGCTCGACGACTCCATCTTTCGCAACCGGCAGTTACCGGTCAGATCCGAAGACTGGAAGCCGACCTGGACACAACCCTGTTCATCCGCTCAGCTCATGGTGTGGATTTAACACCCCGGGGAGGCCGTTTACGCAAGCGACTTCAAGGGGTGTTTGTCGAGTTAGAACAGATTGTGCGCGAGTTAGATCAGACCCGGGAGGAGACCGGCATTGTGAATTTGGCTGCCAGCACAACCATCGCGAGACATTTTGTACCGCAGATCTTCGTTCGATTTCGCCGTTACCACCCTTCAGCCGGGCTTCGTCTCATCGTTGGGAATACGGAAGAAGTGCTCGAGCAGGTTCGAGAACATCGTGTGGGATTCGGTCTGGTCGAGGGCCATGAGCGAAGTGCCGGCGTTCGGCTCGAGCAGTTCATGCCGGATGAAATCGTTCCAGTCTGTGCCGCGCAAATTTCTGATCTGAAGTTCCGACGTGCGATTGAACGAGTCAGGTCTGTCCGAGACCTGGAGACTCTACCGTTAATCTGGCGCGAACCTGGGGCCGGTAGCCGAGCCATCGTGGAAAGCGTACTCAAGGATTGCGGAGTGAGTGTGAGGAAGTTGGATCACCTGGTCGAAGCGGGGAGCACCGAGGCTATCAAATTGCTTGTCAGCGCCGGTCTTGGTGTCGGCTTCCTCTCATCTTGGGATATCCAACACGAACTTAGCACAGGACTTATGCAGCAGATTAAAATTCCGGGCCTGCGATTCGGCCGGATGTTTTCCTGGGCTATCGCCAGTGGCGAGCTTGGCGGCCTTTCCGCTGATTTTTATCGATTCGCCAATTCCATCCGAAGCGAGCTATCTGCGATCAGCTTAGAGAAATGGAAGGTCGCCGCCTGAAGATCCAGCTCACAAATGACTCTTACCTAAGTCGGTCTGATCGCGCGCCCGGGTGAGAAAACGGCATCGGCAATGCCTTTTTGCTGTCTTCTTTCATAAAACCATGATCGCCTATCAACCAAAGCGGCGGACTAAATAGGACATTTTGCCAGCTTTGCCTTGCTTGCCCAATGAAAGCTTTTTTGGCAGGATTGAAACATAACCGACTAACCCATGAAAAAATCTTCCTCCGCAAAAGCGAAAACTCAGATGCCGGCCCGGTATCAGCACTTCGAGAAGAACTATCCAGAAGTTATGCAGGCCGTCCAGGCGCTGGGTGAAGCAACCCAGTCAGCTGGACCGTTGGACAGCAAAACCCGCGCGCTGGTGAAGCTGGCAATTGCCGTTGGCGCAATGCGAGAAGGGGCGGTACATAGTCATACGCGTCGTGCGTTGGACGTTGGTTGCACCCCGGATCAGCTACGGCACGTCGGAGTGCTGGCAATCACGACGATCGGTTTTCCTAGCACCATGGCAGCAATGTCGTGGGTTGAAGATATTCTTCGAACGTAGCGTTGCTTGAAAAATTCCTAGTCGTTTATTGACAAATCGGGCGGAAGCGCCTGACAACGGGCAAGAGTCATGGCGAGCGATCTGCCGGTTGAATTTCTTGAGTTTTTTTACCGTTAGAAGAAGAGCTTTTCGAGCTAGCTCCACCCGTGAAAAATAAGGAACCAAGAGCGAGGCAAAGAAGCGCGGCTGCCAGCCAATAGCGCATCGCAACCGATCTCTTCCGCCTATAATAGGTAGCCATTTCTTATTTTGTTCCGATACGGTTATTAGCTACTTGATGTGGTAGCCTGACTTATAATGTGCCGGCGGATTGATGACTGCCCGCCTCTCCTGCCTCGCGCGCTGCTGCCTGAAGGCGAGCCAGTCCTGCTTTCATATCACGCGACGGGGAAACGGTAATCACTACAAATTTGGAAGTCGGCGTGTTGCTGTGCTCGGCCACACTGTCGATCGGTACCAGAACATTGGCTTCGGGAAAATAAGTTGCAGCGCAGCCGCGCGGAATTTCGAACGGAGTGACGAGAAAGTATTCAGCTATCCGTTTTTTTCCTTTGAAGTGACCGGTAAGATCGACCAGTTGACCTGCTTCGAGCCCCGCTTCAGCCAGATCCTCCCGATTTAGGAAGACAACCCGCCGGCCATTGAAGACGCCGCGGTAACGATCATCCAAACCGTAGATAGTGGTGTTGAACTGATCGTGAGACCGAATGGTCATCATAATGTACTCGCCCGGCTGAAGCTCGTTTGGTTCAATCGCGTGAACAGTGAACTTCGCTTTACCTGCATCGGTAGGGAATCGGCGTTCGTCGCGTGCCGGATTAGGCAGATAAAATATGTCTTGAGCGATACGCTGATTGAAGTTCTCGAAACCTGGAATCACCTGCTCAATATGGTCCCGGATGCGGCCATAGTCAGCGACCAGATCTTCCCATGGAACCGTAGTCCGGTCGCCGAGGACGGCGCGGGCTAACCCAGCGATGATTGCGGGTTCGCTGAGCAAATATCCGCTCGCTGGTTTGAGATGACCGCGCGAGGAGCTGATTACTCCCATGCTGTCTTCAACCGTGACAAATTGTTCGCCTTCTGTCTGGCGATCGATCTCCGTGCGTCCCAAGCAAGGCAGGATCAGAGCCATCTGGCCCGTGATCAAATGGGAACGGTTAAGCTTGGTTGATACGTGAGCAGTGAGCCGGCAATTTTGGAGCGCCCGCGCAGTAAACTCAGTATCGGGCGTCGCGGAAAGGAAGTTGCCGCCTAACGCAAAGAAGATCCTGGTTCGGCCGTCATGCATCGCCTTAATGCTATCGACGGCGTCAGTGCCATGTTCTCGCGGCGGAGCGAAATGAAACTCTGCGCCGAGTCGATCGAGAAACTGATCGCTCATTTTCTCCCAGACACCCATGGTGCGATCACCCTGCACATTGCTATGTCCACGTACCGGACATGGGCCGGCACCGGGCCGTCCGATGTTGCCGCGCAGTAGCAGAAAATTGATCACCTCCTGGATGGTGGCCACCGCGTTTTTGTGTTGGGTCAGTCCCATGGCCCAACAACAGATAATGGAGCGAGCATTCAGCGCAATTTCTGCGGCAGCTCGGATCTGATCCCGGTTCAGACCACTGCTGACGAGAATTTCTTCCCAACTGGTCGCACGCAAACCGGCGATGAACTCGTCATAGCCAACGGTGTGTTGGCGGATGAAATCCCAATCAAAGAATTCGCGTGGACGTCGATCTTCCTCGGCCAGCATCTCTTTCATCATCCCCCTGAACACGGCGATGTCTCCATTGATGCGAACCGGTAACCAGAGATCGCTTAATTTCGTCCCGCGGTTAAGGAGCATTTTTGTTGGAAAAGCGAACGGATTTGACAGGTATTCCTGTGGATTCGGATTCACCACGCGCATCAACCCGGTTTCGGGCAAAGGATTGATTGCCACGATTTTTGCGCCCCGTTTCTTGGCATGTTCCAACGAGGTCAGCATTCGAGGATGGTTTGTTCCGGGATTTTGACCGACAATAAAGATGGCGTCTGTCTTTTCGAAATCATCCAGTGTGACACATCCTTTGCCGATACCAATCGTATCGCTCATGGCCGCGCCACTTGATTCGTGACACATATTTGAGCAATCGGGCAGGTTATTGGTGCCAAATTGACGTACAAATAACTGGTAGAGAAATGCTGCCTCATTACTAGTGCGCCCGCTGGTATAGAAGGCAGCTTCGTTCGGCGAGCTAAGCGAATTAAGCTCGGTTGCGATCAATTGAAATGCTTGATCCCAGGAAATCGGTTCGTAGTGATCGCTGTCCGGTCGTTTGACCATTGGCTCGGTAAGCCTTCCCTGCGATCCGAGCCAGTAATCCGACCGCTGCCTTAAATCGGTGATGCTGTGGTTGCTGAAGAATGCGGAGCTAATCCTTTTTGTAGTTGCTTCGTCCGCAATTGCTTTGACTCCGTTCTCACAGAACTCGAGCAGATGTCGGTGATTTTGTGGACTGGGCCAGGCACAGCTTTGACAATCGAATCCCTGTTTTTGGTTGACTTTCGTCCATGTGCTCAGCCCCCGTAGAACTCCCATCTTCTGCAGAGTGAAACGACCGCTTTGATAAAGGGCTTGAAGCCCGGCGGCCACGTGGTGCGGATGACCGGTTCGAGTTCCCGTGATCTCGGCCGGCGGTTGTGCACCCGCGATTGGTGATTCCGACGATGAATCCGAAGACTTCATAAAGTATGATGTGCACCAGGGAGCTTGCGATGATGCTAATTCCTATTTGTCTGTCTCAAACTCGGATGCGCAGCATCCGGTAGAAAGGTGAAAGTGTGTCACTTTCTGACGAGATCTTTACACATGCGCCGCGGTTGATTTGAATCTGATCCCGCACGCACCGCGCGCATTAGCTAGACCGCACGGGTTCATTTCGTACGCTCTTGCCACGCATCATGGTAAGAGGCAACAAGCTTGAAACCAGCATCACCGAGGCGATAATGGTTAGCGCTCCGCTATAGCTCCCGGTAGCCTCACGGATGCGAGCAATTAACAGAGGCCCGAGAACACCTCCGAAACCCCATGCGGTCAGCATAAGTCCATAAATCGAGCCAACAAACTTTGGCCCGAAGTAATCGGTAGCAAACGCCGGCATTGTGCCGAAACCGCCTCCGTAGCAACTAAGGATGAAAAACGCGAAAGTGACGAGTATCGCGAAATCCCGTTGCGCGGGCAGGAAAAAAAAGAGCGTCGCCTGGAGCAAAAACATGATCAAGAACACACCGGGGCGCCCCACGGAATCAGAAAGCCAAGCCCAAAGCAGCCGACCGAGGCCGTTGGCGATCGAAATGATTCCGACCATACTTGCAGCAACGAGGGGCGGTACACCGCTGATTTCTCCGGCCATCGGTGCAGCTTGCGAGATTATGCTGATTCCCGCAGTGACATTCAGGAAGAGAATGGCCCAGAGAGCATACCATTGCCAAGTCGACAGGGCCCGTTGCAGAGTAAAATCTCGGGTGGCGAGCCGCGCTTGTTTCTTCGCAGAGGGCTGCCAGCCTTCCGGTACCCAGCCCGGCGGCGGGTTTTTCATCACCGAGGCCCCAGCTACGACCATGACTAAATAGATGATACCAAGGATGCCTAATGTTTGCAGGACACCCACCCGCCCGATCAAGCCTGCAGCCACCGGAGCGGTGAGCAGTGCTCCAGCGCCGAAGCCGGCCACTGCGAGCCCGGTGATGAACCCCCGCCGATCTGGGAACCACTTAACCAGTGTGGCTACCGGCACAATGTAGCCGAGACCTAGTCCCAAACCGCCCAGAACCCCATAGCTAAGGTAGAGGACCCAGAGCCGATCGGCCGAAAGGCTACTCAAAGCGACGCCTAGGCCATAGCAAAGCCCTCCTACGATTCCCACTGTGCGCGGACCGACGCGGCTCATCCAGAGTCCTCCCAAAAAAGCCGCAAAGCCTAACACCAGAATCGCTATAGAAAAGGTTAGGGTAACCTCAGAGTTTGACCATCCGAAGGCTTTCACCAATGGATTCAGGAATACGCTCCAGGCGTAAACTGCTCCGAAGGCTAGCTGCATTACCACGCCCGCACCGGCAAGCAACCATCGGTTAGCCGGCTTTGGTTTGGTGGTTTCTCGGGCGCTTAAGGAGCCTTGTGCCGGAAGGCTCCCGGCTACGCGATGGCGGTGACCGATTTGAGTTCCGGCGATTTCGGACGGTGGTTGTGCTCCTGGGATAAACGTTTCCTCTGAGGTATTCGATGATGAGTCTGGGAGCTCCATAGACTGTGATACTCGGCGTATAGCTGGCGATGCCGACAGCGGGCTGAGTAATTCCTATTCCTAATGACCCAAGCTCGGACACGCAGCATCCGGGAGAAAGCCGGAAGTATGTCACTTTCTGCCGAATTCCTTACACTTGCACTCCACGCGAGGCTCCGGGTGGAGCGCCCACCAAGCGTCGATAAAAGCGAACGAAGTAGGATACGTTGCGAAAGTTTAGCCGATAAGCGATTTCGGAGATCGTCAGGTCAGTGTAGATTAATAGACGCCGAGCCTCTAGTAGGGTTCGATCCCGGATCCAGGTACTTGGTGATTTTCCTGTCTCGGTCAACACGGCATCAACCAGAACACGTGGACTGACCGATAGCGCCGATGTGTAATACCTCGTGCGTTGGAGTTTTCCTTCCTCCTTTTCGAGCAGCGACAAAAACCGGTTAGTCAACTGAGTAGAGTATCCCTGAACTTCATCCGATGGTGTGCTCAAGCAGAGCCGATGCAGCCGGATCAACAGCGCGGTAATCTGAGATCGTACCATGTCGCCACGAAATTCCGCGTTGCCATGGAATTCGTCGGCCAAGTTTTTAAAGGCGAGCCGAAGAATCCGATAAGTTGAACCTGCGATTTGAAAAGTGGCTCGATCTTTAGTTGTCGCGCTAAACTGCCCCAGATCGTGAAGCAGGCGATAAGGCCGATCATTTCCACTGAAGAGCGATGCTGGTTCAAAACATAGAACATAACCGTTCAAAGTATCATTCCATTTCCAGGCATGAACTTGGCCGGGGGGAACGAAAATCAGGCTGCCGTGAGTGAGTGGGAAGCTTCGGCCGTCGCTCACAAAGGTGCCATTGCCTGATTCGATCCAGAACAAATGGTAAAAGTCATGCCGGTGCGGAATGTGCCGGAAAGGCACCTGCTTAGTGAGTTGCTCGATGGAGATTCCCAGAAGCTGGTCAACCTCGCCACGTCCGCTAGCCATTGGAAATAGCGGAATTTTGAGCGGTTTTTCGGACAACATTTCAAGATCGCAGGTAATCCAAGATTATAGAGTCGCTAGGCTAAGTTCGAAGTTGCATATCCCAGGATAAGAGGAAGCCGATACCAAGACCGGGCGATGACGAGCGATTTGATAGCTTCGATGTTTCCCAATTCAACTAGGCGATCCAACTTCCTCACACTCAGTCCGCCTGCCGCAAGCGCAATAGTCACCCCCCAGCACTACTGTTAGTAAGCCTGCTGCACCACTCGGCTAAAGAGCAACAGGAACACTTTCTCGACCCCACTACTTCCGCGCTTTGCTCAACACACTATGATCCGGGATCTCATCGTCTAGTCTCTTGTCTTAGCCTGCGCCTCAAGCGATCTTATAAACTCAGTTCCGAAAGACCGGGATGGTCATCGGGACGACGGCCCAGCGGCCAATGATATTTACGATCCGACTCGCGAATCGGCAGATCGTTAATGCTCGCCAGCCGCCGAGCCATGAAACCGTTTTCATCAAATTCCCAGTTCTCATTCCCATAGGACCGGAACCAGTTCCCACTATCGTCGTGCCATTCATACGCAAATCGGACGGCGATCCGATTTTCGCGAAAAGCCCATAACTCTTTAATGAGCCGATAGTCCAATTCCTTTGCCCACTTTCGCCGGAGGAATTGGATGATTGCCTCGCGACCGGAGAGAAACTCCGAACGATTGCGCCACACGCTGTCAACGGTGTAGGCGCCAGCTACTTTTTCCGGATCGCGACTGTTCCAGGCATCTTCGGCCAGTCGCACTTTTTTTTATTCGGTAAACTTGCGTCCAGTCAGTCCTTGTTTTAGTCATGGCCACCGCAACCTGCTCGCTATATGGACATGCCCGCTGATGCAAGTGCCCCCGCTGGCGTTTCCGCTATTATCCCGGACTTTTTATTATTTCAGAGAAAAACCACCTCGTTGAAATCTCCCAAAGGTGACAGATATTTGGGGGCATCGAGCCCGCACGAGAAACGCCTCGTATCGCAACGACGTGCTTGCTCATAATGTTTTTTGTTGAACCTCGTTCAGTTGGGCACAGTTTGCCGCCGATCCTTTGGACGGGCTAATACTGTATTCCTTGAGCTGACCATGCCTTTTCGGCATAATGGAAAGCCAGAATGGAACCCCGACAATCTGCGATATTTTCTAGCAGTAGGTGAAGCGTTGAACTTCACCAAGACCGCTGCGCGACTTCGAGTCGCACAACCCGCACTAGTCGACAGGTGCAGGATTTGGAGGATGATATCGGCGTGGATCTTCTGCACCGCAGTCGGCGAAGCGTGACGCTTACAGCGGAGAGAAAGCTTTTTTTGGAAGAGGTTCGCGAGCTGCTAAAGCGCACAGATGAGTCGGTGGAAAAAGTCCACGCACTGCTTCGTGGCGAATATAGTGAGTTGCGCGTTGGCTACGCCCGGGCAGTGATTCGCGCGATGAGATTATGGCTTTCAATTT
>JBEEIB010000092.1:0-4474 GCA_041167675.1 Verrucomicrobiota bacterium
CATCACGCTTAAACTCTTCGTCAAAGCGCCGGCCAAATTTACTCCTTGGTTTCTGATCGTCCTTTTCCACGGTTTCAGGTCTAGCTTACACCTGTCCGCAAGATCGAAGACACTCCACCTAGCACCGAATCCTATCCGGTAGTTTGACAACTCCCATAGCAGGGCGAAAACCTCGGCGCTTTGGATCGCTATTCTCTTCCATATCGTATCTCCATGCGCCGGGTTTGAGCCATGTTCCAGCGTTGACCACGTATTAGGATGGCTCAAATCCGGCGCCTAGACATGCAAAACGAATAGACCGAACGATGCAAAGGCGCCGACGTTTTCGCCCCGAGATCGGCGACGCGCTTACGCCAAGTTTTGTCCGACGCATTTGACCGAAACGTACCGGCGCTTCCGCAGGACCGCCACTGCTAGCTCTTATCCTTGGCTGGTCCAGTTAGGCTCGAACTTTTCCGCAGGCGCCGCTGGCGCTTCCAGGTAACGTGCCAGCGCACATCGTTCTCTACCTGCTCAAACAAATGAAAAGAATTGGGACTGGTGAGTAAAACTTCTCCGACATCCGAACCCGAATTATGCCAGGAATGCACTGTCAGCAGATCGAAGAAAATGCTTTCACCGGCTGAAAGCGGATAAGCGGCTTGTCCGATGTGACACTTCAAATTCCCCTTTAGAACGATGCAAAGTTCTTTCAATGAATGGATCGCGTGCCGCGGCGGCGTAGATCCACCGGGTTCCAGCCGTAACAAAAGAGACGTGAACGGGCTACTGGCTTCTGCAGGCAAAAAATGGAGAAGCTTTGCTTTTTTCCACTCGAGAATCACCGGGCAGCGATCCCGATTGGTCGGGATCACCACCGGGCCTTCAATCGGCGCCTCTTCACGAAGAAAATCGGCGGGCGTTACCCCCAGCGCACGGCAAATCTTTCCCAGACTTTTGATGGTCGGCGAAACGCGCTCCAGTTCGATCTGCGAAAGAAAACTGGGCGAACAATCCGCTTTTTCGGCCACATCGCGTAACGACATTCGGCGGATCCGCCGATAAAACTGGAGTTTCTGCCCTAAGTCCATCTCATCCGCGGTAGCGGAACTCGTACCAGATGTGCGAGAAAACTCCGTTCTCCTCACTTTTTCCTAAGATGTTGGTCTCACCCGCGGGCTGATAGGGCGAGGGAGTCCGCCAGAGTGCGCGGGTGACACGCTCACAGAATCGACGGCTGAAAGCCTTAGCGTATGAAATTACACGAATCTGCCTAGTACCCTTAATTCTTGCACGTCGAACCGACCGCGACGTCAAACTGTTGCTCACGTGCGAGCCTGGATTGGGCAGGTTTTTTGAAGAAGCAGGCACCCCGTTGGCTGAGAATAAGTCTGGCCGTGCAAATGTCTCACTAGAAGAAATCCAGCGTGTGCTTGAAATAGTGGAGAGGTACGGGCAGCGCTTTCCTGCGCCAGCTTAGACTGCGGGACGCTTTGTCGGAGACAGATCAACTTGCACCGAAATTGCAGAAGAACGCGTTGGCAGGGACAAAATGATACGGATTACTTGGCTAGGCCACTCACTTTGAAATTCAATTCGATTCTGCACAAGCTCTGCTCCTACTCTACCGACGAAAGATGTGTGAGTTCCCGTTCAAGAACAAGATCGACTCTGCGAGATGCGACCTCCTGTTTTAACAAATCCAGAAAATAGTCCCTCATTCCCTTGGCCGAATGAGTGTCGAATGCAACCACAATCGAAATTTCGTTGGGGAGATTTTCAGTTGGTAAAATACGCAAACTGCCTCGCGCTGTTTCCCCAATATGCGCGGGCAAAATCGAAACGCCCATACCACCTGCCACCAGCGCGAGCAGAGAGTGCTTTTCCTTTACTTCATGCGCCGGTTCCAAGCTAACGTCGCGTTCCCGGCAAAGCTGATCCAAATATCGCCAGTAGTCGCCGTACGCGTCTCGATCCAAGGCGATGATCGGGAGCTTGGCATAGTCCTTCAAGTACACCGGAGTTTTCATCGTGCTCGCGCTCAACGGTGGAATCAATCCGACCAGTTTTTCGGAGGCTAGCGTGACGGTCCTGATCTCCGGACGAAATAAAGGCATGCTACAAATGGCCACATCCAGTCGGCCACCCTCGATTCGCAGTAACTGCTCCGAGGCCGGAAGATCATCGAGAACGATTTGAACTTCCGGATATTGAGCACGGAAAGAGGCGATTGCATCGCCGAGACCCAGCTTCATGGCATAGCTGCAGAAACCGATCCGCAGGACGTTTGCTTCGCGTTCCGCCACACTCCGGGCTAGCTCTACGCTGCTGACAGCACCTTCCAGAGTCTTCTTGGCGCCTTCCAGAAAGCTGCGCCCGGCTGCAGTGAGCGTGACGCCTTTGGATCCACGGACGAACAAATCGAATCCGAGTTCCATTTCCAAATTCGAATCTGGGAACGATCTATAGGTAAAATAGCGTTTTCCGGCAGTGAGTGCCAAATAAGTGCCATTAAGATCGGTCGGTAGCCCCAGCCTGCCGCACGCGCTTAGAGTGTGCGACGTGGCGCGTCGGATGCGAATTTGAATGAACTCGTTTGGTGCTTTAGCATTCTTGGAATGCTGACGCTCTATCACGGTTCTGGCTCCGGCGCGTTTCGGATAGGTCCAGCCCTGATAGATAAGGACGAGTGGAACAAATTAAAATCTGGAGCCGAGAAACTCTTGATTGTTCGAAGGTTTCCAAGAGCAGCGGATGTTCTGACAAAGTATCCTTTTCGAATCTTTCTTGGCGAAAACGACTTCGGTGACGAGTTTTCGGTAATATATGCCAAAGTAGCATTACCGGCCTACGTGGAGCTTGAAGAAATTCATCATGCCATCGGAGGACGTGATATTTTCGGGACGATAGCAAAAACCATCACCGAGCTTGGTCACTACATTCGTTTTGTAGCCGTAGACCTAGCGTTGGACGATGCTCCAGATCCTGTTGCTAATCCGAATCCTGCATTTACTACCGACGTTGTCGAAAGAGCACTTATTGACGCAGAGCTGCTTTTGAGTAGCTCGGGCCCGCCCAGCGCCGTCGACCGTGTTCACACCGCCCTTCACGGTTATCTTCAAGAACTTTGTGTTCGCCTCAAAGGGACTACGCATCCGATATCAGCACTGGATATTACGGGACTTTTCAAGGTCCTGCGGACAACAGAGATATTCATTCAATCAACTCACAGCCAGCACGTCGAAAGGGTCACACAAGGTCTGGCAGTCGCCATTGATGCTCTTAATCCACTTCGAAACCAAGGAAGTATGGCGCATCCTAATCCAGTCCTGCTCACAGAAGCCGAGGCTATGCTCGCGATAAATGCTGTCAGAACGATTCTGCACTACGTCGATTCGTCGGTTTCGCAGTCTAAGCGCAAAGTGACCTGAGAGGGATCTTGCAAATGTAAAGAATCGATTTCAGACGCTCATATTCCTCCTTGCTGTTGGTTCGTTTGTTTCGTTCGTCATAATGTTAGTTTTAATTGTTGTTTTGTTTATTTTTTGCTCTCCGCAGTCGCTCCATCTCCCGACCACGCTCAGATCTGGAGTATTGCCGGTTCGACTCCCGTCCAGACTCGGTCAACCTCCAGGCGAGAGAAGTCTCGCGATGGCAATTTCGGCATCTGGCTTGCAGTCCATCCGGTCTTCCCGAATCCCGGTTGTACTCGGTTAAGGGAAGGATTTCTCGGCATCTGCAACACCTTTTCACATCATCCATTGGTCTGTCATCCAAGAGTCATCCATGCGATCGCCGGGACGCATCGCAAGATGACAGATTGCCCAACTGCGGAAGCTGCTTACACCCAGTTTCCGTTCTTCCTCTAATGTAGCCGCCGGGAGGATTTTTTACCGTTTTATCCCTTCCGGCGGTTTCTTGTTAACCCTTTCGGGTGTGAGGTAATTGCTCGATCGAGCCAACGTTAATAATTCCAGCTTATTAATCTCGCCGGTCCGTTCTATTGGCGGGTGTAACTCGGATGACGGATGATGCATGTAGAAAAGAGGTAAAGGAAATGATCAAGAGGTTTTCAAAACTAACAACGCCGCTGGTAATCGCGGCCGCTTCACTAGCATTCGTACTGAGCCCAAGTGTGGGTTTGGCTAACGCACCAGCGAAATCAAAGGCGCATCACGCAGAAGTCGTGCGGCAACCGGTTCGCCACAGTGTGTATTTCCATGCGCCAGCGGCGAAAACAGAAAATCACGGTCGTTCCATTGAGCAAGTGATAGAGGACCAACGCGATTGGTATCAGATGCGCTCATGACGATTGCGGCAGCTTCTCGGGCGGTTTCAGAAATCCCCGAGAACAACAAAAATGCTCTAAGAATGAATTTCTACGTCAGCCTAATGTTAGAAGCCGAAGGCGCGAAAGAGCGGCTCCGAAGACTGTTTCAGTCAGCTCCCGAAGTGAAGAAGAATGGATTGCCCCAGAGCGCTCGAAACCTGTTGG
>JBEEIB010000093.1:0-3209 GCA_041167675.1 Verrucomicrobiota bacterium
CGCCAATCCCGGCCTCCCTGAAGCCACCGCCGCGTACATCGCGAACGCTTACCATAGTCTGCGAGAAACCGCTCAACAGTGGACACAACGCAAGGCAGGGCAGCTCGAAGTGACTCGCGAAATGCTCGATAGTCTCCGGAACCAAATTCGCATGGCAACAAACGCGCTTCGGCTTGCCGGCTAATGGCAGCGCGAACAGCTCGGTGAAGCCACATCAACCTAGGCACCGCCGCGCGACGTAGGGCAGGCTTGCTCTAATTCGGTTACGGTCCGCTCAAGATCGTCGAGCACAATATCAAGGGGAAGTTTTATGCTGTAGCGGCAAAACATCGTTTCCGTCGTCCCGAAGCTCCCGTTTTCATAATATTTGTTCGCCGGCGCGCCGCCACCGCAGTAACCGTAATAGGCACAGGAGTCCTGACAGAGCTTGATACCTAAGCGAATATCTTCAAATACCGATCGAAATTTTGGCGCTTCCACCGCCTCGAAGAACTCATTCTCCAAAATGTTACCGAAGTTGAAAACTCCGTACTTCGGTAAATTCATTCCTAGAAGTTCCGGAGAATAAGTTGAAAAATCTCCATCGCAACTAACGTTGAGAATACCAAATGGGCGAATCTGTTCATTAAAATAAGGAAAATCAAAACTGCGGAGGGATTCCCTGTTCCGGATCTTGGTTAGAGCGTCATCGAACTCTCGAATTCGCATAATGGCGTTCCTGTTCCCATCGCCCGTAATGAAACGTATCTTATTCCCATTCGTGCTCGGATTCATCGTCTCGGTCAGTTTTGTCGCCTCGGCGAACGCTGGGCAGCCCAACATGGAAGCAGCGCTGAGTGACCTCCGTGCCGCTAAAGCAAGTCTTGAGAGGGCAGAGGCAAATAAGGGAGGCCATCGGACTAACGCCATTGGGCTAATCAACCAGGCGATCGCTGAAGTGAAAGCGGGTATGGCAGCAGCCCGCTAGCTTGGCCATCTTTGCGGATTGAACGCTTTTTGCTCTGCGCGTTGATATCCTTGCCGCCTAAATTCAAACCCCACCCGAAGGATTCATAATTATCACCACACCTTTCAGCATAACTAACGGCATGGAGTGAAACCCTGCCAGATCGCTCCAACGGAATGGATCATCTGGACCGTGTGGAAGGTTGGTCGAGTCAGCAAGCTCCGCCCCCATGGAAAAGATTGTGCTTGCTGAACTCGTCGAAGTTCAGCGCCGACTCAAGGGAAAACTCGCTAAGCCAGCCACGACTGACGACGACACCGCTTAGCTCGCGAATGCTTGCTATAATTTGCGAGAAGCCGCTCAGCCGTAGACACAACGCAAGGCAGGGCAGCCCGAAATGCCCATTAGTTTCCGCGACGAAATTCGTATCGCAACGAGCGCGCTCCGGCTGCTGATCTAACGCAGCGCGAAAAGGTTGGTGGGGCCTTGTCGGCTCCATGCAGTCCGATACTTGCGTACCGTGTCGGAGCACTGTGCGACCAAAGAGCTCGTCAACACACACTCGCATTGGTCCGGAGAAACGAACTATTAAGCATTGCGAATCACCAAGCTTAAAGTTGAAAAGTACTGAGGAATTAGAGATGGCTAAATGCGAGATCTGCGGAAATGACTACGACAAGGCTCTCGAAATCACTGTCGCCGGGGAGAGCCATGTTTTTGACAGCTTTGAATGTGCAATACAGGGGCTCGCCCCGACCTGCCCGCACTGTGGCTGCCGTGTTATCGGGCATGGGGTGGAGCAGAAAGGTCAGATCTTCTGTTGCGTCCACTGCGCGCGCGCCGCTGGACCGACCGAGCTGAGAGATCACGCTTGAGCACCGGGAACTACCAACACGCTTCGCAACCGTTATGACGATCGAAGATCTGGAACCCAGTCTTCAGGCGGATGGATGGACAGCAGCGGAACTGAGATTACAGCTCTCCGATGAAACCTGGACTCAACTGGCCAAACAGCTCCGCAAAGACACCGCCCGGCTTGCCGCCGGTGAAGAATTGGTTGTTACCTGCGCTGACATCGAAAAAGATCCGGATTTCTTCATCGGCAAGTCCTATCTCGAACAATTTTTCTCCTCCCATTAACATGCCGCCATCTATAACGCCTTTCGCAAGGTAAGATTTATCCGGAAGTGAAACTCCGGTTCTTGCGGTCGAATTTGAAATGACCAACGAAAAGGCTCGCCTTTTCTGTAAATCATAGGCAGGAACCGACGCGCCAACCCAATCTGGATTGCGCCGCTTAATCGCCTCTCGCCGGAGGACTCGGGCGAAGAAGTCTAAAATTGACTCAGGAAATCGCTGCCGTCGCGTTTCCTATTACCCGACGGCGGTCAGGCATCGACAAGAACTCGGAACCCGCCGTAAGCCATGCGCTTGAAGTCAAAGGGTGGGTTTGCCAAATCACAGATCTGCTTGATTCGGGGGTCGGCCATTACTTTCGCGTTAACCTGATCGCGGTGTTCACGCGACTGAAAAATGATCCAGGTGAATACCACCGTCTCGTCAGATTGCGCGCCGGCCAGTTTAGGGAAAGGCACCAGTTCTTTGACATCGAGATCATCGCCGATGCATTCACGATATTCCAAGGCGCCGTGCTCCTTCCATATCCTGCCCGCCTTCTCCGCAATACTACGGTAAAGATCGATTTTGTCCTTGGGTAAAGGGAGCACGAATCCATCAACGTATTTCATCATAGTCATCATTTTTCCATTTCGGTTCAATGCTACGACGAACGGGCGAGCGTGTTCGGGACAACCAAGAGGTCGTCCGCCAGTGCAGTCGAATTCAAAAGCAAGATTCGGAGTACGAGAGCTGCGATCGATTGGGTTCCTAATCCACGAAATTGGCGCGCTATTCCTTGGATGGCCGAGCGGGAATCGACTCGGCCGTCGTCTCGCTCGATTCGTTTACCGCCGCCTCTCTTGGTTGAGTCGGCAACACCCCGTTCAGAATAAAAGCCGCAATCCCGCCCGTAGTGATGCCGGAGGAAAATACCAGACGCACTGCTTCCGGCAGCGGGTTAAGAAACTCGGGCACCGATTGCACGCCAACCCCCGCTGCCAGCGAAAACGCCAGGATCAGGAGTTCGCGATGGCCGAGTTGGACCCGTTGCAAAATCCGAAGACCGGCGGTGGCCACAAACCCGAACAGGAGAAACGTTACGGCACCGAGCACAGGGCCAGGCAACAACGCAATCCAACGCCCA
>JBEEIB010000094.1:0-2550 GCA_041167675.1 Verrucomicrobiota bacterium
TGTCGCACGTTCTCCGACCATGATTCAACCATAAAGTACTCGATGTACCGGCCGGGCTTGGCGACATCCGAGAGAACAAGCCCTAGAATACCGCTCCGTCACGATACCTGACCGTTCGAGGCGACGGGAACAAGAGCGGCGGCGATCAGATGTGTGACTTGCGGTGCGCCTTTCCTCTGAAAAGGATCGACGGCTATCTGTAGCGCAGAATCGGCATTGGTCACACGCTCATGCTGCCGCAGATGCTCCAACCAGGAATCGACGAGAAAGGTCTCAACAAATCGAGCGTCGTTCGCCGGATCCTCGAATATTCCCCAGTCGTACGCGCCGTCGCGGCGGCGCTCGCGTGCCAACTCGGCGATTGCCTTCAGGAACGCTTCGCGCTGCGCCGGATCGATGTCGTACTCCGTCGTAACAAGTACCGGTCCGCGATCGCGTTCGATTTCATGAGTGGTGATCGGTGCAGGCCACTTCATCGAGGGCGTCAGGTCGAGGTCAGCGCCGGTTTGCAGCTTCCATCTCCATGTCAGCGGTATCGCTATCAACGCGCCGCCCGCGGCGATGAAGTGGGCGAGTGGAAGGCCAGCAATCGTCGCAACCTGTCCCCATATCGCGCTGCCAATCGTCAAACCGGCGGAAAGGACTGTTACGAACATCGAAAGTCCCCGCCCGCGCACCCATTCCGGCAACGCGACCTGCGCTGAAATATTGAGACTGGACAACACCGTGATCCACGAAACGCCAGCGATCAGACTTGCAGCCAATCCCAAGAAGACCTCGTGAGCCAGCCCGAATAACGCCATCGCACCCGCGGTGCCAAACGTCCCTACAGCTACGAGCCAGTCGGGATTGAGCGCCGCTTTTAATCGAGGCAAAGCAAATGCACCGCCTACCGCTCCGGCGCCAATCGCACCGAGCAGGACGCCGTAGATTTCCGGTCCCCCGGCGATTTGTCTGCGCGCAACAAGTGGCAATAAGGCCCAGTAAGCGCTGGCGAACACGAAGAAGGCTGTTGCGCGAATCAGGGTTGCACTAAGAGGTCCGTTATATCGCGCATATCGCAAACCCGTGCGAATGGCATTGAGGAAGCGCTCTGGAGGAAGACGTCGGTCGCCGCTACTCGATTGGCGCCACCATACGAGCGCGCCAACAACCGCCAGGGTGCTAACGGCGTTGATCGAAAAGGGAGCCGCAATTCCATATGCGCCAATTACTGCACCACTGAGCGCGGGACCGACGGCCCGGCTGACGTTGATGCCGGCGCTGTTGGCGGACACCGCTGCAGCCAAATCCGATTTCGGAACGAGCTGTGGAACGACTGCTTGCCAGGCGGGCGCGACGACGGCAGAGCCCGCCTCTATTAGGAATGTAAGAAGCAGCAAGTTCAGTGGAGTTACCCGATGAAGCAGTACGAGCGCGGCAAGCGCTGATGAGAAAACGATCGTGACGACCTCGCCGAAGACGAGAAGTTTGCGCCGGTCCACGATATCGGCAAGTGCGCCGGCAGGAAGGGCAAAGAGGCAGTACGGTAAACTCGTTGCAACCTGGACCAACGAAACGATAAGCGGCGAAGGGTTGAGGCTGGTCATCAGCCAGCCCGACGCTGCGCTGTACATCCAGCCGCCGATGTTTGAGATAACGGTCGCGGTCCAAATGACGGCGAACGTCTTATGCCGAAACGGGCTCCAGGCAGAGTTCGGCCGTTGGCTCGAAGGCGTCGCTGGATCGGCATTTTCTTCGCGAGGCGCCAAGCTAGCCTAACCTCTTGGACGCGAGATAGTACCTAGAGTAAAAGACTGTTGCTTTCGCATTCTATCTGCTGACGAGCGAATGGACTTCAGCTATGTAGCCGCCAGGAAACTGCACCATGGCCGCATTCCGTTGGTCGGCCTGATAGGGACCGACAAGCACAGCGACGCCGGCTGCTTTAGCTTTAGAGAGTGTATCCCCGATACTAGCGACCTGGTACCCGGTTACCTCTCGTCCATATGGATAGGGTAGATGGCCGTCTGTCACTAGCACGGTCATCTTGCCAAACTTCGATTGGATCCGAATTCTTCGATAAGTATCAGCGGGGCGTCCGATTTCGAGGCCGGGGGCATGCGCATCATCTGAAATAACTTCGCCGTGAGAGAAGGCACGAAAGCTGTGCACGAAAGCGCCCACTGCATATGAGGAGACGTAAACACGGTTTTCCGGGATGCTCTGGAGAGGCGCATAGGATGGTGCGGTGGTATGCCAGTACAGTTGTGTGTTGACCCCACCCGGCCATTGGATGATCGCATCTAGCCCGATCGGATCGTTGAACCGACTGACCACGACATCTGCGCCCGTCGCACGGGCAGCGCGGATGGCCGAATCCATGTCGATCACAAGATAACCCGTCCGCTCTGAGCCAAATGGATACGGGATCGGCGTCTCGAAACCGAAAACGGAGATGGTTCCCACTGGCGTGAGTACCAATTGGGACATCGTCTCACTCGGAGTAGGGGTTACAGTGAAGACGCCCTTCTTTGAAGTCGTGCCGCCGAAAGTGGCAACGAGGCTAGC
>JBEEIB010000095.1:0-53521 GCA_041167675.1 Verrucomicrobiota bacterium
CGGCCTACAGCATAATTGTCTTCTCCCAGATTGTAGCTGTGTGCCGCCGCATCGACGACGAATACGTCTTTAATCATATTGATCTCCTTGGTTAGCGCGACTGTGAACCGTTTTTAATAGAGATGTGCGATGCCCGCTGAGGCGTATAAGAGGACTTTCGTCTTTCGATTCTGGCTTTGTTCTCATGAGTCGAGCTTACCGAGGAAAGAGAAAATCATCTCGCGGGCTCTTGCTCATCCTGTCGGACTTTTGCGCCAAGCTGCACTGCCAGCCAGCAGTCTGGATTGTTCACAAATCTCATCCGCCACGACGGATGAGCAACGCGGGCTACGGGTCAACGCTAAGTCAGCCGGCGGTATTCGCTTGGAGAAATACCTACTTCTCGGCGAAAGATTTGAGCGAAATGGCTTGGGCTAGTGTAACCAACATCGAGTCCTATCTCGATTACGCTCCTGTTGGTCTCCCTCAGCAAACAGCGGGCCTTCTCCAGTCTTAGATTAATAAAGTATTGGGAGGGTGTGAGCCCGGTCGTCCTCTTGAAAGCGCGGCTAAAATGGAATTCGCTCATGTCTGCCTCTCGAGCCAAACGGATTAGACTAAACTCACGTTCCAGGTGAGTTACCATCAGGTCCGTGACTTTGCGCAACCTAAACCCCGGTAGTCCGCCCTTGTACTCTTGGGTGGTTTCATCGGCATAGGTTCGCACCAAATGCACGGCAAGACTTTGGGCGATTCCTTCAACAAACAGAGAACTAGCTCGATAGCGTGACGATAGCTCTTTATGGAGCCCCTCCAATAACGCCAACAGAAAATTGTCCTTGAAGCCCGAGAGATCCCGAAGCTGTGTTGCTCCCTGATCTTTTTGGAATGCCTCTTCGATGGCGCGGTTGAAGACTGGCAATCCCAAATAAAGATGCATTGTCTCATAAGGCTCCGGTCCGATTGCTCTCCAACGTACTTCATACGGCGATTGGGATGCAGTCAGGAAAAAATCTCCTGCTTCGACGCGGGTCTTGAGCCAGGGGCCGCCGAGCTCGCGTTCTTCGATCACCGCGGCTCCAGAGAGAATCCGTACTATGCGCGGCTCGGCGACCGCGGGGTAAATGACGCTCTCCTCAACGCGCGGCTCAGAGTAGATCCGAACCAGCAGATTCTTCCACCCATTACTTGCGGCAATCAATCTGCCAGGGAGATACTGATTGAAAGCCTCCGCAGAGGTGCTTTCAGGAGTCGTCATCATTACTTGCGCTGAGGCTCAGGCCACGGGTGTGGGTTAGTAACCAAACTAACTGTGCTCCGTGGAGAAGTGGGTCACTCGCCTATTCGTGCGACAGTGTACGCTAAGGAGCCCGATTTTTGGAATGAGGGTTGCCAAGCAAAGAGCAGATACTGGATTTAGAGGGTGCGTCAAGAAAGATTTTGTACCAATCGGTTCATTAATCGATAACAAAGCAATGGGACGACCGAAAAACTTCAACCGGAAAGGGGTCTTAAAGAAGGCGCTGCCTGTTTTTTGGAGACGCGGGTTTGCTGACGTCAGTCTTCACGAATTGGAAGTGCCTTCTGTGTTTAAGACCTCTCTTTTCACAACCTTTTGTGAAGCTTGTTCTCTTAACGTGTGGTCTCGACCTCAACGGGAGGCCGCGGAGAAAGATTTCTTCAACAAAGAGGTCGCAGAGTTCTCAGAGAAGGGATTTCCGGTGCCTCAAAAATTACGGCGATCGCATCCTATTCTCGCTCTAGCGATTAGCGTCTTTGCGTCCTCTGTGACCTCCTGTTTAAGACCTCTCTTTCGCAACCTTTGGTGAAGCTTGTTCCCTTAACGTGTGGTCTCGACCTCTAAGGAGGCCGCGGAGAAAGATTTCTTTAACAAAGAGGTCGCAGAGTTCTCAGATAAGGGATTTCCGGTGCCTCAAAAAACGGCGATCGCACCCTTCTCCCTCAAGGATTAGCCTCTTTTGCGTCCTCTGTGACCTCCTGTTTAAAACCTTTCTTTTCGTGAGCTTTTGTGGCCCCCAGCTTAGCTCAACGCTCACTATCCAGCATTGCCATTTGCTCGGCAAGGTAGCGATCACCCGCGACTGAACCGGGCGGTACCGCTTGATCGATCTCGGCCAAATCGGTAGAGGAAAGTTTTACCGATGTTGCGCGTAGCGCTTCCTCGAGTTGTGCAACCTTCCGTGCACCCACCAGCGGAATGATGTCCGGACTGCGGGCGAAAACCCAAGCAATGGCCAACTCCGCCACAGAACATTGTTTCCTTTTTGCTATCGCCGATAATGTTTCGACTAAAAGCTGGTTCTTTTTGAAATTGTCCGGCTGAAACCGCGGCAGGAAAGCGCGATGGTCACCCTTCGAACGATCGGGCACAACCGGAGTGGAACTGAGCAACCCTCTGGAGAGGACACCATATGCAGTGATGCTGATTCCGAGTTCATGGACTACTGGCAGGATTCGCTCCTCGATTGAACGGGAAAGGATCGAGTACTCGATTTGTAGCGCGGCGATCGGATGAACCGCATGCGCTTTGCGGATCGTATCCGGTCCGGCCTCTGACAATCCCAAATAGCGGATATAACCTTTATCCTTCATCTCAACCATGGCACCAATCGTGTCGGCGATTGGAACAGCCGGATCAACCCGGGCCGGTTGATACAGATCAATATGATCAACTCCGAGCCGCTTCAGCGAATAAGCCAAAAAGTTCTTCACCGCCACTGGACGAGTATCGAGACCGATAAAAGAATAATCCGGGGCACGGAGACCGCCGAATTTCACGCAGACAAACGCCTCGTCCCGGCGTTCTTTGAGTACCTGACGGAGAAGCATCTCATTATGTCCCATGCCGTAGAAATCACCGGTATCGAGTAGATTGATTCCGGCGTCGAGGGCGGCATGAATGGTGCGAAGACTTTCCGCCTCGTCCGCGGAACCGTAAAAATCCGACATCCCCATGCAGCCGAGCCCGATGGACGAGACCAAGGGTCCGTTTTTGCCGAGAGGCTTTCGAGGAATCGAGTGAGTGGTGCTCATAAAACAAATTTAGCTGCTTCAACAAAAGGTCACGAAGAAAGATTTTGAACAAGAGCTCACAGAGATCTCAAAAAATATAGCGCTTGATCCAGACCTAGCATCGAATGGCAGTATCTCTCAAGAAATGCCAGACCTTAGTAAGAACCGGACTCTCCTCTTTGAGATCTGTGCGATCTCCTTGTTAGAATCTTTCCTTGCGACCTCCGGTTGAACCGCAAATCGGCTTAACGTGAATATTCTCTCTATTCAATCCAGCGTCGCGTATGGGCATGTAGGCAACAGTGCCGCGGTCTTCCCACTTCAGCGGATTGGCGTCGAAGTGTGGCCGGTCAACACGGTCCAATTCTCAAATCATACTGGCTACGGTAAATGGCGAGGCGCCACGGTTCCGGTCGAAGTGGTGCGCGACATTCTTAAAGGAATTGAAGAGCGAGGACTTTTGCCGACCTGCGATGGAGTGCTCAGTGGTTATCTGGGCGACGCGGATCTCGGCGAAGTTATCCTTGATTTCTACAACCGTATCAAACGATTAAATTCGCGGGCAACCTATTGCTTGGATCCAGTAATGGGCGATGTGGGACGTGGCTTTTTTGTGCGACCAGGGATTCCCGAGTTTATGAGAGACAGAGCATTGCCGCTCGCAACGTTAATCACACCAAATCAATTCGAGTTGCAATATCTTTTCGGTTCGCCGGTGCGGGATTTCGAAACCACTCTTGCCGCTGTGAAAGCCCTGCAGGCGCGTGGGCCATCGGTCGTTCTCGTTACTAGTTTGTGTCGAGAGGACGCACGGCCCGATGAAATCGAGGTGCTCGCGGTCGATACTGATTCGGCATACGTGATTGCTACTCCGAGATTACCGATTGTCGTAAACGGCGCAGGTGATACTACTGCCGCACTGTTCTACGCTCATTGGCTACGCACGGAGTCGACGAAGTCTGCCCTCGAGCTCACCGTCAATGCGATTTTTGCGGTGTTAGAAAAGACGGCCGAAGACGAGGCTCGCGAGATCCAGCTGATTGCCGCCCAAGATGCAATTGCTAATCCGCCAAAAAGGTTTGCGGCACGGAAGCTTGTTTGATGGTCCGGAATCTATTTGTTATTTGTGGTTTACTGTGGGCCACCGGCCACTTGCTTTTATGCCAGACGTAGTCGTCACCGGCGCATCCACTGGAATCGGATTTGCTGCCTGCCAAGTTCTTATCCGTCGCGGGTTTCGCGTTTTTGGGAGCGTACGCAAGCAAGCCGATGCAGACCGGCTGAAAGAGCAACTGGGCGAAAACTATAACCCACTCATTTTCGATGTCACCGATCCGGAATCGGTGAATGAAGCCGCAACGGCGGTCAGACAAGCCACAGGAGAGCAGCGGCTTTTCGGACTGGTTAACAATGCCGGTATCGCGATCGCTGGTCCCCTAGCCTATCTTCCGCTGGAACGCTTTCGACTGCAAATCGAGGTTAATCTTTTGGGTGTTCACACCGTCACGCAAGCGTTCTTACCTTTGCTCGGAACCGAACCCAACTGGATTGGCAAGCCCGGGCGTATCGTTAACATCAGCTCGGTCAGCGGGCGACTAGCGGTGCCGTTTCTTGGCGCTTATGCCGCTTCTAAATTCGGCTTGGAAGGATATTCAGATAGCCTCCGACGCGAATTGATGCTTTTCGGCATCAGGGTCATTGTGATCGAACCCGGTGCGGTGGTAACACCGATCTGGGACAAAGCGGAAGGAGTAGTGGTCCAGCAATTTCCGAATACCCCCTATGACCGGTCGCTCCGGCTCTTTGCGGAACAAGCAATGAAAGAAGCGAAAACCGGTTTTCCACCCGAAAAAGTAGGCGAACTGATTTGGCGTGTCTTAACCACTCCAAGGCCGCGGGCTCGTTACCCGATCGTGCCTCATCGGCTGGTAGAATGGAGCATACCCCGGCGGCTACCGACCGAGTTCCTTGATTATTGCATCGCGAAGTTTTTCAAGATTCGGTAGCTACCGGGCGTTGGGCCGTTCGGTGTGTACGCGGAGCTGCGCGGTCAGCGCTACCACAAACCGCAGTCGCCATCGCTAGGCGCTTGGTGTTCGCTGTTTCGCATTCCGTATTCGGCGTTCTCTTGTTCCCGCGTTAGGCGGCCAGAAGGCCTCAGAACTTAACTCAGGCTTCAGCCCGGTGGTTGCGTTGTTTCGGGTCTCGGTCTGAAGAACCGTTAGGGGGTGTTCGACCCAGCTCCATCGAGACGCGTTTCGCAGCAATGAGATGCACAAACGTCTGCCTGCCCAAATGCGGCGTGGTACACTCGGTTGCTACTTCGAAGTTGCTCGGCTACAACCAAAAGCGTGCATTGCTTTGGAGCCAGGAAATATAGGAGCTGGATATGGATCGCCAAAACCCTGGTCCTGGCAGGTGGACTCACCGTCGATTTAGCAAGTTGCGCAAATACATCCACTAAAATCAGCGGAGACAGCCTGATCGAATTCGATCATAGCTCGCGAACGTTTCAAGAGCCGAGAGGCAGATGAGAAACGAAATACGTATCCTCCGGTCTTTCAGACCGGGACGCAAGAAAATCGCAACCTTAGGCTGTAGCCTGGGCCGAGTTCCCGAGGGCCTTCGGGCCGCGAGTACTTCTTTGCGTCGACAGTGCCGAAAGCAAGGAGAACGCCGGGAACTCCATTATCGCTCCACTGCTCCATTGCCAAGCGATGGCGACTGCGGTTTCTGATAGCGCCATCTACGCAGCTCCGCATCCATTTCAAGGCTGGGCTAAACCACGGGCCTAACGGGACAGTCGCTGCTACCGAAGACGACGCCATTACTCCATCACTCCGCTCTTCCCTTCCCCGGATGACGAACTAGTCATTGAGCATTGCGGCCATTGCAATCGTAAGGGGGGCACTATTAATATGGTTTTTAGAGTAATCTGCTGCTCATGACGCATCGGTTGCACAGTTATCTGGGATACTCGTATCCGGGTCAGCTCGCTGAACTGGTAAAGAAGGTGTGGCCGGCTGAGGCGATCGACTACTTACCGAATGACAGCCAGTTACGTCTCTTGCTTGATGTCGCCTACCACGCCAGCCTTCTGCGTGAAGAACAGCGGCCAGTCACCTTTCGGTTACTCCTGGTCAACCCGGAAGAGACTGTCAAACCAGAGCTACCGCCGATCTCGTTAGCCGGTTTTCCGCTCGATCGCTGGCGACCTTTTAACGAACAAGAGGTAAGGCGCATTTCGATGGCGGCAGACTTTTTCCGTTCGCTTATTGGCGTCTACCCAGACCCGGAAGAACAACTCAAGATTTGGGGCATTCTGCTTTCGGGTACCCGTTGGGTCAATGCCGTGGATGGAGGCAGATTCTCCAGCGCGCCTATCCCGCAACGCATTGTCATTCACGCTCTTGGTCCGGGGCGCTTAACTGTCTTTCTCGGCCATCAGCGCGTGGCGGCGCTGAGCAGTGGCCAACTGGAGGCTAACGCTTTCGATCTTTTCCAATCCAGCTGGCTCCCAGATTCCTTTAAGAGTGTCCGAGCAGAGAACCTGAAGGCCATATATAACGACCTTAACCTGCCATACGTACCGCTGAACGTAGAGTTCCTTCGCGTTATCTCTCAAAACGTGTTGCGACGGACTTTAAGTGTTGTGCGAGACTCGAAACATGGGGGAACTCTCGTATTTATTGAGCCGGATGAAGAACCGCTTTTTACCGGCCCTAAAGCGCCGATCCGTTTCAAGTACCGATTGACCAATGACGTGCAGCGCTCTCGCTATCGAAAGCTGCTGAGAGCAGCATTCTCTCGGCTTGCCCAGTTGGCTCACGAACAAAAAATCACCGACGTTGGCTGGATGGAGTATCAGAGCGTCGTCGATCGTCAATTGAGCGATCTTGATGAAGCCTTTTTCGAATTTGCCCACTTTCTCGCAGATTTGATGGCGGTCGACGGTGCGCTAATTTTGACTAAACGATACGAGATCGTCGGGTTTGGCGCGGAGCTATTGGCAGAGGCGCCTCAATTGACCGGAGTCAGGCGGGCGATGGACCTTGAAGCAGAGATCTGGGCGAATGAAGCGCTCGATGATGTTGGAACCCGTCATCGTGCCGTTTACCGATTCTGCAACCAATACCCTGAGTGCGTAGCGATTGTTATTTCTCAGGATGGATCGGTACGCTTTGTAAAAAACCACAACGGCGCGGTGACTTACTGGAATCAACTCTCGTGGTAGTATCGGACGACCATGCACGATTCCAGTGAGGCAAATTACGGCGCGACCAAGCGTCGGTGGACAAAGAGAGTACGATTTTCTACCGCTGAAGCTCGACGGATAGCGCTGGCGGCGCAGGGATTTGCAGCAACGCGACCACCTGCACCTTCCCGCCGTCACTTTAATGCGTTGCTCGAGCGGTTGGGCCTGGTCCAGATCGACTCAGTGAATGTGCTTGTCCGGGCTCATTACATGCCGTTTTTCTCGCGGCTTGGTTCGTATCCGATGGAATGGCTGGACGAGGCAGCTTACCACGTTCGAAAACGCCAACTCTTCGAGTACTGGGGCCATGAAGCGTCATTGATCCGATTGGATCTGCTTTCTTATTTGGGATGGCGGATGCGAAAGTCGGCTACTGGTGCAGGAGTCTGGAGCGGTGTGCGAAACATTTCTAAGGAACAGCCAGAGCTTCTCCGTCAAATCGAAACCGAGATCAGGAGTCGCGGGCCGATGAGCGCAGGCCAGCTGGAGAAAGCCCTTTTAGGCGAGCGGCGGACTGCTGGTTGGTGGGGATGGAGCGATTGCAAGAGGGCGGTTGAGTGGCTCTTTTGGGTGGGTCGGTTGACGACGGCAAACCGCCGCAATTTTGAACGAGTCTACGATCTAATCGAACGCGTATTTCCAAATTTTCGGGCAGATGAAATTTCGGAAGCGGAAGGGCACCGCGTGCTCATCCGAGTTGCTGCGAAAGCGCTAGGGATAGCCACCGCCAGCGATCTGCGTGACTACTTTCGGCTTGCGCCGGAGGGAGGTCGCAGAGGAGTGGAGGAGCTAGCGGGCACCGGTGAATTGATCCGGGTAGCTGTAGATGGTTGGTCCCAACCCGCCTTTCTCGATCCAAAGGCACGTTTGCCACGGCAACTCGAAATAAAAGCATTGGTATCGCCTTTTGATCCACTGCTTTGGGATCGGAGACGAGCCGAAAGACTTTTTGGCTTTCGTTATAGAATCGAGATCTACACTCCCGCCCATAAAAGGGAGCATGGATACTATGTGGTACCATTTCTTTTAGGAGATACCTTTGCGGCCCGACTGGACCTGAAGGCGGATCGTGCCGCCCGTACGTTGAGAGTGTCCTCGGCTCACTATGAGCCGGCGGTCAAACCGAAAGAAATTGTCGAGCCATTGGTAATCGAACTCGCGGAGCTTGCGCGTTGGTTGAGCCTCGAGCGCGTCACAGTTAACAAGCGTGGTAACCTAGCACCGGCGCTCGCGGCGATGATAAATCACAGATGACAAACTGGGGCCAATCGCGGCAAAAGAGGGCAACGGCACGCGCGACCGCCCAGGAAAAGAATGCCAATAGCGACCGCTGTTTGTGGTCTTGGGCGCTCGCAGCTTTTCGCGTGTCTCCGTCTCGTGCAGACGAGGGACGGCGCGGCCCGCCGCAGTTGACCGCAGCCGAACTCATTTGTCAATTTGTCGTCCTCAATCCGCTTCTCCGAACTGAAAATGGCGAGCCATTTTCCGCTTGGAAAAGCGGCGATCACCCCGATATTCCCGCCGGGGATGAAGCAGGCTCTAATCGCGCTCGAAGATGGGCGCACCTTTTACGGTGAACCGTTTGGCGCGACCGGGACGACCGTCGGCGAGATTTGTTTCAATACGACGATGACCGGCTATCAGGAGGTGCTGACTGATCCGTCGTATCGCGGCCAAATTGTCACGATGACTTATCCGCTGATCGGCAACTATGGAGTCAACGAGTTGGATGACGAAAGTATACATCCGCATGTCCGCGGTTTCGTCGTGGGAGAATTATCCTCCGTCACCAGTAATTGGCGAGCCAGCGGATCACTCGACGATTATCTCAAACGCTGGAACATCTGCGCGATTCAAGGCGTAGACACGCGTGCATTGACCAAACACCTTCGCACTCGGGGTGCGATGAATGCTTGTATAACGACGGAGCGGAACGATCCGAACGAAGTGGTGCAGCTGGCAAAAAATGCGCCAGCTATGATCGGCTCCGATTATGTCAAAGAGGTGACAACAAAAAAGGTCTTCGAGTGGGACCCAACCGATGAGCTCAGCAGAGAATGGACACTGGTCAAAGGCGGCGATACCGACGTGGGCTCGAATGGGCAGGCTTACAAAAAGCTGCCACCGGTTCGTCACCGCATCGTAGCCTACGACTACGGTATCAAATTCAATATCTTGCGCCGACTGCGCCAGCACGGTTTTAAGGTGACGGTTGTGCCGGCAACAACGACTGCGGAATCTGTGCTTGGTCTAAAGCCTGACGGAGTGTTTCTTTCCCCCGGTCCCGGAGATCCGGGCGCCTTGGAGTACTTGTACCAGGAACTGAAGCAGCTCATCGGCAAATGCCCTATCTTTGGAATTTGTCTCGGGCACCAACTTCTCGGCTTCGCCTACGGTGGGAATCGAACAAAGTTGAAGTTTGGTCATCGGGGCGGGAACCAACCGGTCAAAGATCTGACCACTGGAAGGATTTCTATCACGGCGCAAAATCATGGTTTTGCGGTCGACCCTGAATCTCTGCCGGCGGACGTGGAAGTCACTCACATCAATCTCAATGATGGTACGGTGGAAGGGATGCAGCATCGTAGCCATCCCGTCTTCAGTGTTCAATATCATCCCGAAGCCGCGCCTGGCCCCCATGACGCCACATACTTTTTTGATCAGTTTGCGAAATTGATCGAAAAGTCCAAGAGGTAACCAACCGAATCCGGAACTGCTTTGCCCATGCTCCGGCTTCCGGAAATTCGATGTCCACGCATTCCTTCTTGGGATGGAGTTTCGTTGGATGCGCTTCGTGCTGGGTGGTCGGACACAACCCGGCTTTACCTATGCGAAAACAGCTCTGGCCAACGTCCCCAGTGGGGAACGGAGGTTCGCATCGGGTGGGAAGAGAAAGCACTTCTGATTCTGTTTTTGTGCCAGGATCCCAAGCCTTGGGCTACTATGACCGAGCGGGACCAACCACTCTGGGAAGAGGAGGTGGTCGAAATATTTCTAGATCCGTTTGGGGATCGGACCTGCTATTTTGAATTCGAAGTGAATCCGCTGAATACCGTCGTCGACGTTTTTATTCGGCGGATTCGCAGTGGCCTACGGAAAGATTTCAGCTGGGATTGTGACGGACTGGTCACTGCAACCGGCAGGTTGCCGTACGGCTGGGTTGCAGCCTTGCAAATTCCCTTTCTGGCGCTTGGTGATTGTCAACCCGTCGGAACTTGGCGGGCAAATTTCTGCCGGATTGAAAGACCAGAAAATCAACCACGAGAACTCTCTTCTTGGTCTCCAACCTATACGGGAAGCTTTCACGTGCCGGAAAGATTCGGTCTCTTACATTTCGAATAGCAAGCCTGGCTTGCTCACAAATCCTTAGAGATTTGTGAACCGGCCAGGCTCAGGCCGCTTGAAAATCTGGAAAGTGTTGAGCAAGTTAGGCTAATGGCGAAGGAAGAATCGCTGGTGACGCAAGGCGTCGTGTCTGAGGTGCTTCCAAACACTATGTTCCGCGTGAATTTGCCGAACGGCCAGAAAGTTCTGGCGCACATCAGCGGCAAAATGCGAAAGAATTTCATACGGATTGTGCCAGGTGACAGAGTGGAAGTGGAAATATCGCCCTACGACATGACGAAGGCGAGGATCATCTTTCGCGAAACCTAGTGCACCACTTTGGTGACTAGTATAGAATCGGTACGAGCACTAAACGTGCTCGCAACGATTATGTTGTGGTGAGAAAGGCTGAGAACTATGGAGCAAAAACCCGATCCCCAGACTGCAGCGGAGAAAGGCAAAGACCATTTGAAGGCTGCAGCCGACAATTTTAAGACGGCGGCTACAGTAAAAGCTGATGAAATCCGGAAAGCCGCTGAACAAAAGGCCGAAGAAATTCGTACGGCGGCTGAAGAGAAGGCAAAACAGTACCGTGGACAGGCAGAAAACGCCTGGTCAGATGCTCGTACAAAGGCCAAATATTGGCAGACTGAAGGCGAAGCCTATGTCCGAGATAATCCGGGTAGAGCAGTTCTCGTCGCTTTGGGCGTCGGATTTGTGCTTGGGCTGCTTTTCCGTAAGTAATTATGAGCTCGGTGGCTCCCCCAGGAGCTGAGGCGGAGCGCGTTTCGACCGGCGACTCAATCCGTAGCTGGGTCGCCTCGTTCTTGCGGTACGCTGAGCTGCGGCTCCGGCTGTTGGGGCTAGAATCCAAGGACGCCGGCCTGCATCTTCTGATTCTGGCCATCCTATTCGCCAGCACCGTTGCCTTGTTTGCCAGCTGCTTGTTGATGTTCGCCGTCTTTCTCTTATATCTGATCATCACTTTACTACACTGGGAGTGGGGTTGGGGAGCGTTGCTTTGCTCCGGCATTCTCCTGCTCGGCAGCGTCATTGCCGCCATCATTCTCCGATTTCGCATCGGTCGACCGCTTTTTCCGCTGACCCTCACTGAGCTACAGAAAGATCGTGAATGGCTAAAGACGAAGACGCGAAACGTCGAATAATCAGCGAGCTAGCGGAGGCACGCCTCGGATTGGCGGAGACTGCAGCTATCGTAAAGGATCGGCTGGATATTCCAGCAAGGGTTTCGGCTTCGTTTCGCCGCTATTCCTGGAGTTGGGTCTCCCTTGCAGCCATCGTCGGATGGGTCCTGGCCCGTCTTCCCTTCCGGAGAAAAAAGATCTATCTCGAGGCCGGTAGTCGGCGCCGTCTGAAAGGAGAGGAAAAACACCCGGAACGAAAGCGGGATCTAGCTTGGATGATCTGGGACGGAGTGTGGTCACTGGCCAAACCGTTGCTTACAGCCTATTTGGGCCGCAAATTGGCTCAGACTACCGGGAGCGCAGACTGGCGGAAGGGCTGAGGAACGCGGCTTGCCCGACGAAGCTTCCCGCATGTCCTTGACGTTCTTGGCGTTGTCGGCGCTCCCGGCGTTCCCCTCCCCTACACCTTTCGTCCGAATTTTTTCTCTAGTTCGTGGTAACCGATTTGAATCATGGTCGGGCGCCCATGGGGGCAACAATAAGGTAGATCGCAGGCGAGAAGATCGTGAATGAGCTGATCAATCTCGACGGCACGAAGCTCGTCATTTGCTTTGACCGCATGGCGGCAAACCGTTTTTGCTATCACGTCTTCACCCAATCGTAACCGGGAAGTTCCTTGGGTAATGGAACGGAGTTCGTCGACAAGTTGGCGCACCGCCGCAGCTGGGTCATCGGCTCGGAAAAACTGTGGGATGCCGTCGATCTTCAAAGTTCCTTCGCCGAACGGCTCGATTAAGAACCCCATTTTCTGGAGTGCCGCCACGTGTAAGAGAAGCCAGTCGAAATCCTTTGGTGGAACGGGCAAAACAATCGGAATCAGGAGCCGCTGACACGGCACACCTGCTTGCTCCAGCTGGGCACGGAGCCGCTCAAAGAGTATTCGCTCGTGCGCAGCATGTTGATCCACCAGAACAAGCCCTTCATCGTTTTCCATCAGTATGTAGAGGCGGCCGAGCACGCCCAAAATGCGAAAACTCTCGCTCTGCGCCTTGGGGACGCTCGGTTCGACTGGGCCAGCCAGTTCACCGTCCGAGGAAATCGGCAGAGGCGCGACGGATTGCTCCGAGCCCGATCCGATTGAAGTTTCGGACGAAGGGGAAGGCGAACTAAATTCGGACCAATCCTTCCGCAATGCATATTGCTCCGCCAGCGGGAAGAGCGGTCGGCTCTCTGGCGGAAAGACCTTCACCGCGATGGCAGCCGGTGGCGAGGTTTGCGATGGCAAAGGACCCTGGAAAGCTTGCGTCCAACGTACCCGGTCCGCTTGCAAGGTACGGCGCACAGCGTTGGCGATCAGCTCACGAATGTGATCGGGATCTCGGAATCGCACCTCTCGTTTCGCTGGGTGGACATTTACGTCAACATCTGCCGGATCCATTTCAATAAATAGAAACGTCAGCGCATACTGCCCTTTCATGAGAGCGGTGTGATATCCCTCCCGCAACCCGTGTTGAACGGTCAGGTTCTCGATCGGCCGACCGTTCACGAATACAGTCTGGTCCGCTCGAGTGGAACGACTGATCCCAGCTTTTCCGATAAACCCGCGGATCGATACCGTCCCACTAATAAACGGGTCGATTTCGAGCAATTGCTCAAGTGCTTGCTGGCCGCGCAGATCTCTAATTCGATCTGCCAAATGAGCGCTCGGCGGCGCTTGAAAAATCACTGATTGATCGCGTACAAACACGAATCCAACGTTCGGATGGCCAATCGCCTGAAGAAACAATTGGTGCTGGACATGGCTCGCCTCGGTATTTTCGCTACGAAGAAATTTCCGGCGTGCGGGCAGGTTAAAAAACAGAGATCTGGCCTCCACCAATGTACCGGGAGCTTCACCGGATGCCTTTACTGAATCGATTTTCCCTCCGTTCACCACGATCTCGGTTCCCTCGACGCTATCCGATAACCGACTAGCGATCCGGAATCGCGAAACGCTGGCGATGCTGGGGAGAGCCTCTCCGCGGAAGCCGAGCGTCCGTATTTGGGCTAAATCCTGACCGGTCCGGATCTTACTGGTGGCATGCCGCTCCAGGCTCAACAATGCGTCGTCACGATCCATTCCGGCGCCATTATCAACCACCCGAATGAGCGAGGCCCCGCCGCGGGCGATAGCTACTTCAATCCGGCTTGCATCGGCATCGATACTGTTCTCGATCAATTCCTTGACCACCGAGGCGGGCCGCTCAACTACTTCGCCGGCAGCGACCTGACTTGCCACTTCATCCGGCAACAAGAAAATCCGACCCATTAATGCACTGTATCATACGAATTTCGGATTTCGGATTGCGAAATTTCCGATTTCACAGTTTCGCAATTCGTATTCCCGCATTCTGCAATTCGGTGTACTCTCGTTGACGTTCGGGCCCGTTGGCTGTTAATTGAAGAGCATGATCACCGTTACTGAAGCCGCCGTGCTTCACTTGCAATCCTTGGCCTCGGAAAACCCGGAGTACCAAAACAAAGGGTTGCGTATTTTTGTCGAGGAGGGTGGTTGCGCCGGACGACAATATGGCATGAAGTTCGACGAAACGAATGCAAACGATTATCGATTTGAGCGAGACGGGGTAAAAGTTTTGATTGACCCGCAAAGTGCTGAGTTTTTACAGGGCTCGGTCGTGGATTATCATGGGGGGCTCACCGGTGCTGGCTTTCACATCAGCAATCCAAACGCCGCGAGAAGCTGCGGCTGCGGCACCTCCTTCGAAGTAGCCGAGAAAAGACCCTAGCACTTCTTCGGTCCGCCCAGTATCGCATGAAAGCTGTAGAGCTTGGCCGCGCGCGCAACCGGATGCATCCGCAGTCGGGGCCGGACAATCTGTTCGGCTGGACCGTATTTATTCTTCTGTTGTGCGGCTTTGCGGTCGCCTGCTGGATCGGCACCTTTTACGTTTTCAATCATCCAGAGCAGCCGTTCAACTATCAGATACTGACAAAGCTGCATAAACTGGAGTCGCCGAAACGATTCGAGCTTACGGCTGCACCTGCGGGCGAATTCCTGGGTGCCGATAAATTGTTGGAAAAATACGGAGCGATGACCGCTACGCAGCTAGTGGAAGCAAGCAACGACTTACTGCGTTCTTACCTGCGGAACTATGATCACCAGATTGGTAAAGTACCATACGCGATCGGCAAGTTTACCGTCCTTGACGCATTTGTGACCGGGGAGAGCCAATATTTCGGCACCGGGGTGACGGTGCTGGCGCAGTCTAATGATGTGCCGACGGTTTATGTCGAACAAATCTTTCCCGCGGAAAAGCAAGATCTTCCGGCGATGCAGCGCATATTGGCCACCGGTCTTGGTCTGGAACTTCGACGCTCTTACGATCTTTCAGCGGTGACTCACATCACGAATCTGGGTGACGGCAAACTCCTATTTACCTGCGTCCCGCTCTTGTACGGGTCGTACGGGCAGATTGGGTCGAGTTTCCAATTAGAGCCACCTCGCGTGCTGTACGTTAAAGCAGGCTTGCCGATGATTAACCAACACCAGTTCCGCGATGCTGAGCAGCGGTATGCGGAATACCGCAAAGCCACCGGCACCCAGATTGCCGGCATGTCGCAGAAAAACGGCAATTTGATCGCTGCGGCCCAGTCCCCTACTCCAAATCAAAATCTGGTGTCAGCGCCTAAAGCGTTGCCGATCATAAAGGCCACACCGAAGGGAACACCTGGAACTTTGGCGAAACAAGGCGCAACCGCAACGCCGCCAAAGGCGACTTATTCTCCTGGACCTGTCCCCACTCCGGCTAGTACGCCGGTGTCTACCCCTCCCGCCGTAGTGGCCACACAGCCATTCCTCGCCTCTTCGCCAACCCCGGGAGCGAACAGCCGAGTTGCGACCTGGCAAACTTATCGTCCAGGACAGTTCCCTCGGGGACGGCTGATCGACCCCAGCCAAAGCTCGTCTCTGGCTGATCAAGGAATTGGTTCAGATCCGATTTACCTTCGCGGCGATTTTACCGTGACAGCAGCACGAGAGAACCGAGCGGTTTTACGGCCCAAGCAGACCGGTAATGAGAATGTCCGCATCATTGTGGAATTTCCGAAAGGGCTGCCGGTTCCTCAAGAAGGGGATTCGGTCGGACGCTCCGCCGATCGACCTTTCCAGATAGTCGATGTACGTCGGGGAGCCGACGGCCAAGTGAATATCTACGTGCGGGAGGTTACGGCACCGTAGGCTCGAAGCCAGAAGCAAGAAGCCGGAAGCTAGTGGGCGGATCTGGCCCGCGACGTCTTAATGGTTACTTTTCGGCCAGTCTTCCGCTCGCGCCGCTTAGCTTTACGTTTCGGGTAAGCCGCTGTTGAAATTGCTCTCTGATAGCAGCGAGTAGCTTGGCCACCGTTTGGAGCGCGCCTTGCAATTCGTCGACTTCGCCATAATGCAGATCTCTGCTTAAGATCAAATAATACTTACTCTCTTCAACCGAGCCCTCAGCAATGTTAAGAAAGCGAAGCTTTTCAGCCGTTGTTCGCTTGCCGAAGCCTTCGGAAATGTTTGCAGGCACAGACACCGCTGCACGGCGCATTTGGGAAGTCAGAGCAAAAATCTCGGCGCGTGGGAAGTGTTCCGTGAAGCGGTAAAGCTGGAGCACAAATTCATGCGCTTTTTGCCACACGACCAAGTCCGTAAATGACTTTGCTGGATTAAGCATACGCGGATTATACAGATTTCATAACATATATCAACAGTGTTATGAGTAGTTAACAATGGCACCAACCGGCCTCTGAATTCTAAATTCCGGCTTCTTGCTTCTTGCTTCTAGATCTGCGCCCCTAATACACATCCCGCTTGTACCGCTTCTGTTGTCGCAGATTTTCGACATACTGCGCGGCTTGTTCCGGCGTTTTCCCGCCCTCTTTCTCGATGATTTGGTGCAAAGCAACGTCGACATCTTTCGCCATGCGCGCGGCGTCCCCGCAAACGAAGAAATGTGCGCCTTCTTCCAACCAAGCAAAAAGCTCCTTTCCATGCTCCAACATCCGGTGCTGGACATAGATCTTGTGCGATTGATCGCGAGAAAAGGCGGTATCGAATCGGGTCAATGTTCCGGCCTTTTGCGCTGCCACAAACTCATCTTCGTAGAAAAAATCGCATTGGGCACGCTGTTCCCCAAAAAAGAGCCAATTCTTGCCCGAAGCGCCAATCGCCAGGCGCTCCTGGAGAAAGGCTCGGAACGGCGCAATGCCGGTACCTGGACCGACCATAATAACCGGAGTGGAAGGATCTTCGGGCAACCGAAACCCTTTGGCGACATGCACGAACATCGGGACCCGGTTATCCTGCTTGAGGCGATCGGCCAAATAGGTTGAAGCGACTCCTTCCCGCTGTCGTCCGTGGCTTTCATAGCGGACAGTAGCGATAATGAAATGTACCTGTTCGGGATAAGCCTTAAGGCTGGAGCCAATGGAATAGAGGCGAGGCTGCAGCTTCCGCAGCGTTGCAACGAACTCCTCCACCGTAAATCGGATGGAAGGGCTGTCCAATAGGAAGTCAATGATCTCCAGACCCCAAAGGTAGCGTTCTAGGTCAGATTTGCGATCGGGCTGCATCATCTCCTGCAGTTCACTCGCAGTGGCTGAACGTTGCGCAATAGCTTCTAAGAATTGCTTGGACGGAGAGGTAATCTGGAAGTGCTTCAACAGGCCCTCTCGCAGGGAGAAGGTCTCTCCCTCTTTATTGGTAACAGATTCCTCCCCGGAAAAATGGAGAGCGGCCAGCAGCTCCTCCACGAGTTGCGGATTGTTCTGAGGGAATATACCCATCGAATCGCCCACCTCATATTGCAGCCCGGAACCGCTCAGCGAAAACTCGTAGTGGCGGGTTTCCTTCTCTGAACCTTCCAGCGTCAGCTTCTGATTCAGCATTGGGACCGCTGGAAAGGGATTTTTCCGCGAATAAGGCGCTGTAGGCGGCTGGATAGGCATAAAGAGCGAAATATTGGCGGGCCGCTGCGCTGGTTCAAGCGGATTTGGCAGGCAAATTGTCCTCGGACGCAATCGGTTCGGCCGGAGCTACCTTCACCAGCGGATTCAGTAAGTCCTCGATACTTACAATTCCTACATCAGCCTCGGCCTCGTTTTGGACACAGGCCAATCCTTGCGGGGCAGCACGCAGCCGACGCAGTGCCATTGAAGCGGGTTCGTCTTCACGCACCGTAAGAATGCGACGGAGGTAGGAGTTGGCCGTCGGATTCGGGCGTTGGTCCACGATCAAATCCAAGATATTCACGACGCCAATAATCTTATTCTGCTCGTCCACAACCGGAAACCGATCAAATTTGGTTTCGCGCGAGAGGCGAATGATTCCTTGGAGGGGCATGGTAAAGGGTACCGAACACACTCGCTCCAAGTTAACCATTACGTCGCGCACTTTCACCGAACGGAAATCGACCACATTATGAATCATTTGTCGTTCGATGCTGCTGAGCAATCCCATCCGCTCGACATAGCTTGTCACATACTTTAAATCCTCGCGCGCGAGAAAGATTTCACGGGGCCTTTGCAATCGAAAGATGTTTCGACTGATCCAGGAACCGATCTGCATGAATGGCGTGAGCAAGCTGGAAGCGGATTCAAGAATCAGGGCGATCGAGGCGAGAGCCCGATAAGGAAATCGTCGAAAGAACGATTTAGGCAGCACTTCTGTCACAAAAAGAAAAATTGGAAACGCCACGATCAGCGCCAACAAATAGCCGATCGATCCGCATAGAGCCACCAGCTGCGAAACCAGGATGAGGATGGCGGCAATATTCGACAAACTGGTCACAAACAGCACCGTCACGAAAAGTCGAGCTGGCTGAGCCAATAGGCATTCGAGTCGTACCGCGGCGGGATCACGCAGCTGCGCCAAACGACGCAGTCGCAATCGGTTAAGAGAAAGCAAGCCCGCTTCCGTTCCAGAGAACAGGAAGGAAACTGCGAGGCAGAGCAGGAAGAAAAGCCAATTCATTCCTCGCTCCCCTCCAGCGACTTAATTCTTTGGACGAGTACTTCCAGTACTCGCCGGCGGGTGCTTTGCCGGATTTGAAACTCGAGCGGCGGAACTTGAACGGTTGCACCAGCCCGCGGCACATACCCGAGACGGTTAAAAATCAAGCCGTTAACCGTATCAATTCCCTCGTTGGCCAAATTGAGATTCAACGCTTCGCCGAGATCTTCCAATCTTGCACTGCCGCTGGCCAACCAGACGGAGTCGCCCGCTTCCTCGAGATAGAGCTCTTCGTCGCTCCGCGGGGCGACGTCGGCTAGGATCTCTTCAACGATATCGTTGAAAGTAATTACTCCTTCCGTACCTCCAAACTCATCAACCACGATCGCAAGTCGCTGGGGGTGAGTAAGAAATGCTCGGAGGAGATCGAGAGCGCGCATGGTTTCAGGGACGAACGATGGCGGCTCGAGATTTTCGGTGTAATGCTCCCGCGGGTCCAACAAGAAGCTCTTAACCTCGAGAATCCCCAGAATCTCATCCGGGCTATCGCCGAAAACTGGAACTCGACCATGTCTCTTGACGCGCAACTCATGGATCGCTTCTTCATTGGTCCAAGTATCCGGAATCGTAAATGCGTCGACGCGAGGGGTCATGCAGTCCTTCACTGTCTTGTTACCCAGGCGGATGACTTCGGCGATCATTTCTCGCTCATCCGAGCGCAAATGGCCCTCTTCTGCGCTGATCTCGACCAACATGATCAACTCCTCGTCGTCCAACTGCTCGCGGGCCTCCGGTTTGCCCGGAAACAAGAAATCCGCAATGCGTTCGGCAAAGCTTTGGAGTTTCCGAGAAAATGGTCCTAGAACCGGAAGCAGGAACTCAAGGGCAACCAAGGCCTGCTTGGCAAATCGAAAAGGGTTGGCCAGAGCTAATACTTTCGGGGAAAGATCACAAACCAGCACGATCAGCGCGAAGAGGAGCAGCGTTTTGACCCAATTGGGAAATGGAACGGCCAGGGAATTGGCAAACCAGAGCGCCAAAACGACGAGTACGAGGTTCACCAGGGTGTCCGCGAGCAGAATAACGCTTAAAACTACTCGCGGCATTTTCATCAATACTTCATAGCGCTCGGCGGAGGATGGATCCTGTTTCCGCCAACGATCTAAATGCCACGCTTTAATGGAGAACAGTGCGGTCTCCATTCCGGAAAAGAAGGCCGATATAAACGCGCAGACAGTGAGCCCCGCTAACGTTGCGACAGCTAATTCGGTCGACATGCTAGTGATTGGCTCTTTCGGCGGCGCCCCCGCATCTTCGGTCCTTCCCTTCTGCTGACAAGAAAAAACATATTGGGGTCGGGAGCACGGTGCACGCAACTGGGAACAGAGGAAAAATGCCCCTCAGTCCGAGATCGTTTCCCGGGCGCCCCCCAACCAGGAGTATTGGCGTTCCCCGGCGTTGTCTTCGGTAGCGGTCCGGCAGGCGCCGGATCCCGATGCGCCTTTGTTGTGCCAGGCATCGAGATAACCAGCGAAGGTACCGGCTCACCTGACCATAAACCGCAGTCGCCTTCACGTTCAACCAGCTAAGCGGATTTTCGCTGCGGAACCGCTTTATGGCGACTGGGTTCTACGGTTAATTTGAAACCGATTGCTTGACGGAACCGGTCGACCATTCACACCTTGTTTTCCAACGGGATAGTCGCCGCTACCGAACACACCGCGCTTTTCCGCCGCGAAGCTTGCCTTTCTGGTCAGAAGCAGATTAGTTGCCGTGGCAAGGTGGAGCGAGTTCCCTGCGATGGCGGGCACCCAAGCCGAAGCGAAACATTCCAATGAAAAAGGTGGACCGGGTTGCCGCATTTACTCGAGAGCTCTCGAGCGGCGGAAAAGTTGACGATCGCGCATATTATCGTGCTTATTTTCAGCTGTTTAACGATCAGCAATACTATGAGGCGCACGATGTTTTGGAACAGTTATGGCTGAGGGCGCTCGAGCCGGAGATTCAGTTTTATAAGGGTCTGATTCAACTGGCAGGCGCTTTTGTTCATCTCCAAAAACAATTTCGGCGGCCAACCCATCCCACCGATGGCCGGCGCTTACGTCCAGCTTGGCGCTTGTTTAAGCTCGCTCACAAAAATCTCATCACATTCTCTCCGGCATTTCATGGTTTTCGGGTCGAGCAGGCGATCAAATTAACCGAACTTACGGTTGAACAGCTGGAGCAATCCCATTTTGCTAAGAACCCATGGTCACCTGACTTCGCACCCAAACTGGAGCTTCCGGAGCAGCATGGCAGATAGCCAATTTAGGTCACAGCGTGCGCACCATTTAGATGGGCTGCTTAAATTCGCTTCGCGAAACAAATTTAAAAATAGCCGCGGCTGCAATCGACCCGGATGAGGCCAAAATAAAAAATAGGCGCGTCTTCTCCGCAAAGCGGAGTTCGAGCAGCCGGTCGAGAAGGCACCAATGTTTCGGACCATCAGCAAGCTGCCGTCCAGTTTGGCGTTCAGGCCCGGCAGGCTGCTACAGGCTGCTTGCCTTGCGGAAGAACCGCAATAGACTGTGCGCGTTTTAGACCATGCTAGACTCAGTACGACTCTCCATCCTTCTCGGCTTAGCGATTTTCTTTACCGCCGTCGCGCGGTCGCAAACAGCGTCGGCATACATTCTGGTCGACCATACCAGTGGTCATGTGCTTGAAAGCTATAAAGCGGATGAAAAACGGCCCATTGCCAGCCTGACCAAGATTGCTACGGCCAAAGTAGTGCTGGACTGGGCAGCAAAAACTGGCTCTGACCTGGCTCAATTCGTTGTTATCCCGGCGCAAGCACTCAACTCTGGCGGAATCAATCCAATGGGGCTCCAGCCGGGAGACGAGGTCAGCTATCGCGACCTGATCTACGCAGCACTACTGCAATCCGATAACACCGCAGCTACTGCCTTAGCGTACGCGGTGGGGGAATCGCTTCGGGCTCAAGGTGGTTCGGCCGTCTCAGACCTCGGTCCAGCAGAGACATTTGTTAGTCAGATGAACGCTTTAGCCCGCCAGCTCAGAATGGAGCGAACCTTGTTTGTAAACCCGCACGGTTTGGAACCACAACGGGGCCTTCAGCCATATTCGACTGCGGCCGATGTCGCTAAATTGACGGTTTATGCGGTAGGCGATCCTGGCTTTCGTTTCTACGTATCTCAAAAGGAACGTAAGGTTGCGATCCGTCGAGGGGGCCAGGTCCTCGGATATTTGCTTCGGAACACCAACGAACTACTCGGCAGCAATGGCGTCGATGGGGTGAAAACCGGGACCACGGCGAAAGCCGGACAATGCATCGTGCTGTCCTCGCAGCACGAGCCGGAGATCAAACAGGATGGCGGCACAACGTTGGTTACACCTCGTCGGGTGGATGTGGTGATATTGGGTTCGGCCGATCGTATTTCCGCCGCTTCTCAATTACTTGGCCGGGCATGGGGCTTGTATGAGCAATGGGCAGCTGCGGGCCGTCCGCTGACTGAAGCAAAACGATAGGGACTATGTTTACTAGAAGGATCGGAGTACTGACCAGCGGAGGTGATTGTCCAGGACTGAACGCGGTTTTGCGCGGCGTCACCAAGGCTGCGGAGAAACTGGATTGGCAAGTCATCGGTTTCCGTGATGGATTCGAAGGGCTCCTCCCGCCCAGCCAATTCGTGATATTGGATCGTGCGACGACCGCTGGAATCATGCAGCAGGGTGGAACCATTCTTGGAACCACGAACAAGGGACATTTCGTCGCCAAGCTGGGTAGTGGCGAGAAAACCATGATTCCTACCGACGTTGTCGATAGGGCTAGAGCTACCCTGGAAGAACTCGGCGTCGAAGGTCTAATCGTTATCGGCGGCGACGGTTCGCTGACAACCGCATTACAACTTTTTAATTTGGGTTTCCCGATTATCGGCGTTCCTAAGACGATCGATAACGACATCGAAGCCACTGCCATGACGTTCGGCTTTTACTCCGCGGTTAGCTGCGTGACCGACGCGCTCGATCGACTGCACTCTACTGCCGCCAGTCACAAACGGGCAATGGTCTTGGAAGTAATGGGCCGGCACGCAGGATGGATCGCGCTACACGGAGGAATCAGCGGCGGCGCCGATGTGATTCTTATCCCGGAGATTCCATTCGAATGGGAGAAAGTCGCCCAAGCAGTGCGACAACGAGATGCGGAGGGGTACCAGAGTACGATGATCGTCGTCGCGGAAGGCGCTCGTCCCCGGGACGGAATGCAGCATTATCAACAAATCCATCGCGGCGAATATCGGCTCGGTGGAGTCGGAGAAATCGTTGCTCGGGAAGTAGCAGAACGCACCGGAAAAGAAACGCGATATTGTATTTTGGGCCACTTACAACGAGGGGGAGCTCCCGGTCCGCTCGATCGGATCTTGGCGACACGTTTCGGAGTGAAAGCGGTGAGCCTGATCGAAGAAGGCAATTTCGGCCGGATGGTGAGCTACCAGCATTACGAAATCCAGGACGTCTCGATCGCCGAGGCGGTTCATCGACTTCGCGTCGTTGATACTGGGAACCAGCTCATCGAAACCGCTCGAGCGGTTGACATTAGCTTTGGCGACTGACGCCGCCAAAGCATGACAAATGACAAATTGCGAACTGATACATATTGGTTGCCAGATTTACATTTCGGAAAGGCCGTCCGCGGCAAAGACTAGACAAACAGAATGAACAAATTTCCCAATTCTGTGTAAGATCCTTGCGCCATTTGGAATTTGTCATCTGTCATCATCTATGGATCCTCTCCTCGAACTTCTTCACCAGAACTCGAAGCTTTCTTCCGCCGAATTGGGCAAGCTCTTGAATCTTTCTGCTGAACAGGTGGAAGCCAAGATCGCCAGCTATGAAGAAGCCGGGGTGATTTTGGCCTACCAGGCGGTAATTGACGCCGAACGAACCGATCCGGACGCCGTTACCGCCTATATCGAGGTAAGGATCACACCGGAACGCGGCGGCGGCTTTGATCGATTGGCAGAAAGAATAGCGCGTTTCGATGAAGTAAAAAGCTGCTGGCTGATGAGCGGTGGTTATGATCTGGCGATTATTGTGGAGGGAAACCATCTGCGCGAAATCGCTCGGTTTGTTTCCGATAAGCTGAGCACCGTTGAAGGAGTCATTTCGACAGCGACTCGGTTCCGGCTGAAGACTTACAAACAGAACGGCGTGCTGCTAACTCCTCCGGTTGCCATCGACAGATTGCCGGTCACACCATGAACACCTTTCGCCAAGCTCACGGCAGCAGCCCGTCTATCCGGTCAGCTTGTCTAACTCTTAACTAATTATGGACCAGACCGCTCAATTCCAAGTCCGTCGGGCTGCTTCGGATCCACAACGGTTCATTGCGGACCATGTGCTCGATATCCCCAAGTCAGGGATTCGAGATTTCTTCGAGGTGGTTCAAACGATGACTGACGTCATCTCGTTGGGAATTGGCGAACCTGATTTCGTAACGCCATGGCGGATTAGAGAGGCAGCTATCTTCGCTATGGAGAAAGGAAAGACTGGATACACCTCCAACCTGGGCTTACCTCGGCTCCGGAGTGCCATTACGCAGTATCTGTCGAGCAGATTTGATGTTTCCTATGATGCGCACAGGGAAGTGCTGGTCTCGGTCGGCGTCTCTGAAGCACTTGACCTCGCTCTCCGGGCGATTCTCAACCCGGGCGATGAAGTTATCTTTCACGAGCCGAGTTACGTTTCCTACAACCCGAGTATTACGCTAGCTGGTGGACGAGCAATCTCGGTTCAAACCGAAGCGCAGCATGATTTCAAGCTGTTACCTCATACACTGGAAGCCAAGATAACGCCGCGGACAAAAGCATTGCTGTTAAGCTTTCCGACTAATCCGACCGGCGGAATCATGACGGGGGAAGATCTCCATCCCATTGCCGATCTGTGCATTCAACATGATCTGTTGGTTCTATCCGATGAAATCTACTCCGAGCTTGTCTATAACGGCACTAAACACGTTTCGATCGCATCCCTGCCCGGAATGAAGGAGCGAACGGTTCTGCTTAACGGTTGCTCAAAATCATTTGCAATGACCGGATTCAGAGTCGGTTACGCTTGTGCGCCAGCGGCGATCATCGAAGCAATGATGAAAATACATCAATACGCGATCATGTGCGCATCCGTGCTGTCTCAGGAAGCCGCGATCGAAGCCCTCGAGAATTGCTCAAAGGAAGTCGCCGCGATGCGTTCAGATTACGAACGGCGCCGCAACTTCATTGTCACGCGATTCAATGAGATGGGGCTCTCTTGCCACTCGCCGAAAGGCGCGTTCTATGTTTTTCCTTACGTGGGGTCAACCGGACTAACCAGCAAACAATTTTCCTTCGGTCTGTTGGAATCGCAAAAGGTAGCGGTTGTACCGGGAGATGCCTTCGGAGGCTCAGGTGAAGGGTTCGTCCGTTGCTGCTTCGCCACCAGCTTTGAAAAATTGCGTGAGGCGACAGATCGGATCGAAGCGTTTGTCCGCTCGCGCTCTGCACGAACACTAAGAACACCGTGATCGCCGGCAACGATTCGAAACGCATGCACCCGAGTATTGAGGCTGCTTTTCAGCCGCTCGCCAAGGACGAAAGGGGACAGTCATCGCTACCGAAGAGAATGCCGCGATTATTCTCGGCGTCCCTGAGTATATGAGCACAGTCAATCGAGCCGTTGTGCTAGCCGCCGGTCGCGGCACACGGATGCGGGAGCTGACCGAATCGATGCCAAAACCGATGGTCGTGGTTCGAGGCAAGCCGGTTCTTCAAGTCATCGTGGAGGGTCTGCGCCAATCAGGAATCAAAGAACTTTTAATCATTGTCGGCTATCGGAAAGAGGTGGTTCGGGATCATTTTCGAGATGGCGCCGATTTCGGAATCCAAATATGCTATGCGGAACAGATTATTCAGGATGGCACTGGCCGAGTCGTCAGTTTGGCGCAGCCATTCTGCGGCGACGATCCATTTCTTCTTAGTTATGGAGACATTCTCGTTGACCCGGCGTATTACCCGCGCTTGTGCGACCTCAAGGATGCCGAAATGTCAATCGCAGTAAGGCGATCGACGGAGATTTTCAAAGGAGGCGCCGTTTACCTCAACGATCGCTTTGAACTTATCGACCTGCGCGAGAAATCCAAACCGAGTGAAGCAACAACACCGTGGTATAACGCCGGAATCTACGTCTTTCGCGCTTCCATTTTCGACTACGTCGCGCGTCTAGAAAAGTCGCCTCGGGGCGAATACGAACTGACCGATGCAATTCGGGCCATGAGCCTGGGCGGGAAACGGGTCCAAGCGGTCGAAATCACCGGCGATTGGGCGGACGTGCGCGATCCGGAGGTGCTAGCAGAATTGAACGAGAACTTTGAATCTGGAACCTAGAATCTTGAATATTTCGTGTCCTGCGAAAGGTTCTAGTAAGATTCTAGGTTCCAGTGTCTAAATTCTATGCGAGTCGGCTTTGCTCAAATCAATACGACCGTTGGAGATATCAAACCCAACGCTGAGAAAATCCTCGCCGCTTACCGCGAGGCGAGCCGGCAGGGAGCTCAGCTCGTAATTACACCAGAGCTTGCTTTAACCGGCTATCCTCCGCAGGACCTTGTCTTCAAATCCGGGTTTGTTCCCCAGACTCTCGAGCAGCTCCGCGTATTGCACGACGAGATCGGCACAGTTCCGCTGCTCGTCGGGTACGTGGATTTTAATCCTAAAAAAACCGGGAAACCTTTTGTCAACAGCTGTGCGGTGCTCGAGAGAGAGCGACCGATCAGAAAGATATTCAAAACCCTCCTGCCCACCTACGACGTATTCGACGAGGCCCGGTACTTCGAGCCGGCGGATGATCAACAGCCAATCGAACTACTTGGGCAAAAAGTCGGAATCACGATATGCGAGGATATCTGGACAGACAAATATCTTCGCCACGATCTGTATCACTGCGATCCGGTTGAAAGACTCGTAGGCCAAGGGGCCACGGTCATTCTTAACCTCAGCTCCTCGCCATTTTCGGTCGGTAAGCCGGCTCTCAGGCGCGCAATGGTAACCGAACTGGCTCTGCAGCACCGGATTCCATTTTTCTATTGCAATGCCGTCGGAGGGAATGATGAGCTCATTTTCGATGGCAATTCGTTCGTAATTGACAAAGAGGGTGCTACCACCGCCCGTCTTGCTTCTTTTCGCGAACAGATTGCGGTCGTTGATTGCGATGCTCCGGCAATCGTGGAGACGGCAATGCCGGCAGAAGAGGAGATTTTCCGGGCGCTGGTTTTAGGGGTACGCGACTATTTTGCTAAGTGCGGATTTCGCAGCGCGGTGCTCGGATTAAGCGGCGGAATTGACTCCGCGGTTACCGCTGTTATCGCTGTCGAGGCGCTCGGGAAGGAAAATGTTACCGGCGTCTCGATGCCCAGCTCTTACTCCTCCTCAGGTAGCCTCGACGATGCAGATCGCGTGGCCAAGAATCTCCAGATTGAAAGACTTGTTATCCCAATCAAGGAACCGTTCGAGGTCTTAAAGAGCCAATTCAAAGAGGTTTTTGCCGGACTCAAAGAAGATGCGACCGAGGAAAATATGCAGTCGCGACTCCGCGGTCTTATCCTGATGTCGCTCTCGAATAAGTTCGGGCACCTGCTCTTGACCACCGGCAATAAAAGTGAACTCGCAGTTGGCTATTGCACGATATACGGGGATATGTGCGGAGGGTTGGCTGTGATCAGCGATGTGCCAAAAACCATGATTTACCGGTTAGCGCATTGGATTAATCGCCACCGAGAAGTCATTCCCGTAAATTCCATTACCAAGCCGCCCAGTGCAGAATTAAAGCCAAATCAGACTGATCAAGACACACTGCCGCCGTACGAGACGTTGGACGCGATTCTAGAGCTCTGTGTCGAAGAACAACTCGATCCGCTGGAGATTGTGGATCGAGGCTTCGATCCGGAGATTGTGCGCTGGATCCAGCGAAGAGTCGATATCAACGAATACAAGCGCCGACAATCGGCGCTAGGCTTGAAAGTCACCAGCTTGGCATTTGGTATCGGTTGGCGTATGCCTATCGCCCAACGCTATCTGCGTTGATCGTTTGCATGAAAGAATACCTGTCCTCCCGGCAGCGTCTGGTCGATGAGACATTGGACGCTTTGTTACCCAGAGAATCCGTAAAACCCAAGACCATTCACCGCGCAATGCGATATAGCGTCTTTGCGGGTGGCAAACGGCTGCGACCGATCCTTTGTTTGGCGGCGGCAGAATGCTGCGGCGGCGAGCTACCGGCCGCTCTGCCGTTGGCCTGCGCCGTCGAATGCGTGCACACCTATTCGCTCATTCACGATGATCTACCTTGCATGGATGATGACGATTTTCGGCGTGGTCGACCGACGTCCCATCGAGTTTTCGGAGAAGGAATCGCCGTACTTGCTGGTGACGCCTTACTTACCTTCGCTTTCGAGATCGCGGCCCAGGTCCCAGGTTGGTCACGCTATTCGCTGCGCGACATCATTCGAGAGCTGGCTGTTGCCTGCGGGAGCCGGCATCTTATCGCTGGGCAGGTGGTCGATCTGGAGAGCGAAGGAAAAAAGGTCTCATTGCCGCTTCTGAAGTTCATCCACGAATCGAAGACCGCGGCGCTGCTTCGCTCTTCGATCCGACTGGGTGCAATGAGCGCGAACGCCACCGCCGCTCAGCTCCTAAGATTGTCCGATTTCGGCCGAGCTCTGGGCTTAGCGTTCCAGGTCATAGACGATATTTTGGATGTCACCCAAACTTCGGAGAAACTGGGCAAAAGCGCGGGCAAAGATTTGACTGCCGAAAAAGCGACGTTTCCGGCCGTCGTCGGGCTAGAGCGGTCGCGCAAAGTCGCCAGAAGGCTGACCGAAGAAGCACGGGAGGCTTTGCGAACCCTAGGTAAGAAAGCGGAGACCCTGCACGCACTGGCGGATCATCTTTTGCAGAGGGATTATTAGATTGGATCATGTCTGGATTCCAGCCCTCGAGGTGCAGCCATACCCCTCGCGGTAGCGCGTTACGCGACACCGAGCGACAGGGAGGCTAGGAGGGCGTCTGAGCCAAGCCGCGCGACTGGGTAGTCGGGACGGCCCGAAACTCACAGCCCGGCGTTTGAGCTGCAGTCTTGCCCAAACGCGTGTTTTGGCGACCTGTTTAGCCTAACCGCATGGGGCTTCTACCCCTGCCTCGCGAAATTCGCAGGATCGCCTTTCCCGCAAAAAAACTAGTTGTGGAAAACCACCTCTTGTGAAATGTTGCGCGCCTTTCTTGGAAGGTCACCATGGCATACGCAATCATTCGTTCGGGAGGTAAACAGTATCGGGTTAGCCCGGGAGATACCATTGCGGTCGAAAAACTTTCTGGAGCGACGGGCGACAAGATTACATTCGAAGAGGTGGTCTTGCACGGCGACGGCGACCGTTTTACGGCTGGGTCTCCGCTCATCGAAGGGGCCAGGGTCTCCGGCCAAGTCCTGGAACAGTTTAAAGATAAAAAGGTGATCGCGTTTAAGTACCGGCGCCGCAAGGGTTATCATCGGACCGTGGGCCACCGGAGGCAATTGACTCGAGTCAAGATCGAGTCGATTGATTTATAGAAGCTTTTTTCATCGGAATTATCAGTCTATGGCGCATAAGAAGGGTCAAGGAAGCGTTAAGAACGGACGTGACAGCGTCAGCAAACGGCTCGGCGTCAAGAAATTTGGCAGCGAGCAAGTCATCGCGGGCAATATTATTGTCCGTCAACGTGGAACAAAATTTTTGCCGGGCCGAAATGTCGGGCTTGGTCGGGATTACACCATCTTTGCACTAGTGGACGGTATTGTACGCTTCGATCGAAAAGGTCGGCGCGTAAACGTTGAACCCACTGTGGCGCAAGTGAGCTCAAATTAGCAGCCGGCAACGAAATTCCCTCCCGACGGAAAAAGCGCCTCGAGCCTTGAGGCGCTTTTTTTGTTTTTTGGAGTATGTTTAATCTTGTTTTGGTCGAACCTGAGATCCCGCCAAACACCGGGAATATTGCGCGACTCGCGCTCGCGGCCGGCTGCCGGCTGCATCTGGTTAAGCCGCTCGGATTTAGCCTCGACGATCGTCAGCTGCGGCGGGCAGGCATGGATTATTGGCGGGATGTCGATGTGACGCTGTGGGAAAACCTCGACGAATTTGAGACCAGAGCTCCCCGTCGTTCCCTTTTTTTCTCGACCAAATCGCGGCGTCCATACTGGGAGATTAATTTCAATCGGGGCGATAGTTTGATTTTCGGACGCGAAACAAAGGGTCTGCCCGAAAGTTTGTTGGCTGAGCGGGCCTCCGATTGCTACACCATCCCCATGGCGACGGGTGCTCGAAGCTTGAACCTAGCAACGGCGGTGGCGATCGTGCTGTTTGAAGGCGTTCGCCAACTTTCTACCTCGACTTACCGATGACATCTCAGCTTAGCGCTCGCGATATTCGCCGTTCATTTCGCATCGGATCTCGTAAAGTCGAGGTGTTACGAGGCATCGATCTTGATGTGCAGACGGGAGAAGCGCTTTTTCTTTGCGGTGTCTCCGGAGCGGGTAAGACAACGCTGTTGTACACGTTGGCCGGACTGGAAAGACCAGAGGCCGGAGAGGTCATTTTCGAGGGCCACAAATTGTATAGCCGGGGCTCGGCCGAAGATGCAAGAATCCGGAATACTCGAATGGGCTTTATTTTCCAGAGCTACTTCCTTCTGCCCGAATTGACCGCCTTGGAAAACGCTCTACTGCCGTCGCTCATCCGACATCGGCAGCGCGAAGACCTGGCAAAACAATATTTGGAAAGGGTCGGATTGGGCGACCGGATGCAACATTTGCCAAGCGAACTCTCGGGTGGCGAACAACAGCGAGTAGCCATCGCCCGAGCCTTGGTCAATGATCCAGCTATTATTTTCGCTGACGAGCCGACCGGCAATCTTGATACGGCCAATGGCGATGCCATCATGAATCTTCTTTTGCAACTGGTACGCGAGCAGCAAAAAACATTAATCGTCGTAACGCATGAAACACGTCTCGCTACACTGGGAAATCGCCAGATCAATATGCGCGATGGTCTTCTCGTCAATTAGATGAACGCACTTGTTTCAGTTATTGCCCCACCCTCCCGAACCTATGAATCTTAAAATTTATATCGACGGAAACTTCTACCCGGAATCGGAAGCGAAGATCTCCGTATTTGACCATGGCTTGCTGTACGGAGACGGCGTCTTCGAGGGTATCCGTTTTTACCAGGGCAGAGTCTTTCGACTGGAAGAGCATATCGGGCGGCTCTGGGATTCGGCCAAGGGGATTGCTCTCGAAATACCAATGTCAGCTTCGGAGCTGACTGCGGCCACACTGGAAACAATCCGGCAGAATGATCTTCAAGATGGTTACATTCGTCTCTTGATCACGCGGGGAGTCGGTTCGCTTGGCTTAAGTCCTGATAGTTGTCGTCGTCCTAGTATCATCATCATCGCCGCCTCTATTGCGCTTTATCCAGCGGCCCTCTACGAAAAGGGCTTGAACATGGTCACCTGCGCAACGCGCCGCACGGCACCAGCTGCACTCAGCCCTCGAATCAAATCGCTGAACTACCTCAATAATGTGCTCGCAAAAATCGAGGCCCAGCAAGCGGGTGCGGCCGAAGGCGTCATGCTGAACGAACAAGGGTACGTGGCCGAATGTACGGGTGATAACCTGTTCATCCTGAAGGGTGGCCGGCTCTACACCCCCCCCGTTAACGCCGGAATCCTCGAAGGTGTGACTCGCCGAGTGGCTTTTGAGCTAGCAGAAAAAAACGGGGTCATCGTCGAAGAACGAGACCTCACGCGATACGACATTATCACGGCGGATGAATGTTTCCTGACTGGAACGGCTGCGGAAATCATACCGGCAGTGGAATTGGATCGCCGGCTGATCGGAAATGGACAACCAGGGCCAGTCACCTTGAAGTTGATCGAAGATTTCCGTAGATTAACGCAAACAACAGGTACGCCAATTTATTAATGAGCTCGAACAGCTCCGGTCTAGCCGCGAGGGAAAACCCGGGGTTTGGCTCCGCGAGAAGAACCAATCCGGTGACCGGAATCGGCCGATGGGTTTGGCCGTCGGAACGCAGCACCAATCGAGCAAAAATACGGTGCGAGATAAAAGAACATTTCAAGTTTCGGAAAATTTTCCGATTAGAGGGAGTGTAGAGGCATGATCTGCGACGTCTGCAAAACGCATCCGGCGACAGTATACCTGACGCAAATTGTCGACGGGAACATGAAGAAGATCAATCTGTGCGAGTCATGTTCAAAAGAAAAGGGCGTCTCCGATCCGACTGGCTTTGCGCTGGCTGATCTTTTGCTCGGAATGGGCGAAACTCAGCAGGTCGAACAGGCGCCACCGACCGAGCACTGTCCGGTATGCGGATTTACGCAAACGGATTTTAAGAAAACTGGCCGTCTTGGGTGCAGCGATTGCTATGAAACCTTTGATGAAGTCCTCGCTTCTTTGATCAAAGCAATGCACAAGGGCACGCAGCATACTGGCAAAGTACCGACCCGTTATTCTCGCAATGTCGCTCGCACCGATCGCCTGAATGAGTTGCGGCGACATTTGGACGAAGCAGTCTCAAACGAGGATTATGAGACAGCGGCGAATCTACGGGACGAGATTCGCCAACTGGAAAACGACAAGAACTAGTGTTGTAATGAAGATCGAAGCTTTATTGGCAAACCCGGGTGAATGGTTATCATCGGCCGGCGATCATCATCCGATCGTCATCAGCAGCCGGGTCCGGCTCGCTCGCAACCTTGCGAAAATGCCTTTTCCCGGCTGGGCAAAGAAATCCGAACGAATTCGTATTCTTGAAGAGATCAAGCCCGAGGTTGAGGTGTTGCCGGAGATGAGCAATTCCTTTTCGCAGCAGCTCAACGAATTATCGGCTACCGAAAAACAAGTATTGGTGGAGCGACATTTGATCAGTCGCGAGCATGCGGCCAAGGGCATGGGTAGCGCAGTGGTCATCAACTCGGCACAGACCTTGAGCATCATGGTCAATGAGGAAGATCACTTGCGCATGCAGGCCATTACCGGCGGATTTGACTTGCCGCAGACTTTTCAGCTGATCGACCGCATTGATACAATGCTGGAAAGCCAGCTCGACTTCGCATTTGATGAAGAGCTCGGTTATCTGACCGCCTGTCCCACCAATGTCGGGACCGGGATGCGTGCATCCGCAATGGTTCATCTTCCCGGACTGGTTCTGAGCGAGCAGATCAATCAGGTCGTAAATTCGGTAAACAAAATCGGATTAGCGGTCCGCGGGCTTTATGGAGAAGGAACTGAGGCGATGGGCAATCTTTTCCAGGTCTCTAACCAGACGACGTTGGGGGAGAAGGAGGACCAAATTATTGAACGCTTGAACAAAGTAATCGAAACGCTCATCCAACGGGAGAATCAAGCTCGCACCAATCTGCTCGATACGCGTCGAACGATGCTGATGGACCAGGTCGGACGTGCCTACGGAATTCTCAATTATTCCTATTCGATTTCCTCGAAGGAAGCGCTTAATCTACTCTCAGTTCTTCGAATAGGCATTGATCTTGGCTTTTTCCCCGAACAAGGCCGCACGATCATCAACCAACTTTTACTAGATACCCAGCCGGCGCACCTTCAACATACCTCCCAACAGAAGCTAGCTGCTGAGGAAAGGGACCATCTGCGGGCCGACACAGTCCGCGAGCAGTTGAAAAGTTTTCCTAAACCACCTAATACTTAGAATGTCCGGCGCAAGAGCAGCGAGCCCGGCAGCGGAATTGCAATGATGAACAACTTTACACCACGTGCGCAACAGGTGCTGGCGCTCGCGCGCAAGGAAGCGGACCGCTTCAACCACAATTATGTGGGTACAGAGCACCTTCTGCTCGGCTTGATCAAACTTGGCCAGGGCGTAGCAGTGAACGTTTTGCAGAAGATGGGACTCGATCTGGAAACCGTCCGGATGGAGGTCGAGAAACATGTTGGATCCCATCCCGAAACCAAAATGGTTGGGAATATTCCATATACGCCACGCGTCAAAAAAGTGCTGGCTCTGGCCGGCAAAGAAGCGAAGGCGCTCAATCATTCCTACGTGGGCACGGAACACATCCTGCTGGGACTGTTACGCGAAGGTGAAGGAGTTGCCGCCCGTGTCTTAAAGAGCTTGGAAGTGGATATCGAGCGAACTCGAAACGAAATCTTAAAAGAATTGGACCCAAATTTTACACCACCGGAGAGCGAGGCGGAAAGCCCGCAGGAAGGGAACAAGAAAGAAGTCAAGACCCCTGCTTTAAGAGCTTTCGGGCGGGATCTGACGGAACTGGCGAAGAAAGCAGAACTCGATCCGGTCATCGGCCGGAAAGACGAGATTGAGCGGGTAGTCCAAATCCTCTGCCGCCGGACGAAAAACAATCCGGTGCTTCTAGGAGAGGCAGGAGTTGGCAAGACCGCGATCGTAGAAGGGCTGGCGCAGGAGATTGCGGCCGGCGACATTCCGGAGCTATTGCGCGATAAGCGAGTCATTACTCTGGATCTGGCTCTCATGGTAGCTGGGACGAAGTATCGTGGACAATTCGAGGAGCGCATCAAGGCGGTGATGGACGAAATTCGTCGCTCGAAGAATGTGATCCTCTTCATCGATGAGCTGCATACTATCGTTGGCGCGGGATCTGCAGAGGGCTCAATGGATGAGTCAAATATCATTAAGACTGCACTCAGCCGAGTAGAACTTCAGTGTGTCGGTGCAACAACTCTGAATGAATACCGGAAGTACATCGAGAAGGATGCGGCTTTGGAACGGCGCTTTCAAACGGTGAAGGTGGAAGCACCATCCGTGGAAGAGGCGGTGCAAATTCTCAAAGGCTTGCGACCGAAATATGAGGCACATCACAAGGCGCGCCTGACGGATGAAGCATTGGAAGCCGCGGTTAAGCTTTCCGACCGCTATCTCACGGGGCGATTTCTTCCCGACAAGGCGATTGACGTCATGGATGAAGCCGGAGCACGTGCGCGCATCAATGCGATGACACGTCCGCCAGATGTCAAGGATATCGAGAAAGAGATCGAAGCGATTCGAATCGAAAAAGAGGCAGCCATTAAAGCGCAAGACTTCGAGAAGGCAGCCGCACTTCGAGATTCGGAAAAACAGACTAAGGACAAGCTCGAACGCATCTTGACCGATTGGCGCGAGCAACGCGAAGAACGTGAGGTCGTGGTCGGCGCCGACGATATTCTGCATATCGTCTCAAAATGGACCGGAGTGCCGTTGCATCGGATGGAGGAAGCCGAGACGCAGAAGCTGCTGAAGATGGAGGACAATCTGCGCGAGCGAGTAATCGGTCAGGACGAGGCGGTCGTCGCTATCAGCAAAGCCCTGCGCCGGTCTCGTGCTGACTTGAAGGATCCGCGTCGCCCCATCGGTTCCTTTATCTTCCTTGGGCCTACGGGTGTCGGCAAGACCTTCCTGGCAAGAAGCTTGGCGGAATTCATGTTCGGCGATCCCGACGCCTTGATCCAGATCGACATGTCCGAATACATGGAGAAGTTTACCGCTTCTCGGTTGATTGGCTCACCGCCCGGATACGTCGGCTACGAAGAAGGAGGGCAGCTCTCCGAAGCCGTCCGCCGGCGCCCATACTCGGTCGTCCTATTCGACGAAATCGAGAAGGCCCATCCCGACGTGATGCATCTTCTGCTGCAAATTCTCGAGGAGGGTAAAATCACCGACAGCCTTGGCCGCAAAATCGACTTCCGAAACACGATCATTATCATGACCTCGAACGTGGGCGCTGAGATTATCAAACGCCAGACTTCGATGGGTTTTGGTGCGGTATCCGGCACTGAGTCGTATGAGCAGATGCGTGACAAGATTCTCGAAGAATCAAAGCGCGTCTTTAAGCCCGAGTTTCTCAATCGTCTGGACGACATGATCGTTTTCCACACCTTGAATCGCGAAGATCTGGTTCGGATCGTCGACCTCGAGGTTGCGAAAGTGGTCGAACGGGTCAAAGCGAAAGAGATCAAGATTCAAGTCGATCCGACTGCGGTAGAATTCCTTATCGACAAAGGATATGATCCCACCTACGGCGCTCGCCCGATGCGACGGGCGGTGGAGAAATATCTGGAAGATCCATTCGCTGAGGAACTTTTGCGCAGCAACATTAAGATCGGCGACACCGTTGTAGTCCATGCCGAAGGAGATAAGCTTGCGTTTCGAGCTGTTCAGCCTGAACAGGGTGAAGTCGCCAATGCCTCATAGGCAGGTGGACATAACGGACAAGGTTGTCAAAACGGGCCGGCAGCACATGCCGGCCCTTTTTCTTGTTTTTAAATAAATGCCGGCTAATTGCGAAACGAGCCAGAAGGGCTTCATGGACGGTTCGTGATCGAGCAAATGATTTGGCGAGCCAGAGAACGACTGTTGACATTCGAGCGTCAGGCACAGCTGATGGCCGTACTTAATACAACGCCCGATTCTTTTTCCGACGGCGGCTCTTTTTTTCAGCCGGACCGAGCGATCGATCGGGCGGGCCAGCTGGTTAGCGAAGGCGCAGCCATCCTGGACATTGGCGGCGAATCGACTCGACCTGGTTCCGACCCCGTCCCGTTGGAAGAGGAACTGCGTCGAGTGATTCCGGTAATTCGCCATATCCACCGAGAATTTCCAAATATCGTCTTATCCATAGATACCTACAAAGCAGAAACAGCTCGCCAGGCGATTGCGGCTGGCGCAGATATTATAAACGATATCACCGGCCTACGCGGGGATCCGCAGATGGTAAAAGTAGTGAAAGAAACTGGTGCCGGCGTCGTCCTAATGCATATGCAGGGCACGCCTAAGACGATGCAGATCGCTCCGTTCTACCAGGACGTAATCGCCCAAGTTGCGAGCTTTCTGGACGAACGCAGAGCATTTGCGTGCAGTCAGGGGGTAGAATTCGATCGAATTGCGCTCGATCCGGGGTTCGGTTTTGGTAAGCGGGACCAAGACAACGTACGTTTGATTCAGCGATTCGACGCCATCGCTGCTCTTGGCAGTCCAACCGTTGTCGGCATTTCTCGCAAGTCGACGCTTGCTCGGCTTTCGGGAGAATCCCAACTCCCATTCTCCGAACGGCTTTGGTCGACCATAGCCGCCACCTGCTTGCTACGATTGGGTGGCGCACAGGTGCTTCGTGTTCACGACGTTCGCGCTAATCTGGAGGCACTCAGAATGACGGAAGCGATTGCCGCTTTATGACTAATCCCCTCCTGCAGTTCCTAAGCGCAAATTGGACGGCGGGCATCGAAATTCTGCTGCTCGCAGTCAGTATCTATTACGGGTATCTTTATTTTCGCGGTACTCGAGGGGCCAAGGTATTCACCGGTCTGGCTATCCTCTTCATCTTCCTCACGCTGGTTTCGCAGATTCTGAACCTTACAGTGATCAGCTGGCTACTTCGAAGTTTGACTGCATTCATTGCTGTCGCGCTGGTCGTAATCTTCCAACCGGAGCTGCGCCGCGCACTAGCGGAACTAGGTAGCAATCACTTCTTCTCGTCCGCCCGACAAAATCGAGAAACCATCGACATCGTAGCAGACGCCGTCTTTGAGCTAGCAAATAAACAACTCGGGGCCTTGATTGCAATCGAGCGCGATACCGGAATCCGCAGCTTTGCCGAAAGTGGGGTTAATCTTGATTGTGAGATTTCCCAGGAGCTGCTACTTACCATATTCTTCCCGAAAACCCCGCTACATGATGGTGGCATTATCATTCGAGACGATCGAATCATCGCCGCCGCCTGTATCTTTCCCGTTAGCCAACGAGAAGATCTGGATCGTACGTTCGGATTACGCCATCGTGCGGGCCTCGGCATTACTGAAGAATCAGATGCTATCGCGATTGTTGTATCTGAGGAAACCGGCAACATATCAGTCTGTCATCGGGGCAAAATCGAGCGCGGATTCAAGCCGGGCAACCTCGAGAAACGTTTGGCCGAACTCCTGCTCCGAGGAGACGAAAGTGCCAACGAGGAAGAAGAGCTCATAGAGACGGAGAAGAATCCTTCGTGAATAAGCTGTTGACGCGTCTCGTTGTGGAAAATTGGCGAGCTAAACTGATGTCGCTCATTGTCGCTGCGGCGGTTTGGTACCTGATTAAGAAAAACCAAGACACCACCGTAGAAGGATGGCCCGCCTTACCGGAACACCGTAAAAGCTTAAATATACAAAAGCCGTAGGTGCGTACGTAGGCTCACAGTACAGCAACTGTTTACCTTTCCCGATCATGCACGGTCTTGGGCGAACTGGCTGGCCTACCCCGCGCATTGGAACCGCCTTCTAGAATTTAGATTCTTTCGTATTGCTCTTCAGCCGCCTTCCCGCCAATTTCGCGGAAGTGTCACAAAAGCTTTTTGGAACCGACGGCATTCGCGGAGCAGCGAACGTAGAGCCGCTGACACCAGGTTCAGTCGTGAATTTGGGCCTTGCCGCAGCCAAAATTTTGGGAAACTCGGATCTTTCCGATCGGCCCAAAGCGCTGGTGGGACGAGACACCCGCGCCTCGGGCGAGTTCCTGGAGGCGGCTATCACCGCCGGATTAGCTGCTGCCGGAGTTGATGTCATACAATCCGGGGTGGTGCCAACTCCGGCGGTCGCCTATTTGACGACTCGATATCAAGCCTCGTTCGGCATCGTACTTTCAGCTTCGCATAATCCGTTTCAGGATAACGGCATCAAATTTTTCGGTCCCGACGGTTACAAGCTCACTGATGACCAGGAATCAGCGATCGAAGCGGCGTTTTATGAGCAGCAATTTGTCCCCTCCGGGCGAGTTGGTCGGACTCGGATTATGCAGGACGCAGTTGAGGAGTACGTCGCATTTGCTTTAACGACTGTTCCGAAGAGTTTCTCGCTTCGGGGATGGAAAATCGCAATTGATTTGGCAAACGGCGCGGCTTTCCGCACGACTCCGCTTGCCCTTGACCGGCTTGGGTCAGATTTGGCGATCCAGGCCAGTGAACCGAATGGAGTGAACATCAATAAGGAATGCGGTAGCACGCATCCCGAAGCGCTCAGCGCCCTGGTGCAAAACACTGGATCGGTTCTAGGAATAGCCCACGACGGCGACGCAGATCGATTGCTGTTCTGCGACGAGCGGGGCGATCCATTGGACGGTGACGAACTGCTGGCCATCGCTGCGACACATCTAGTGAGAAAAGGTGATTTGCGAGCGAACACCGTCGTTGCAACGATCATGAGCAACTTTGGTCTGGATGCATTGCTCCATCGGTTGGGCGGAAAGGTTCTACGAACGGCTGTCGGCGACCGGCCCGTGATCGAGACGATGGTGAAGAACGACCTGAACCTGGGGGGTGAACAAAGCGGACATCTCATTTTCCGCGACTTTGTTACCACCGGCGACGGACTGATCAGCGCTCTCCAAATTCTCTTGATCATGGATGTTACCGGAAAGCGTTTAAGCGAGTTACGGGCGGTTCTGGAAAAGTATCCTCAGGAGCAACGTAACATTCCCGTGCGGGGAAAGCTGCCGTTCGAACAATTTCCAGCCATCATGAAACAGCTCGGCTCAGCGGAGACCCTTCTGGCGGGCTCAGGACGAGTAGTCCTTCGCTATTCAGGTACCGAACCTAAGGCTCGATTGTTGCTGGAGGGTCCCGATCAAGGAATTCTCGAGAAGCTGGCAAACGATATTCAGGGTGAGATCGAAGCGGCTCTTGGTTCATGAATTATTTGGTCACCGGAACCGATACGGGGGTAGGCAAGACTTTTATCACCTGCGGATTAATTCAGGCGGCAGGAGCGTTCGGAAAACGGTGGGTCGGAATGAAGCCGTTTTGCACCGGCGATCTGGGAGATGTCGAAAAAATTACAGCAGCAAATGGCTATTTTTTGCCTCAACATCGAGTAAATCCAGCCTGGTTTCGTGCCCCACTTGCGCCTTACGCCGCGGCAATGGTTGAAAATCGGGTCGTTGACGTTCAGGGCGTAAAAGAGACCTACTTTGCGCTGGCAAACGAATTTGAAACGGTCTTGGTCGAGGGAGCCGGCGGCTTTCTAGTTCCAATCCTGAACCATTACGATTTCCGCGATCTCGCTGTCGAATGGGAGCTCGGAATCGTTTTGGTTGTTGCCAATCGCCTGGGCGCCCTCAACCACGCCTTATTAACCGTCGAAGCAATCAGAACACGTGGGCTACCGCTGAAGGCTGTGATTCTCAATCAGGTAGATGAGAGCGAATCCCTGGCTCAACAGACTAATCCGGCTATGCTTGCCCATCTTTTACCGATGCCGCCGATTTGCCTGGCATATGGCCAGACTGATTTCGGGGAGATCCTCAAGACGTTGGAGTAAGTGTGGGAACGCCGAGAACCTGACAGAACCGGGCAATGCTAGCGGCCCGGACCTGTCCGCCGTAGTCAGGATGACGAAGGAGGAAGTGCCTCGGGAACTTAGCCCAGGCTTCCAGCCTGGGTTTCATGTTTTATATCGTTCCCGGCGTTCTCGGCGCTCAAACCCGCGCGACCCGCATCGTCTTCACACTGACATACGCCGTATCCGGCAAAACAAACTTCTTAAGCTCAACTTCCACTCGGGCCAAAGGAAATCGGGTGATTAATCGGTCTGCGACCTCTACGACCAATGTCTCAATCAGTCGAGCTCGGTTTTCCTCAGCCGCAATCCTAATCTCCTTCGCGACAAGGCCATAATTCACGGTTCGATCGATCTCGTCCTGGAGATCATGGAATGGCGGGAGAATTTGAAAACGAACATTGAATGCAATCGTTTGCGGATGAGACCGCTCGATTTCAGGCACCCCGATACGGGTAGAAACCCGCAGATCGGCAATTTCGAACCACTCTGCTTCTGCCATCCTCACCCAAGTCGAAATCGGACGTCCTTAATCAGTCGTCCGCCAAATCTTGTTTTCAATTTCTGAAGCACCACGGATTTCCATTGCCGGTCCAGTTCATAGAGCACGGTCGGCTGAAGAACCTGGACCAGCAGGACGCCCTGAAATAATTTGGTCGGCCGCGAATGCTGCGCGAAAAACGGACCAACTAGCTCCCCCCAAACGGCCAAGATCTCCTCTTCGCGCAAGCGGTTTTCCAAACCCAGCTTTGGCGCTAGTTGAGCCAACACATCGCGAACTAGAACCGCCCGATCTGGTTTCGACTCTGAGTCGGGCAATCCTCTCCATTCTTCTAGTGCCCTTCGGCGAGAGGATTTCTTCATACGGCGTTGAGCGAGAGATCAATCAAAGCTCGCCCAGCTCGAAATCGGGAAAAGTGGCCGCGTTACTCGCCGTCGCTGCCGATGGCTTCGACCGGACAACCTTCCATCGCCTCTTTGCAGAGCGCTTCTTCCTCGGGAGTCGTTGGTTGTTTGAATACGTACGAATGACCGCCATCATCGTCGCGGGTAAAGTTCGCCGGCGCGGTTTCGCGACAGAGATCACAATCGATACATTGATCGTCGACGTAGAACTTTCCTGCTACGTTTTGCGGGTATTTATTTGCAACATCTGCCATAGGTCCTAACCCTTATCTGGTTCAATCGATCGAAGCGGCGGCTAAACCACCTCCCCTTTCGAAGCTGGCTAATCTAACGATTGCATCCTACACTGCAAGTTGGGAGTCTGACTGGCATTTTGCACCAATTCCCGGGCCCGCCGCCTAGCAAACCGTTCGACATCCCCGCTTTACCGTAGCAGGTTGTTTCTTCTGTTTCACGTTCCTTTTCTTTGATTTATGACTGATAAACTGCGTCCTAAGGAAGGCTGGCATGTTCTCCACTTATTTTACCGGATCGATTTCGGTTCATGGCATCTACTGTCCGACAAGGAGAAGCTAGCTACAAAGATCTCCTTTTCTGAGCTGATTCAGGAAATTCGAGCTTTTCCGGAAACTCAGCTTCTCACTTTTAGTATGATCTCTTCCAAAGCGGATCTTGGATTCATGCTTTTGACAGAAGACCTGCACGTCGCGAATGCGGTAGAGAAAAAACTCGGCTTGGCGCTCGGACCGGACATCTTATCACCCGCTTTCAGCTTCTATTCGCTCACCGAGCGAAGCGAATATACGACCACCGAGGAAGAGTTTGGCGCCTCGCTGCTTGAAGAAAAAAAGCTAAGCAAAGACTCGGTCGAATTCTCTCAAGCGATGGAAGATTTCCGTGCCCGAATGACGAAATACCTGCAGGACCGCCTCTATCCGAATCTACCGGATTGGCCTCTCATCTGCTTTTATCCGATGAGTAAGCGGCGAGGCGAACAACAGAATTGGTATGCTCTACCGTTTACCGATCGGAAACGATTAATGGCGGGTCATGCCCAAGTTGGCCGTCGCTTTGCCGGACGAGTTCGCCAGCTTATCACCGGCGCAACTGGATTAGACGATTGGGAGTGGGGCGTGACGCTATTTGCGCAGGACATCTTCGAAATCAAATCAATCGTCTACGAAATGCGATTCGATGAGGTAAGTGCCCGATATGCGGAATTTGGCGAATTTTATGTGGGGCTACAGCTATCTCTCGATCGGCTCTTTAGCCGGCTTTTATTATAGGCATTTTCACAACTTTACTCCGACCGAAAAAGGAACACTATAGAAACGACCGTAATGAAGGAACAATCGAGAGCGGCGGCCACAACCGAGATCGAAAAAAAACGCATCTTACTGGTTGATGACCACCCGATTTTTCGTCACGGGCTCGAAGATCTTTTAAAGAAGCAGGAGGATCTGGCGATTTGCGGGCATGCAGATTCCGCCCCGGCCGCCTTGGACGGAATGCGCCATCTCCGCCCGGATTTGGCGATTGTTGATGTGTCGATCAATGGCGCGAACGGGATCGAGCTGGTCAAGCAGATGAAAGCCGAAATGCCTCATCTGGCGATCCTTGTTCTGTCCATGCACGATGAATCCCTCTATGCTTTGCGCGCACTCAAAGCCGGAGCGCTTGGCTACGTAATGAAAGCCGAAGCCCTCCAACATGTCATTAACGCGGTGCGTCGGGTGCTGGAGGGGCGTATTTTTGTCAGTCCGCGATTTGGCGAAAAACTCATTTTTAAGGCGGTACACGGATCTGACACTGGTTCCCCCTCTCCTGTGGACCGGCTCTCCGATCGAGAACTCGAGGTCTTAATGATGCTCGGTAAAGGACACAACACGAAATCGATCGCCCACGAGCTGAATCTCAGCGTAAAAACGATTGAAACCCATCGAGCTCACATCAAAGAGAAGCTGGGATTTACCGACGCCAGCGAGATGGTCCGTTTTGCAATCGATTGGGTAACTCATCAGGAGCTTGCATAGATGGTCCTCGGTAGCGGTCCGCCGCGGCGGATCCTCGATCACGGATCCGGGATAACGCTGGCGACTGCGTCTGGAGACGCGCTCAACCAACTGCTTCGTTGTGCCATCACCAGTTGCGTAAGTTATTAGCTTCATTGGGACAGTCGCCACTACCAACCATTGTCAGATCTTATTCTGGATCGGCACTAACTGATTCAACAGTTTCTTCTGAGCCAATTGTAACCGTGTTTTCACCGTGCCGAGAGCAATCGATTTTTGTGCGGCGATCTCGCGCTGACTCATTCCCTCAAAGAATGTGAGGTGCACTACCTCTTGTTGAGCTTCCGGCAACAGACGGATCATTCTCGAAAGGAGTTCCGATAAATCGAAATTGGTCGGCTTGGCTCCCCTGCCTCGCATCTTGTCGTGGAATTCCGCTCGCATCTGCACTTCCAGCCGATCGGTGGCGCGACGATAGGCGAGCCGGCGGCGCAAACGATCGAGAGCTCTCCGCCGGGCCAAAGTTACTAAAAACCCGTGTAATCCCTTTTCCGCAACGAACCGATCTGCCCGGTTCCAAAGTTGAATGAACACATCGTGCAGCACGTCGTCAGCCTCGCCCTCTTCGTGTAAAACGCTCAGAATCACTGCCCGTAGAGTCGATTCGTAACGCTCATAAATTGCCGCCATCGCATCAGAATCTCTACGGACCACTGCCTCCATCAATTCAATATCCGTCGGTCTCTCTGCGTTTCTTTGTTCCATGAATGTTCTCCGATTAGGTTTGCTTGGTAAGCCTAACCCAGGAAGGCATCATGAAAATCGGGCTCACCCATGATGAATCACTCAGAATATGAGCAGCACCCTTATGGGGCTGACCCTGACCCGATTACTCAATGGCCCGACAACCACCCACGTACCGGGGGTCAGGGACTACGCCAAGAACGTCGTGATCGCCGGGAACGGATTGCACCTCGTTTCCTTTCTCCACCTGCCAAGCCGAGTTAGCTTGTTTTACTAATCGATAAGGAAATGCCGGGCGCTGGTCTGTAGACCGAAATACCGTGAAAATTTGACGGTGCGCTCGCTCAGTTCCCGGCGCTCTCGGCGATTACGGTGTTCTCCGCGTTATCCCTGAAGAAGGAGTCCGATTTTGACACCAGGGAGTTAGCATTCGTCGCACAGAACCACCCTCCAACGAAGACGCGAACAATTCGGGGGAGTTCTCGATGATCTGCTTTAAAACTTTCGCTTTGCCCTTATCGTAGTTTAACCATTTTATGCACGACCCATTATCAAAAAATCAGCTCGAATCGGATGCCCAAAACGCTGCCAAGCAAGCGCAGGAATCCATGGAGCACGCACGCAAGAATATTCTGGACTATCGTCCTTCCGCCGATTCATGGTTGCCTTGGGTAATCGGTGGCTCCGCCGTGTTAATTGCGGTCGGCTACCTAGTCGGCCGTCAATACCAGGCTGACTCTCGTACCGGAACAGAAAAGTTCGTACATGAATTGCAGAGCTGGATCGAGGAGCATAGCGCATCCCTTCCTTCTTCTCTGCGAGACAGATTGAGCGCCACTGGCTCATTTCTCGGTACCTCGTTGAGGAAGACACCGTTGGAACGGTTAATCTCCCAATTCCGGACTAAACCTCGTCGTTTCTGGGACATTTTTTCATGAGCGCCGAATCACACCACATGACTGAGCCTGCCAATCTATCAGCCGCCGCAGATGTCTCTGAAGGAGACGCCGTAAGCCGGTGGGTCGCACAGCTGGAAGAACGAGTTCGTCGCTCTCCGCGCGAAGCTGTTCTGGTCGCATTTTTGGTCGGCGGCTTGTTGCAAGTTTTCGCCGTCCGCAGCCTTCTGATAAACCTGGTGCGGCTGGCATTATCGCTGGCCACTCCTATTCTTTTTGGGTTTGCCGCTTGGCGACTATATCAATCGTTCGAGGGGAATGAGAATTTGCGCCGATCGTCGATTCGAAAACAGCGAACAGCTACCAAATAAGATTCTCAGAGCTGATGGGGAAAGGCGATTTCGGGTCGGCTCAAAGCTTCGCGATCGGATACCAGTCTTCTCTCCTTTTCTCGACTGGTACCCAGTCCTGAGGTGACCATCCATGCGATTTGAGCTTAGACTGCCTGCGGCGATCTCGTGAGTTTGATTGCGTGCTCTCAGCTCGGGGCGAGCCCTGATAAGCAGGTAAGGGGCGTAGCCTGATCCTCCTGGCTTTGGATATTTTTCGCGCCTCAGACAAATACCACTTGCATTCCACACTAGCTTAGTAGAGATATCCGCGTAGTGAATCTGAACATTTCCATGCAACTACGAGCTAATCTGCTCCTTTGGATTGGTCAGACCATGTTCTCCGCGCAAGCATCAACGGGCGAGATCTGTTGTTGTCGCTGAATTGGATGCCGATCCAGCCGCAGGGGCCTTCGGGTACTTCTCCGATCGTTTCCCCTTTCTCCAATAACTTTCAACAACTTTTTCCTAAAACCGTATGTCTTACTTTCTCGCGATTTCGGGTATTCCGAATAAATTTTCCAGAAATGCCTTCCTCTTGCGCTGGTTCGCTCGGCATCTTGAATCCTCTCAAGTCGAACTCCGAGCGCTTCACGCCGTCGATTTGGAGCCTCTTAACCCAATAACTCGTCCAGAGAGTCTCGATGAACTTATCCACGATGCACGAGCAATTCTTCTGTTAACGCCAGTTCCGAAGGATGACTGGGGAGGCCTGCTTACTCCGCTTCTTCGTTTATTGCCGAACGGAGCGTTCGCTCAAAAACCGCTATTGCTCCTGGGAACCGGAGGATTCATCGGTGATATGCAAGGCTTGGAAAAAATACTTGTTTCCGATCTGGACCGACTCAGCGGTCAGCTGGCACTCCCATCGGTTCATGTCGGCGTAAAGAACTGGGTCTTCGTCGGTGATCAACCACCGTGGCTCACGACCGGAACCGAAGTTCGGCTCGCGCGAGCGCTGGATCGGCTTCAGGTACTCGCCGCCGCTTCGCGGGAGTTCGCTGCGGCCGCCTGATTCATCGAATCCGGGCCGTTGTTGGAACTGTTGCGCTATCGGATCCGCCGGTCCGGTAGGTCGCTGGATGGGAGACTACGCGTCTAATGGATTGATCCAGGAGCTACCGGACTCGCGGACCCGCCACTGCAACAGCCCTTACGACTTCGGACGCCTGCCGCTGTCTTCCCGATTCTAAATTCCGGATTCTAGATTTGATGCATCCATTCGTCCGGCAGAAGCTTACCAGTCTTAAGTAATGACGAGCGTTTCAGACCGTGCTGCCGGCGCTATAATTGGCGCATTGGTTGGTGATGCCCTTGGTTTGGGCCCACACTGGTACTATGACTTGGCGGAACTGCGTCGAGAATACGGTGACTGGATCTCGGGTTATACCGATCCAAAACCGAACAGATATCATAGCGGAATGAAAGCCGGTCAATTGGATCAAACTGGGCTGCTTCTGGTCCTCTTGTTGCGATCGGTGATCGAGAACGGTGAGTACAATGAAGATGATTTCACCCACTGGCTCGATGAGTTTTTTAGACAGCTCGACGGAACTCCGATGCAGGGTCCCGGCGGATACACCAGTCAATCGATTCGGGAAGCGTTTCGAAGACGGACTCAACGCGGCCTTAGTTGGAAAGAGACGGGAGGCCACGCCGACACTACCGAGGCAGCGGAGCGCGCCATAGTTTTAGCGGCCCGATATGCGGTGGATCCGCGGAAAGCAGCAGCAGCGGTTTCTGCGAACTGTATCTTAACGCAAGCCGATCCTGCGATAGTCGGGATGACCACCGCTTACAACGCAGTGCTCTCCCTTCTAGTTTCCGGTGAAAAGCTCGATGCCACTATCTCCGACAAATTGATGGACTTGGTACAAAAGGGACGTCTTCCATTCCACAAAGTAACCGCTGACCGGCTGGGTCCACCTCGTCCCGGAGAACCCGATCCGCCCAATGCAGGCAAGTTTTCCTCGCCCGATGCGCTATTAACGCCCTCTTACATCGCAGAGGCGGCTACCGATCCGGATATTCGTATCGAGCCGGCGTGGAAAGTCTCCATTGTTTACGGCATGCCCTGCGCCATTTATCACCAGTTGCCCGCAGCTTACTATCTTGCGGCAAGATTTCGTCACGACTTCGAATCCGCAGTGCTTCACGCCATTAACGGCGGTGGACAAAACATGTCTCGAGCCTGTTTAACTGGCGCGTTAGTTGGTGCTCAAGTCGGACTGTCCGGGATTCCGCAGAGATTCGTCGACGGCTTAGAGAATCACACCGAGTTGGTTTCTCTCGCCCAAAGGTTAGGCGAACTTGCTGCCCGATAGATGCTCCGGCAGGATCTACGCCCGGGGAGTTTCCACTGCACGTTGTCTAACGCGTGTCGAATGGCGGATAGGAAAGAGCATCAAGCTATCCACTAAGTCTCCAACTTCCGGTGCCACGAAGAGCTCCGATATCGGAGCACCAGAATGACAGCCTTTACCGCTTCTTCCAAAGCTCTCGATCCGAACACAGTCCAGGCACCTAGCCTGGCAACAATTCCACAGATCCAAGCCACGGGTAATCCCAGTGCATAGCTGCTAATAACGTGACTAAAAAGGACGAACTTTGTATCGCCACCGGTGGGAAGAATACCAGTTCCTATGACGCTATTGAGTACTTTCGCAGGCTGAACGCAGGCCATAATGATAAGGCCCCAGAAAGTCAGGCTAAGAACGTCTCCGCTGACCTTTGGATAAATGATCGGCAAAAGAAAACTCGCACCAATTAACGCGATGGTGAACACTATCCCCGCTATCACGCCGACGCGCAGCACCAGGCTGGCTTCTTTTTTGGCATTCTGCAGAGAGCCCATCCCGAGAGCTTGTCCTACCGTCGCCACCGCGGCTGGTGCCAATCCGGTAGCGGCAACAATAAAGATATTCTCAACCGTGGTGACGATTTGACTAGAGGCCAGAGCAGCGGTGCCTATACGGGTAAAAACGATCGTGTAAACAAAAGTGCTCGTCCCCCAAAGCATTTCACTCAACACGATCGGATACGTTATCCGGAGCAAAGGACGACCGATTCGCTGGAATCTGGATCCGAATGGCCAGTACCATCTCATTCCCTCTTTTCGTGAGTAAAGCACCACCAAGAGAGCGACACAGCGGAGGGCCTGAGAAATCAGCGTTGCCACTCCGGCACCAATGACACCAAGTTTTGGAAAAGGGCCAAAACCCAGGACGAAAACGAATGCGAGCAAAGTATTTAGGGCTACCGCGCTCATGGTAATTGCCATGGGCGTTCGAGAATCGCTCATCGAACGAAACGTCGCGGTTGTCACCGCGCTCATAACGGTCATTGGAGCCGCAGCAGCAAACAGTCGCAGGTATCCTGCTGCAATTGCCACCACCTCCTCTTGGGCCCCGACCAAGCGGAGAATGGTTGACGGAAAGAGAATTAGCGGGAGCGCGCTGCAGGCACCCAGAATGGCCGCCGCCGTTTGACCAAGCGCCGTGATTTCGGAAACTTCATCCATATTCCCGCGACCGTAGGCTTGAGCAATGAATACGCCACTGCCGGTTCCAACTGCGGAATAAAGTAGCGTTAGAATGAAAGATAGATTGTTGGAAAGACCGACCGCAGCAACGGCAACAGCACCGAGGATACCGACGATTATTTGATCGATGAAGCTGAAAGAGCTTTGAAAAACCGCTTCCAGACTAACCGGAATCGCAACCCTAAAGATTTCACGATAGTTACTGCCGCTACGGTTTCGATTCACGTCAGATTAGCCATGAAGCCAGTCTGAACCAGCCGTGGCAGGAAACTAGCATTTGTTCCGTTGGTTTCGATTAATCGAGCCTCGGCGGATTCATGGAAGACCGGAAAACTGTGAAAGAAGGCCTCCAGAACATCGATACGGACATATAACCTGGCGCGAATATCTTCAACGAGAGGATGGCCCGATCTAAATGCGAATGCGGTAGGCCACTCTAAACTTCGCCGCTCAGTGCGAAACCGCAGTGAACAATTCGTCGATCGCACGCAGCCGGCGGGAAAGATCGCGTGCAATGTTCAAAATCACGATTGCGTACTGGTCAGGCTGATGCCGAAAGAGGTGGTAGAGATCGGTACCTTTCAGCGCAAAAAGGAAGCTGTCCTCGATCGTCCGAAGCGAGGCAGCACGGGCCACGCATTCGATAATCGACATCTCGCCCAGGAAATCTCTTGCTCCAAAGGTCGCGAGAACCGTTTCACGCGGTTGCCCCAAATGTTTCACTACTTGCACTCGCCCTGAGTGAATGATGAACATTCGATTACCAGGTTCGTCTTCCCTTACGATAATTTGACCTGCCCGAAATTCCGCCTCTTCGGCCGCAAGAGCGATCTCCGATACCGCGTCTGCATTCAGTCCAGCAAAAATCGGAATGGTTTCCAAAAACTGCTGCCGAGCGCTCGGGGTGGTGATCATGGCTAAGGAATCTCCAACAATCGGCATATTCCGCGCGCCGTATAGTCATTTGTTTCCTTATAACGGGAACCGCTCCCAATTGAGCGGGCGATTCCTAAGCCAATCTTTTTTCCACGTAGATCCGTGCGGGTTAGTCAGCTTAAGTCCTATTGAGTTGACTAGCGACAAGGGCTCGTAAGTTGCTATCACCGGCTCTCTATCCACAAAACCGTAACCAACCTTATTTCATGGAAGACCCGTATGAGAAACCAGAGGAGGATAAGAATTCACTTGCGTCCTTTTGTATTGCCGCCATTCCGTTTTTAGCGCTGACGATCGGACCGCCTTTCGCTAATCGGCTCGAGCCCCGGATTTTCGGCTTACCGTTTCTTCTGGCTTATTTAGTCTTCTGGGTACTCGCGACGCCCCTATTCATGTTGGTCGCCAGCTGGATAAGGAGACCTCGATGAAGAGCATTATCGCGCTCGCCATCATTGGCTGCGTTATCGTTGGAACGGCCGGCTTGGGAATCTTTGGTGTACGCAAGGTAAAGATGGACCCCACCCAATTCATCGTCGGCGGGAGATCACTCGGAGCAATCTTTCTCTGGCTCCTCATGGCGGGCGAGGTGTATACGAGCTTCACGTTTCTCGGAGCGGCCGGCTGGGCGTACAGCAAGGGAGCTCCCGCCTTCTATATCATCTGTTATCTCACCGTTGCCTGCATTCTTTCGTTCTTTTATCTGCCGCCGATTTGGCGGACCGCACGCCGGCACAGCCTGCTCACCAGTGCAGACTATTTTGCTGTGAAGTATCAGAGCCCGTTGCTCGGCGCGCTCGTAGCCTTGGTGGGCGTGGTTTTTCTGGTGCCTTACATCACTCTGCAGCTCACTGGCATTCAAATCCTGCTGCAGATTGCCGGCTACGGCACAATTGATTCGGTTTTGGCCGCCGGGCTGGCTTTCGGATTGATCGTGGGTTTCGTCTTGGTCTCAGGACTCCGTGGAGCGGCTTGGGCGAGTCTGATGAAGGATGCGCTGGTTCTGGGAGCAGTCCTGTTCGCCGGAATCGTGCTGCCGATTCAGTTTTTCGGTTCACCCAAGGGCGTTATTGATCAGGTGCCTAAAGGTGCAGCCCAATTGGATGACTTTGGCCGGCGGAACCAACAATTTCGGAACCGTTTGGTTTGTTTCCACCGTATTACTGACCGGGTTCGGCGGCTTCATGTGGCCGCATTCCATCGCAGCAGTTTACGCGGCAAAGAGCGAAGAAGCGGTCAGGCGTAACGCGATCATTCTTCCATTCTATCAGATCATGCTCTTGTTGGTTTATTTTGCGGGGTTCACGGCTCTCCTGATTAAGCCTGGCCTCAAAGGCTCGGAAGTCGATCAGTCATTCATGCTGGTTGTGCAAGAGCATTACGCGCCTTGGGTTTTGGGGCTGGCGGGTGCCGCAGGGTGTCTAGCGGCGTTGGTTCCGGCAGCCGCCCAAATTTGGGCGGCCGCGAGTCTTCTTTCGCGGAATCTCAGTGGGTTTGGTCTACCGGCCGAAAAACAGGAACAGCGCACTGCGGCCACTCGTCTTTGGATCGTTTTGCTCTCGATATTGGCCTTCGGACTATGGGTATTTGCGCGAACCACCCTGGTTGGTCTGCTGCTAATCGCCTACAGCGGCATCACTCAGATTTTTCCAGGATTGATGCTTTCGCTCCGGAAGCGGCCACCCCATCCTTGGAGCGTGGCGATCGGAATTCTGGTTGGACTAGCGCTTTTGATTGTGTTCGCTGCGACCGGCACCAGCGTAGTGCTTGGGTTGAATTTTGGCCTGGTAGCGCTTATTGCGAATACAGTGGTCTTGCTCGCCATGGATATAGTGCTGAATCAAGTTGCGGCTAGGCGCTTAATCAAGAATTACGCTAATGCGGGCATGTGAAAAGAGGAACTGACGGATCTCGCTGCGCTGATCCGCATCGTTCGTCTTCCTAGGGCTGCACTCCAGCCTTCAGCCGGAGCCCAGGCTCTCCTATTGCCCACCTTCGGCGCTAATGAAGCTCTTTTCGGCGACAAGGGTCGCATCTCGAAATCGGTACACTGCTCGAACCAGACTCCGCATCACAACATCTCGGCCTTCGATCGTTCGCCTGAGTCCCGACTCGATGGCTTCGCCTTCAGTTTCGAAATTGCGATCATCCGGACCGCGATTCTGGTGCCATGCTGTTCCAAGAATTTACGCAAACGTTGCAGTTTGGACCAGGCTCTCCTTCGACTCTGCCGGTTAGGTCCTGAATTCATAAACTCAGCTCGCCAGTGACTTCGTTATGCATCTGGATTTTGCACAGTGCAGCGCCTTGAAACTACAAGGGCCGGCAGCGGTGCATGAATTTTGATTTCTGCGCCGAACGGTTGAACCTTGAGTGATCTGTCTGCCGCCACAGTGCTAACTGGGTATTGTGATCACTCACATCATAGGATTTCGAATGACCGTGCCGTTCATCTTTTGCGCGTCAATTACGGCGATCAGCGCAATTATAAGCCTCGGATTTTCAATAGCGGCGGCCCTCGGTGCGACCGATACTGCCCGTACCATGGCACTTTATGCCTGTGCGCGAAGCATGGCTTTGGTGATCGCGAGCGCGGTGCCATTTCTAACGGGGTCAACTGAATGGCTCCAAGCCATAGCATGGAGCATGATCATCGTTCAGGCGTGTGATGCCGTCATAGGCGCGACGATCAAAGATCGCATGAAAACCTTTGGTCCAGCAGGAACCGCCTTATTGAACCTCGTGGCGGTGATTTGGCTAATCCAAGCTGTTCCATAATGGAGATTCAGCGAACCGCTAGCGTAAAGGCGTTCATTCTCTTTCGAAGGTCGATTGAGACAGAGATGAGCCGATTACAACATAACGGATTTCGAAGGGGAGATATTGTCAAAAGTCGTGTATGGGAAGTAGGCGCATCCTCGGTTTAAAACGGTTAAGCAGCTTCTTCTTGTAGTTCCTCTCCATCGATAAAATGGACGCCGGTGACCACTTTTGGGAGCAAAGCGGATCCGTTGAGTCGGCGCCAATGTTTCTGGGCTTCGATAGCGAGTTTGAAAACCATGGTTAAGGTCGCAATCCGTGAGCCACACCCTTTGGTTCGCTGGGTACGAAGACGCACGGTAGCAAAGGTTGATTCGATGGGGTTAGTCGTCCGAAGATGGGACCAGTGTTGAGCCGGGAAGTCATAAAAGGTGAACAACCATTGTTTGTCTTTTTCCAGGCAGTCGGTTGCTTTTGGGTACTTGGCTTGGTAACTGGCGATGAACTGATCATAAGCCTCCAAAGCGGCTTTTCGTGTCGGCGACAGATACATTTCGTGGATGAACTCTTTGGCGCGCCCCTGAACACTTTTGGGCATTTTATCTAAGATGTTGGCCGTTTTATGCACCCAGCAACGTTGTTGTGGTACCGGGCCATATTCTTCCTGGAGCGCGAGCCAAAAACGAGAGTGATCCATCACCAATGGCCAGTTTAGGAGCCACTGTTAGCCCGTGACGTTTCAGCTGCTGGAGCAATTCACGCCAGGATTGAGTGCTTTCCCGGTAACCGTCAACGACCGCTAGCAACTCTTTGCTGCCATCTGCGAGCGCTCCCATCAAAACTAGGACACAGCTGCGTTCTTCATCGAGCCGAACGTTGAAATAAATTCCATCGGCCCACCAGTAAACGTAAGCCTTGGCACTCAAGTCGCGCCTGCACCAGGCCTTGTATTCTTCCTCCCAGCCGGCTTTGAGCCGCACGACGTTGGCGGCACTTAATCCGCTGGCCCGCTCGCCCAAGATCGCACTCAAGGCTTCAGTAAAATCGCCCGTCGAGATCCCTTTGAGATAAAGCGCGGGAATGAGCGCGTCGATACTGGGCACTCGGCGCATGTAAGGTGGCAAAATCGCGCTGCTAAACTTCTGCCCATCTCGATGGCGAATCCGCGGCTGCCGCACTTT
>JBEEIB010000096.1:0-5258 GCA_041167675.1 Verrucomicrobiota bacterium
GAGAGAGCAGAAATCGCTGAACTGTTTTACGCCGCTCTTATTGGTTCCGACGATGTCGAACAGCTATTTCGATTCCTTTCTCGTCGGGTTGAATGGATTCTTTCGGCAGCTGATCCGCAGACGCTGGATGAGCAATCCCCTCAGAATGCCATTAAATTCTCGGGGAGACAGGGCTTCCGAGAACTAGCGATTTACTTTCGCGACCGCTTGAACGTGATTTCTGGAGACCTTACTGGGTGTATTAGCCATTATCACCTGGTTTTCACGTTTGGGAGGGTGCGATTGCAAAATTCAGCAGCGGATCAGTTAGCAGAAACAGATATTGCAGCCAAAATCACATTTCAGGGATCGAAGATTATTAAAGGCCAAATACGGATTTCTTGGCCTTTGCTTTTTTGAACCTCGATCCTAGTACCTCCCTCCAACTCGAGTAAAGACCATAGTGATTCTTTCGACGATCAAAGCTCCAGCACCACTCCTTGGCACAATCGGGTTTTGACCATCTTAATCTGGCTCTTTGTCGCATTGTGTGTCTCACTGGCGAGGTTCGAACCTGATTTTTCGCGCTATCTCGACCAATCCAGCGATTCCTGCGGTATTTCACCAACGAAGTCATCTGGCAAGGGCCGAAATGGTGCGCGCAGAATTCGTAAAGTTTGACCAGGAGTTGCCCGCCGCACCGGAGCTCGAGTGACGTAACGGATGATTAGAGCTCTTTTTCAGGTCGAGCTACCGACTACTCGCCGATCGCTCGATAAATGCCTCGCTTGCTGCGGATCTAATACAACCGACTGCCCCGGCCAGCCCCGAATAGTTGATATGAACAAACTCCAATTCAAGGGCTCATGGAATGAAATCAAGGGCAAGCTCAAGCAAAAGTACGCTCAGTTGACCGACGACGATCTCACCTACACTGAAGGCAAGGATGACGAGTTGATTGGCAAACTTCAAAAAAAGCTCGGAAAGAGCGCAGAGGAAGTGCGCCAAATGCTGGAACGTTAGCGGTGTGTAGAAGACGGTGATGAAATCGGCGTTGAAAGCCGGTAATCTTCGTATGCTGGTTTCGTTGTTGTCGATCTTGCCCCCATCGGCCGGTTGGGGATAAATGATGAAAAAGGACGGTAAAGCCAAAACAGAGCGATCGAAGACGGGCGTTTCGGGACTCGATGACATTTTGAGCGGAGGGCTGACTCCTCACCGGCTCTACCTATTGGACGGCGACCCCGGCTCAGGGAAGACCACCCTCTCTCTTCAGTTCCTGCTCCAAGGGCTTAAGGATGGAGACAAGGGTCTGTACATCACTTTGTCAGAAACCAAGGAAGAACTGATTGCTGGAGCGCAGTCCCATGGCTGGTCGCTCGACGGGTTAGAGATCCTTGAGCTCATCGCGGATGCGACGGAGCTCGACAGCGATATGCAAATCACGATGTATCACCCCTCTGAAGTGGAACTTGGCGAAACGACCAAGCGTGTGCTGGAGGCAGTCGATAGTCTGAAGCCGAGCCGAATTGTATTCGATTCGCTCTCTGAGATGAGGCTCCTGGCGCAGAATCCCCTCCGCTATCGGCGTCAGATTCTGGCCCTAAAGCAGTTTTTTATCGGTAAGCAATGCACCGTTCTGCTGGTCGACGATCGCACCTCCGACGAGACGGACCTTCAACTTCGTAGCATTGCGCATTGCGTCATATCGCTTGAACAACTCGCCCCCCTGTACGGTGCGACACGCCGCAGACTCCGCGTTATTAAATTTAGAGGTTCCGATTTCCGGGGAGGTTACCACGACTTCTACATCAAACGAGGTGGCCTGGTGGTCTTCCCGCGACTGGTGGCATCCGAACACGGCGAGACGTTCGAACAAGGATGCATCAAGAGTGGTATCACGGCGCTCGACGCGCTCTTGGGCGGCGGTCCAGAGCGGGGGACCAGCACACTTCTCTTGGGTCCGGCTGGGTCGGGAAAATCAACCATTGCTATCCAGTACGCGATAGCCTCGGCCGAGCGAGGGGAACACGCGGCCTTGTTTTTGTTCGATGAGAGCGCTGCGATCCTTGAGGCGAGAAGCGAAGCGTTGGGCATGAAATTCAAAAAGGCTATGAAGATGGGCAGTATGAAGTTGCAGCAGGTAGACGCTACGGAGCTAACACCGGGTGAGTTTGCTTATTCGGTGCGACATTCGGTCGAAAAAGATAAGGCACGCGTCATCGTAATCGACAGTCTCAACGGCTACATGAGCGCGATGCCAGAGGAGCGATTTCTCACCGCTCATCTCCATGAGCTTTTAACCTACCTGGGTCGACAGGGCGTGACTACATTTATGGTGGTTGCACAGCACGGGATGATCGGTAGCAACATGGAATCACCGGTTGACACAAGTTATCTGGCTGACTCGGTGGTTCTGCTTCGCTACTTTGAGGATGCCGGAAAGGTTAAGAAGGCCGTCTCGATTTTGAAAAAGCGAAGCGGAGCGCACGAACAAAGTATTCGGGAACTTAACTTCGATGAGAAAGGCATTCACCTGAGCGAGCCGCTTACCCAGTTACGAGGTATCATGACAACGGGTTTCTCGATGAATTGAAAGCAGAGAAACGGCGAATGGTAAAACCCGAGCGCAAAACACGGATGGATACAGACGTACAAAGTGAGGAGCAACGCGTGCTGCTCGTGGTCCCAACTGCGAGAGACGAGGAGATTACGCGTTCACTCTTGACCAAGGCTGGCGTCACGTGCGTCGTATGTGAAAACCTCAATCAACTGGTTAAAGAACTCCGGATCGGGGCAGGAGCTATCCTTTTGACCGAAGAAGCCACCACCGCGCCGGGTATTGGCGTGTTTCTGACAACGTTAGACAAACAACCTCCCTGGTCGGATCTTCCCGTGGTCATGATGATGCGACAGAGCGGACAATCGCCTGACGCAACGAACGCACTTCGCTCGCTTCGAAACGTGACACTGTTGGAACGTCCGGCGCCCACGCGGTCAGTGGTCAGTGCGGTGCAGGCCGCCATCAGGGGTCGCGGGCGGCAATACCAAATCCGCGACCAATTTGAGTCAATTCGCAAAGGGGAAGTGCGCGCAAGGCAGCTCCGACAGCAACTTGAAATTGCTGTCGACGCATCGGAACTCGGCACCTTCCATTGCGACATGCCTCTCGATAAAATCTTATGGAACACCCGCGGCAAAGCCCACCTTTGGCTACCGCCTGAAGCAGAAGTGGATTTAGACTTTTTCTATTCGATTGTCCACCCCGATGACCGCGAGCGCGCACGCGAGGCAATAGAGGCATGTGTATACGGGGGCAAGGTGTACGACATCGAGTACCGGACCGTATCTCCTCGGGAAGAAATTCGGTGGGTCAGGGCCACCGGACGCACTGACTACAAAGATGAAAAACCGGTCAGTTTTGATGGTACCACGCAAGATGTCACTGAGCGCAAACGTTTAGAAGAGGAGCGGAACGAACTGCTCGACATGGAGCGGGCCGCGCGGTTCGAAGTCGAGCGGACTAGCCGAATAAAAGATGAGTTTTTAGCGACACTCTCCCACGAGCTCAGGACGCCGCTCAACGCGATTCTCGGTTGGACGCAGCTTTTGAAAGAGGACCAGGGTAACCTGGAAATGTTGACGGAGGCGATCGGTGTGATCGAGCGAAATGTTCGCGTTCAGAGTCAGCTCGTTGAAGACCTGCTCGACATGAGCCGAATAATCTCCGACAATTTACGTCTAGATCTTCAGCGAGTCGAGGTTCCGGAACTCATCGATGCCGCAATGGAAGCGGTAAAACCCGTAGCCGAGACGAAAGGTGTTAAGCTGGAAAAAGTGATCGACCCACTTGCGGGTTCTGTCAGCGTCGATCCGGGCCGGCTCGACCAAGTGCTTTGGAACCTTCTTACTAACGCCATCAAATTCACGCCCAAAGGCGGTAACGTTCGCGTGCTCACCAAGGTTATGCCATCGCACGTGAAAATAAGTGTCACGGACACCGGTGAGGGGATAGCTTTCGATTTTATGCCGCATCTTTTCGAGCGGTTCAGTCAGGCTGACGGTTCGGCAAAACGGAAGCATCGCGGGCTTGGACTTGGGTTGTCGATCGTCAAGAATCTGGTTGAAATGCACGGCGGCACAGTGCGGGCGAGTAGCCCAGGGGAAGGGAAAGGAGCAACGTTCACGATTCAGCTTCCGCTGCTTGTCCCCAAGAGCGGCGAGACCGAAGAGTATCCGCCGGCGCTGCGGAGGCCGGTTTCGGGCTTCTCGATAAGACGTAAGCGACCGAATCTCCGAGGCGTCAAAGTGCTGGTGGTGGAGGATGAGCCGGACGCGAGGGAGCTGGTTAGACGATGTTTGGTGGAGTGCGAGGCCGTGCTGGCAGTGGCAGCGTCCGTGGATGAAGCGCAAAAGCTCCTCCTGACGTTCCACCCCGACGTTATAGTCAGCGACATCGGCATGCCCGAGAAAGACGGATACGATTTTATTCGCGACGTACGAAAGCGCGGTTTAATGACCCCCGCGGTAGCGCTTAGTGCATACGCTCAGGCAGAAGACCGCATCCGGACGACTCAGGCTGGATTTCAGACACATTTAGCAAAGCCTGTGGAACCGGCAGAACTGCTAGCGGCCGTTGCGAGTGTTGCCGGGTGCTATATAGCACAAGACTAACCCAGGCGCCAGATTCACGGCGGCTCGTTTCAAGGGCGGTTGTATAGAACTCGCGTGGAATCAATCAGGACGCGATCAGGGCTAGAATGGGACGGAGCCATAGAATTTGGGTGGTTTCCCGCCAGCAAGGTTTTCTAAACCTTCGGACCCCTCATGTCGATGCGCTCGCACTCTTCCAGCAGCCAGGGTGTGGACGGCCGGAGGCTCTCAGGCTTGGGATCCGGCATCGGAATGAAAGATTCTGCGCACCGCGCTGCAAAGTAAGGGCGAGCAGGGCAAAAGCAGCTTGGGCTCCCTGCAAGTTGATGAGGACTGAAGCGCGCAAAATCAGTTGGCAACAAGTCTGCTTTGCCGATCCGCGATCTCAGATTGATTCATCACCCTTACCATTCGTCGGCACCTCGATTTCTCTTCTCTCCACCATGATTGCGTGTTGCTGCGGCTTCACCTGTGAGCCATACGTATTGCTGTAAACTTGAGTGAACTCTGCGCCGAAGAGCAGGATCTGGGCAGAATAAAAGATCCAGAGTAGCAAGGTAATCAGCGAACTAGCCGCGCCGTATGCCGAGCCGGCTGCGCCACTACCCAAGTATAGACCCAGAATG
>JBEEIB010000097.1:0-3635 GCA_041167675.1 Verrucomicrobiota bacterium
TGCAGTGCAGCCCCTATGTATAAGCGAGGCAACTAATTCTATGTGATATACAAAACGTTATAGGTGCGAATCAGAATGGGCCACACATCGGCGGCTAAATTCATCAGGCGATTTTTATCAAGAAATAATAATTAACTTAAGGCCTTAAACAGACTTTAGCCCCGAATAGCGTATCGATCTGTTAAGCCGCTCGACTGAGACTACTTCGACCACGACTTGGCGCTGCCTCCTAAGAGCAAGAAGAAACAAAGAAGAAAAACAGTTGCGCGTAGTTGACAGGTCATTCCATATCCGGACTTAGCCGTGAGGCCGAGTCGCATCTCGCGCGTTTGCTTGCTTTTAGACGCTGGGATAAACTGCATCGCCAATGAAGGATACTTCTTCCATTGCCGGCCGCACCATCTCCCACTACTGCGTCCAGGAAAAAATCGGCGGCGGAGGTATGGGCGTAGTCTATAAGGCCGAGGACACGCGGCTCGGCCGGAACGTTGCGCTGAAATTTCTTCCCGAAGACATTTCCCAGGACCCTCAGGCGATCGAGCGATTCCGGCGCGAAGCACGCGCTGCATCTTCGCTTAATCATCCGAGCATCTGCACCATTTACGATATCGGGGAATTCGAAGGGCGCCCGTTTATCGTCATGGAGTTGCTAGTGGGGCAGACGCTGAAGCATCGCATCGGCAAACGGTCCTTCGCAATATCCGAACTGCTGGACATCGCCATTCAAATTACCGAGGGCCTGGAAGCCGCGCACGCCAAGGGCATCGTCCACCGCGACCTCAAGCCCGCCAACGTTTTCCTTGTCGACCGGGGTCCGGCGAAGATACTGGATTTCGGCCTGGCGAAACTCACCGGGTACAGGCAGCCTGCGACGAAGGCAGTAAGCGAATCGTCCATACCCACACAGATGCACCTCCTAGACGATGACCTGCTGACAAGCCCCGGCACGTCGATGGGTACGGTCGCTTACATGTCGCCGGAACAGGTGCGCGGCGAAGAGTTGGATGCACGCACGGATTTGTTTTCGCTGGGCGTGTCGCTCTATGAAATGGCCACCGGGATACTTCCATTTTCGGGCGTGGTTCCTGCCTTGACCTTCGACAGCATTCTGCATTCCTCGCCGACTTCCGTGACGAAGTTGAATTCGCGATTGCCGCTGGCCCTGGAAAATATTCTAACGAAGGCGCTGGAGAAAGAAACCGAGCTGCGCTACCAGACCGCCGCCGAACTTCGCGCCGACCTGAAACGGTTGAGGCGCGATACGGAATCGGGCCGGTCGGGAACGTTCGCCGCGCTACCGGGTACGCCTGAAGAGGATCGCAAAATCCGCGCGAGCCGCCGACGATCGCGCACCTGGGCAGCGGTGTCCGCCGGGGCCCTGATCGCTATGACGGCAATTCTTGGGTATGTTCTAACACGGCCGGATGCGCCGCCTCGCGTACTGCGAACCGTCCAGCTGACCAACACGAATCGGCCCAAATCCGACGTGGTGACGGACGGCTCGCGGCTTTATTTCATCGAGGATCAATCGCACCTTTCGCAAACCTCGGTGACGGGTGGAGAGACATTTCCCATAGCGACCTCATTGGAGGACACCGGCTTTGCTAACATATTCGACATCTCATCCGACGGCTCTCTGCTGCTGATGAATACTGCCCGAGGGACTACTCTCAATGGCCCTCTTTGGGAAGTTCCTGTGCTTGGCGGTACGCCTCGTCGATTGGGCAATCTTGTGGGCCACGCCGGAGCGTGGTCGCCGGACCGCAAGAGTATTGCCTACGCGAATGGGAACGCGATATTCCTGGCAAAGAGCGATGCCAGCGAACCACGCCGGCTGTTGACAGTAGCCGGAACGGCGAGCGACCTGCGGTGGTCGCCCGGCGGATCGATTCTACGTTTCACGGTGAACGATCCAAAAACCAATGGCCGCTCCATCTGGCAAGCTTCAGCGGACGGTAACAATCTACGTCCGCTGCTTGCGGGCTGGAACAGCACGCCCAACGAATGCTGCGGCAACTGGACGCCGGACGGAAGGTATTTCGTGTTCCAGGCGGTTCGTGACGGAACAGCAAACCTCTGGGTCTTGCACGAACATGGTGGCCTTTTCCTCTCAACCCGCCAGGAGCCGGTGCAATTGACGACGGGGCCAATGAATGTGGGAACTCCGGTCCCAAGCCGCGATGGGAAGAAGCTCTTTGTGCAAGGCTGGCAGCCCCGGGGAGAATTGGTACGCTACGATGCGAGATCCGGGCAAATCGCGCCTTATCTCTCGGGAATGTCGGCGATGGGACTGGATTTCTCTCGGGATGGAGAGTGGGTCGCCTACAATGACGGCACCGATGGCACCATGTGGCGAAGTAAGGTGGACGGAACGCAGAAACTTCAACTTGTTTCCCCGCCTATGCTGGCCTACCTTCCTCGATGGTCTCCTGACGGCAAGGAGATCGCCTTCTTTGGTCATCCACCCGGCGAGCCCTGGCAAATCTATGTGGTTCCCGCCGCGGGAGGCGCACCAGAGGTGCTCTATCGCGGCGAAACCAACCTAGCAGACCCCAGCTGGTCGCCAGATGGCAAATCGATGGCCTTTGGAGAGAATTCATTGAACAATCAGGGGTCAGCGATTTACGTCCTCGATCTGAAAACGCGAAAGACCGCGAAGCTACCCTGGTCCGATGGCCTTTATTCTCCCCGCTGGTCCCCCAACGGACGCTATGTGGCGGCCATTCCGCTGGACTCGCTCAAGCTCATGCTTTTTGATTTGACAAGCCAGGAATGGACGGAGTTGGCCAAGATTTTCGTAGCCTATCCGACCTGGTCTCGAGACGCGCGATATTTGTATTTTGACGGGATACTTGACAACCAAGAGGGCTACTACCGCGTGCAAATCTCCGACCATAAACTGGAGCGCATCTGCAGCCTGAAAGGGTTTCAACCGGCCGGAGGAGCCTTTGGAAACTGGACCGGCCTTGCTCCGGACGAATCTCCGCTGCTTGTGCGGGACGCGAGCATCCAGGAAATCTACGCCCTCGATTGGGACACACCGTAATCTGCCTGGCGTGCCGTGACTCGTGGCTAAGACTCCTATAGAACCTTCCATTTGGAGAGGGTTCGCCTCGGTGTCATTCCAGGTTTGTCTCTCTCCGCTGAGCCGAAGCCTGTAGACGTGAGGTCGTCCTAACTCCATCTGGTAAACGCGGCGGTTACCGGACATCTCTAACAATGTCGGCCCTGTCAAATCCTTTTTGAGCGCACTACACCGTTCAGTCCGAAGAGTGATCTTCGTTGTTCTGTTTTGACTTCTGAACATTGACGACCACGGCTCGTTCGTAATCTAGCGGTCGGCTTCAGTCCGGCCCATACATCTCTTCGATCCGTACTTCGATCATGATTACTAGTTCAAACTCCCTTTTCAGGGAGCGGGATGCCCATTCAAGTGCACGGCGTTCTACTTCACGCCATGTCCGCTAGACGAGACTTCAAGACTTCCATAGCCCGTTTTGCCGTTGTGGAGCCAATCTTCAACGCTTCTTCGGCGCAGTCAACCATCGCTAGCAGCTCGTCAATCTCCTTCCTGCAATCAGCTTCGGTCTCGATACCATACAGACTCATTTTGGCCTTCCTAATCCAAGCTGCTT
>JBEEIB010000098.1:0-7647 GCA_041167675.1 Verrucomicrobiota bacterium
TTGGATTCTTCATGGCCAAACGAAAACGAAGATAGACCGGCGGACGTTGAATTGATGGAAGCGGAATGAAAAGACTATTACTAATCGCGGCCTTTGCCATCTCGACTGCCTTCAGCTGCAGTGCTGAAACGGTCATTGTCGATGGTGAGATGTGGACCATCTATCGATATGGAAGCTTGATTGTCGCAACCGTTCCTCCTGGTCATGAACATCATGCCAACGTCTACGGGAACTTGGCGGAGTGGGAGGATTAGTGAAAAAGATAATGCACGTTAACCAGCCCATTATGCGGCATAACCTCAAGAAATACGCAGCAACAGATAGAGTGCAACAAAAGAGAAGCTCAATGTACGCTACTTTAATCCTCGTAGCAATCGCGCTCAGTGCACTCAGCTGTGTGATATCGAGCCCGTCCAACTGCATAGCCTGGATAGTGATGGTCGTTTTTGCTTGGCTGGCTTGGCCCGGCAAACAAAAGCGTGGCATAATGGCTTATAATTCGAAAGAGACCCTCCCCTGTAGTAGTCTTCCTGCGGCCAAGCCTCCCGAAGAGGCTGCTCGAGCCGTACGAGATCCGGCCAAGGGCTTGGTAATTTTAACCGTGCCAGCGTTGGTAGCGGTCACCGTACTGGAACCAACTAACTATTTCCCGGTGGCCAGGGTACCGGAAGCAGTGATAGGGGCGGTAATGTCGCCGACCAGTACTTCCCGCATCGTGGCCGAACAGAGCGCGTGAACGGTGCACGAGCCAGCCAGCAATTTGGTGCTCTTGAGCGTTCCAGCGCTGAATCGGTATTGGCCGTACGGGACGAAGCTCGGAAGATTGATCACTCTGTATTTCCCCCCGAAAAACGGACACGGACTGCGGCGATGTCTGCTTCGACCATCCTTCGTCATACCTAAAGGCAACACTAATCCGTGGAGAAAAGTATGGGAGAAGCTGATTAAACAGGGCAGACTTGTTAGAAATGAGCATCGAAACATTAGTTATTATTGTCGTCCTTCTAGTCCTATTTGGCGGTGGAGGCGGTTATTGGTATTCGCGACGCAGGTAAAACGAAAAAGCCTCCGGACGCGCACATTCTTCATTCTGAACCAATGGGAAACGGCAATCGAGAACAGGACTGTCACGGACATTTTGCCATTTCAGGGCTTATTCCGAGCCCGCAGCCAAACTTAACGAATGCTGAGCGATATCGACGGAATACCCCGCAGTTCCCGACGTGCCCATTTCGTGGCATGAATCCAAAGCCTTGCGATACTCTCGCCGAAACGAGCGTATGTTTTTCTTCGCCCGAGTAGACTCGTTTGCCAAGCTGACTCCAAACAGGAACGAGAAATTCATCTGCAGAGGAAATCTCCATGGAGAATCGATGGTTCAAAAATGCGGTTATTTATTGCGTCGACGTTGATACGTTTCGCGACGGAAACGGGGATGGCATCGGAGATTTTATTGGGTTGCGGCAGGGGTTAAGCTACTTAGCTGGCTTGGGCGTAACTTGCATCTGGTTACTTCCATTCTACAACTCGCCGGATCGAGATAACGGGTACGACATCATGGATTATCTCTCGGTTCATCCGCATTTGGGTGATCTCGGAGATTTCGCCGATTTCATGTCGGAAGCGAATGATCGTGGCATTCGCGTGATCATCGATCTCGTGGTCAACCACACGTCCGACCAACATCCTTGGTTTCAAGCCGCTCGTCGTAATGATCCGAAATACTACGGCTACTATGTTTGGCGAAAGGATGATCCAGGCGATACATCGGACCAAGCCGTATTCCCGGGAAAACAATCCGGCGTCTGGGAATTTGACAAGCTTGCGAAGGCTTACTATTTCCATCGGTTTTATTCGTATCAACCCGATCTCAATACAGGGAATCCGACGGTGCGCGACGAGATCAAGAAGATCATGGGTTTTTGGCTTGCTTTGGGAGTCTCCGGATTTCGCGTGGACGCTGCGCCTTTCGTGATCGCGTATAAGGGGCCGGATGCCGAGAAACAGCCGCATGAATCGTTTGAATACTTGGAGGAATTTCGTGAGTTCCTTCGTTGGAAGACCGGCGATGCGATTCTGGTGGCAGAAGCGAATATTGCTCCCGATCAAATTTTGAACTATTTCGGCGAGCGGGGCCAGCGAATGACGATGGTGATTAATTTCTTCGTCAATCCACATCTTTTCTTAGCTATCGCCGAGCAATCACCAGAACCGATCGAGCGCGCGCTTCGCCAATTGCCGCAGATTCCGATCCTCAGTCACTGGGCTTACTTCGTAAGAAATCATGATGAGCTGGACCTTAGTCGTCTGAGCCAGTCGGAACGGGAAATTTGCTTCCGCGCTTTTGGTCCGAAGCCTACGATGCAAATTTACCAACGAGGCATCAGACGTCGGTTGGCACCGATGCTCGGTGGGCGTCTCGATTTGCAGCTACTGATTTATAGTTTGATCTTCACGATTCCCGGAACTCCGATTCTTTGGTACGGCGAAGAGATCGGAATGGGGGAAGATCTCAATCAAAAAGAGCGAAACAGTGTTCGGACACCGATGCAATGGACGGCGGACATGAATGCGGGCTTTTCAACAGCAGATCCATCGAGCCTCGTTCGTCCTGTGATTGATAAAGGCGCGTTCAGTTACCGGAAGGTCAATGTGCAAGCTCAGCGGCGCGATCCCAACTCGTTATTGAACTATTTGGAGCGGATGATTAGAACGCGAAAAGAATACCCGGAATTCAGTACCGGAACGTATCGTGTCCTGGAAACGTCTGAACCGACTAAAATTTTTGCCCACAGTTGTCAGGATGAAAACGGGAACGCGGTCATTGCTGCCCATAATCTGGCGGAGGCTCCGATTAAAGTTGTTATCAAGCTTTGGGAGAAAACGTTTGATCATTTCATTCACCTCTTTGATGAACTCCCAAATGAGAAAATAAAGAAGGCAGAGATCGGTTTAGAATTGCCGGGGTTTGGGTTCAGTTGGCTTCGGTTGCGGCAGAAGAAGCAGATTTAGGAACGGGTAGTTTACTTGTCGATGAATTTTCACCCTGGTCGCGTTTAGTTCGCAGCGATTTGAGCTCCTTTTTCGACGACCGATCGTTTCGTGAAAAGCACTAGGAAAGCGAATGCGAAGGAACGGCTCCTTCCCAATCGACTCGACCTCGTGGTCCCGACTCGCACTGCTCTTGACGCCTAAAGTAAATTTTGAAAGCTGGCGCGTGGCCGGTTAAGCCCTAGCTAGCCGGGAATCAATTCCAGAAATGAGCTCGCACACGGGAGCCAACTCGGTGTCGGTGAGCAGGCGGCTGAAAGAGCGCACCAATCTACCTGGCAAGCGATCAAATGGATTGAGTCACTTCCTTAGCGTCGCATTCGACGTCCTGAGCGCTTCCTGACGGACGGCTCTCCCGAATACCTCGTGAAAAAGATGACGAATTCCTCACTTCTCTCTGACAGACGCACACTAAGGCTCTCGGGCTACGAACTAATAGTGAAGTCTTGGAATCCTGGCTTCTGACATCAGGCTGTTCCCCCGCGGGCCCCGGTGCCGTCTCTTCATTCTCTCTTCGAATTCCGCGCTATGCGCTTGTTGACTGCGATTACACGCTCGTTCCGTAGAGCCGGCTTTGGAACCACCTCCGAACCATGGGCGTGAATCCAGAAGGAGAAAGCATCAAGCCGGAAGACGAGGGTGACGAGACTCAAGGCGAGGAGAACGGAACGAAAGTTGAGCGTACGATTTACATTGATACGGACACCGGCACCCACGTAGAGGAGATAAAGATCGGGAAACGGACCGAAGACGAGCCGGAACAGGAAGACACCTAAAGCATTCCCTGCTCGCGACAGTCGCATCATCGACAATCAATCCAGCAATCGAATTTTGTCCTAATCAACGAAAACTTTGAGTTCCCGGATCTTCTGGGAGCTGCTTATGAGTATCTGATAAACTACTTCGCCGACAGCGCCGGAAAGAAGGGTGGCGAGTTTTACACGCCAGCAGAAGTTCGTTTTTCGGCTAATGATTTAAACGCTTGGTTTTTTGCGGACGGGCGGAAACGCTGACTTCGCTGATCATTTTCGTTTTCGAACAGAGGCGGATTGGTTAGTCGCCGACCTGAGTGTGCCGCTTTCGTTCATGGCGGACGTGCCGCTGTTTCCTTCAATTCGTACTCGTTATTTCAACGGACGGATCGCGGCGCGGCTAACCATCGAAAATGGAGAATTCAAGCTTCAGAACTTTGACGCAGAAAGTAACGGAAAGCGGCTACCGTGGCTTTTCACCGGTCAAAGCTATGACCAGACTTTGACCGCCGCTATAAACAAAGGGATCGAAACCCGGCTGCCTGAAGGAGACCAGTTCATTCATCGCATGGAGTCAATTCGAGTTGAGAACAATGAGATCACCGTGAGGTTGAAAGGCGGGGCCTGAGGGGAGGGATCGCGTCCTCGCGGTCCGCCGATGATCTCTATCGTCGGCAACACCCTACCCGCTGAGGCTTCCTAAGCTGCAGGAATGACGACGCCACTAATGCAGAGCACCGCTCACCGAATCACCAAACTCAACAGCAGAACCAGAACTAAGCCCAGCACAGACAAGATAGTTTCCATCACTGTCCATGACTTGAATGTCTCCACCACGGTTAATCCGAAATACTCTTTTACCAACCAGAATCCGGCATCGTTGACGTGCGAAAGAATCAACGAACCCGAACCGGTCGCAAGGACCATCAATTCACGGCTCACTGTGGGATCATGCTCCACGATTTGCGCAACCAGTCCGGCAGCGGTAATCGTCGCAACGGTGGCCGAACCGGTAGCGATCCGAACCAAAGCCGCCACACCCCAGCCGAGGAGCAATGGGGATATATTCGCGTGGGTTGCCCATGTTCCGACCAGGTCGGATATCTTCGTCGCGATGAGCATCTGCTTGAAGCCGCCGCCAGCCCCGACGATGAAAACAACTGCCGCGATGGGAGCTAGACTATTTCCGACAACCTGCAGCGCTTTTCCCGCCGACCAGCCGCGGCGAAAACCGAGCGCCACTATCGCAAAAAATAGTGCGATCAGGAGTGCGGTGATAGGGTCGCCCACAAAGTCGATCGCCTGCTTAATGTGGCCAGCCGGTTTAACGAGTTCGGCAATCGATCGGCCCAACATCAACAATGGAGGCAGAAGGATTGTAGCCAGAACGGATCCAAGCCCGGGAGGATTTTTCCCGGCACCACCGACCGTCGGCTCTGCAAGAGAAGCTTCGGCGGCCTCGATATCCACCGGGGCGCCGACGGGCTGGAGCCAAGCCTGGGCCAGGTTCGAAAAAATAGGTCCAGCGAAAAGCCCGGTCGGCAGACCCACAAGGATCGCCAGAAGAATGGTCTTACCCGGATCAGCATGAAAGGTTTGAACCGCCAGCGTTGGGGCCGGATGCGGCGGTACCAGCCCGTGAGCGATAGAAAGTCCCGCCAACATGGGCAATCCGACTCGCAAAATCGGCATCTCACTTCTTTTTGCGATAGCAAGTGCGATCGGTACCAGCAGGACAAATCCAACCTCAAAAAATAGCGGTAGCCCAATCAGGAGAGCCACAAAAAAGGTGGTCCAGGGAATCCAGTTCTTACCGCCGATCGAGGTGAGACTCGTTGCCAGACGATCGGCCCCTCCCGACAAGACAAGCACGCCGCCGAGCATCGTGCCTAATCCAATAATGATTCCGACCGAACCCATCACATCCCCAAATCCTTTGCCAAAATTTTTAATGATGTCCGTGGGCACGAGGCCGGCCAGGAAACCAAGGATCAGCGAAGCGACCAGCAAGGCGAGAAATGGATGAACCCGAAGACGCGTAACGAGCAGGATAAGCGAGACAACGGAGAAGACGGCGGCAAGGATCAGTTGAATTTCAGGGGGCATGGATACGCGGAGATTGTATTTGCGTTCTGGGAATTAAAATGCCTGATCAATCGATAGCCAAGCTCTGCTATCTGCTTTTTGGCTTTGGCTATTTCCTCAGGTCTTTCCGGTAGAAATCGCTTCGAGGATAATTCCAACGACTTCCTCAATTGGGCCATTGGCATTTGCCACAAAGGCATCATGGGGAGACTCGAGAGTTGCGAGCTGACTATCTAATAATTCCTTCGGAAAAAAGTGAGCTTGGCGCTTCTGCAGCCGTTCCAGCACTGTGCTCCGATCAACGTCCAGGAAGACAAATCGCACCTCGGGCAGATGGTCCTTGAGCGTATCCCGGTATGAATCTTTCAGTGCCGAACAGGCTAATATAACCGAGCGGCCCTCTCTGATCTGCCGGCGTAATTCGGAGTGCATACGGTCCAACCAAGGAGCTCGATCGTTGTCGTCCAAGGGAATGCCGTGTTTCATCTTTTCGACATTGGCCGCAGGGTGGAAATCGTCGGCATCCAGGAATAGCCAACCAAACTGTTTTGCTACCCGAGAACCGGCAGCGGCTTTTCCGGAGCCGGCAACTCCCATGAGAATCATGGCGCGAGGTTCAGGCATAGGGGGGACGGAAAGTTGATCAATAGCAATGGAGAATGACAGATGACAAATGACAAGTGACAAATCGCACAAGCGTTTGGTTAACGTGTGGCTTGCGCTAAGCTTGCTGAGACTGATCTATCATTTTGATCGACCTACCCCAAAAAGGTCGGCTAACCATGGGATTGCCAGACTGTGCGGCAGCTGCCTCCCATTTGTCATCTGTCATCGGCTTCACGTCTCGATCAGTTGTTTCAATTCTTCCATCGTCGCTTGTTTATGTAGTATTCAGCGCGATGTGATTCGTATAGCCTAATATTTTAGAGAAGACAGCGCCCGGACGTTGCAATGGGAACACATCGACTCGGCCGGCGACTACCATTGGCGTAGCGACGGCGGCCTGCGAACTCGGAAGTTGCGACCACTCCGAACCGCCTTTGCACCACCGCGACTCTTCCTATCAAGTACTTTCGCTCGGAATGGCGACGGAGGCGTTAATAAAAAGGGCATTTCCAGAAATTGTCATCGTTGAGCAGATATTCAAAGACCAGATCGAAAAATTCCATCACTATTTGGAAGGGCTGGATTTGAATGAAGAGGTCAAAGACAGAATATCAAAAGCTACCAAGCCTATGCTGGCTCCTAGCAGTTCCGACCGTCTGCATAAATTTATCGAACGATACGGTCTTGATCCAGAGATATTCAGAGCATGGAAGAAATCTCGCAATCCATCTGCCCACGGTGACTTTTTGGACCTAAAAAAGTTTCCTCTAATCTTGAAGCGCCGAAATAACGTGCTCTACTTGTGTCATGCCATAGTGCTGGCTTTTATTGGCTAAACGGGCCCACACACGCGCTATGAGTGTCCAGGCTATCGGACGACCGAGTGGCCGTTGGTAGACGGCGCAATGGAAGTTAGTGCGCTAAGATAACAATGTCTCTTGCGTCCAGTCTTTTAACCAACGCACGCTAGAAATGGAACGATGGCGTGAAGGCGAATCCGCTCATCCCAGTTCGCCCGATTGGCCTCTAGTGCAGTGTCCGCGAAATAATATTGCTTATTAGCTTAGAAGCTGCTTAGACTTGGCAGCATGTCGAGAGTTGCTGCGCGGATCGAATTAACTGAGGCGGAGAGGAAAGAGCTTGAGCGGCGCGA
>JBEEIB010000099.1:0-3292 GCA_041167675.1 Verrucomicrobiota bacterium
GCTCCAACCTCGAGGTATACAGCAGCAGCCGGCAGCGATTGAGAAGATCAACCAGACTTTCATCGTCGATTCGTTGCCGAACGGTAAAGTCGACACCGCGTTCATCCGCCAGTTTCTTCATCTGCGCCCCGTAACGGGCGTCACCCGAATTTGCCACCCAGATCAGCGGCAGCCGCCTGTGAACCGGCAACAGAGCCACCGTTTCAATGGCCGTATCGACTCCCTTGATGAAATCCATTGATCCCAACCCGAGAATGAAATCCTCCCGCGGTTCTCGCCTGTTTAAAAAGAGCTGCGAATCATAACCAAGGTAGGAAACGCGCGCTTCAAGGCCGTAAACCCGCGCAATGCTTTCCCGGCTGAAGATCGAGTTAACCAGAATGAGAGAGTATCTCTTGGCATCCTCTACTTCTCGGCGCGCCTCGACCCGCATCTCGGCCGTCCGGAAGTAATCTTTAAGAACGTAGCGCCAGTAGGCAGGCGAGTAAGTATTCGTTGGAATCTCGCTCGCGCGCGGAGCAATCCAGGGCAATTCCGGCTGCGCCTCATAAATCCATCGCCGGGGTTCCTGCAGATACAGGATGACTGGGATGCCGTGACCTTTCAGAAAGTATCCGATCCGCGGAACGCGATAAAATAGACAAGGCGCGACGAGGACGAGATCAAAATCACCCTGCTGAATAGCTTCCGCGCAAGTCCTGCTGTGCGCATTCATGGCATCCAGCAAGGGATCCGAAGCCGGCCGGGTGACTGTCTGCAATCTTCGGGCCAAGCTTCGTCGACGGTCTTTGCCCACCTTGCATGGCAGACGGTGCTCCACGGTCACGTCCGAGAGTGGCAAGTAGGTGGAGTCGGCGCTTTCCGGACACCAAACCTCGACGGTATGTCCGCGCCGGAGCAATTGTGTAACTTGGGAATGAAGCGCGCGCTTCCCCCCTCCACTTGGAAGATTATGCCAGACAGCGATCTTCATGGGGTAAAAGACGTAAGTGGAAAACCATGGTTAGCCATCGAGTGGATGCTCGATGCTCTGAGCAAAACACGCGAAAAAGACCTGCGCCGCTATCGTGCTGCGCCAGGCCGCTGCGGCAGTCGTTTGGTTCCAATAATCAGATTCTGAAGCTAAGACTGTTCCAAAGCCGCACGTCGGCCCGCTTCGAAATCAGACATAAGTAACGTCTCGCGCCGGTGGCAATACTCAAACAGCCTCGTCACCTTCGGTCTGGTCAGGATCCGAAAAAAACTATCGTTGATTCGTTTTGACGTAATCATATGGAGGTCGATTCCATCGCTCACCAAATGCTTGCCCGCACGCGCCGCCAGCTTCGACAGAGTATCATGCGTGTAGAAGGATACGTGCTGACCATGCTCCGGACCAAAATACCACCATTGACTGAACGCGGGGAGAGGCTCTGGAAGCAAAACCGTTGAAAATAGAAATGATTCGCAAGACGACAAGATAAGCTCCAGCGAAGCCCGCGGACTGACGAGATGCTCCAACACTTCGAATGACGTGATCATTTCATAGTGTTGCGATCCAGTAAACTCTCCTTCGAAGCCTTTGGCGAACAGATTTAGACAATAAGTATCATGCCAAACAAAGTGATAGCCGAGGTCGCGCATCCGCCTAACGAAGAGTCCATATCCTCCTCCAAAATCCAGACAGCGACATCGGCGATCGTGAAGCAGTTCAATTAATATTTTGGCCACTCTCGCCTGCTCGATGGAGCGCTTCAATGGGCCCGTGTCAACGCTCGTCATGGGAGAGGAATAGGCCTCCCCTAACCAGGAGGGTTTCACCGCAAAGGCATATCCACACGCCTGACACTGAGCGATCTGCGCCTCATGTTTTCGAAGGACCGTATAACTCCCCCTGGGAAAGCATTCGCCCGCACACAAATCACATTGCATAGGAAGATTCAGCGCGCCATCAGCTACAATTCGCCCACCCTTCGGTCCCGGCCCGTCACCACGTCCACTACTTTGAGTGCAGCGATGGCCTCGATCCGGGCGTCGCCGGTCAGAAACGATAACCCGCCGTCTTCGCCAGTCGAAGACCGGAAACGACTGCGAACGTATCCTTCTTCCACAGTGGGCCGCGGCAGGTCATGCGTCAGATCGCCGCGAACGAAGAATGCGTTGCATCCCGCTGAGTTCGAGCCGACGAACTCGTAGCCCTTTTCTTTCGCGAGGTGACACAAAGCTGACAGCGATGCACCGTAGAATAGGTTGGAATAATGCGCTCTCGTGATGTTGAAATCCTGCCGGTAACGCACTGCCACTGGATGCCGCCAGCCGAAGAGCGAGTTATACTCGCAAATGACGATGCGCGGAGAAACTACCGTGAGCGCCTGCCATACCCAATAGTCGTTGCCGTCGATATCTATACTTAGTAAACCAATGTCGCCACGCAGGCCCGCATTCTCTATCAGGCCGTTAATGTTCTCGGCCGTAATGAATGCACTCACCGCATTCAAGTCGTGTCGCCAATACAGGGGATCGTCGCGCAAAGTCGACGCGAGCGTAGAATTTCCGTCCATAATCAGACCACGCCAGTTATTGTTCACGAGCAAAAACCGCGTGTTTGCCTCTCGATAATTCTCAACACCAAACTCGATGAAGGTTTCCTCCTCGATTGGGACGTGGTGAATCAAATACTGAATAATTCCGTCTTCCCCAAACTGAGAGAAGATGCGAAGCTCCGCTTCTCGAAGGCGCGGCAGTGATCCGTTACTCCGAAGCTGCACGATGCGGGGTTGTGCGGCCAGAATTGCAAGGCGATCCAGCTCGCGTCTAATGTGCTCTCGCGCCCGCTGAAAATGAATGTCGAGAACCCTATCGACTAGCCGGCGGCAAACTCCTCTAACCATTATACGGGATACTGGCAATCACAGCTACGCTTGTCACAGCAGCGCGATAGACCATTGATATCTCCAGTTGCCGCGTTTTTGCGTTCGATCGCGGCTGAAAGAAGCGGAACATACGCGTGACAATAATCCTCTCCAGGTAAGCAAGCCTCTTGCAATCGAGCTGGGCGATCATGCCGATTCACAGATTTGGCGGCGGGGCGCTTCGGCGCCGATGTCGACCGACGACCAACGGAGTCTCGGGCGAACGATCCCGGGGAGAGGGAGATGGTTGGGACCGTGGCCGACGGCGTCTTCGATGTTCAGCGTTAGATACTCTTCAGACCAAAGCGCTGGCATCTCAGGAGGAGAATCCGCGGCCAATCGGATAACATAAGTCCCAGTGTTCAGGACAAAGGAAGGGACGCAACACTGCGTGAGATAAC
>JBEEIB010000100.1:0-13283 GCA_041167675.1 Verrucomicrobiota bacterium
ACGCGCGAGCGCGGGGTTACTTTTCCATACTTGGCCCGGGCATGGATTTTTATCGTGTGCCGATGGGTGGGCGAAATTTCGAGTACATGACCGGTGAAGATCCTTACTTGGGAGCCCAATTGGTTCCTCCACTAATCCAAGGGATTCAAGCTCAAGGGGTATGGTCCTGCGCCAAACATTTTGTCTGTAATGACGAGGAAGAAAATCGCACAAATGTGCAGATCCTCCTTAGTGAACGCACTCTTCGCGAAATTTATCTGCCTCCCTTCGAAGCAGCGGTAAAAGATGGACATGTCGCGACAGCGATGAGCGCTTACAACGCGATCAACGGATACTTCTGCAGCGAAAATTCATCTCTTTTGACTGACATCCTCAAAAAGGAATGGAAATTCACCGGCCTTTTGATGTCCGACTACAATGCTATTCATGACGGATTAAGCGCTGCTCTCTACGGATGCGACCTCGATCTTCCGGCCGGCAATTTCATGAATGCCAATAACCTGCTTCCATTCATCCCAAGCCCGCTTCCGGTGTCGGCAATCGATGATAAGGTTCGCCGCATTTTACGTGAGGTCATTTCCTTCGGCTACCTCGATCGCCAGCAGCTAGATACCTCCATTCCGCTGGATGATCCCTTCAGTGAGACGGCGTCACTCAATATTGCGCGAGAAGGTATTATCTTACTCAAAAACGCGCAGAACCTGCTCCCGCTACAAAAGAGCCAGGTTCGCTCGGTTGCGGTACTAGGACCGGCGGCGCAAGACGCACCCCCGACCGGATTCGGTAGCTCCTACGTAACACCGATCAATTTTGTAAGCGAAATTAACGGGATCAAGGCGGCCTCACCCAGTACCCAGGTGGATTACATCTCTGTCTGCACTCTTGATCCGGAGAACTCGCTTTGGGAATATAACAACAACGGCCAGATCACCCAAGGGCTGCAAGCAGAGTATTTTACCTCCAACGATCTCTCGGGAAGTCCGGCGGCAACTCGCGTCGACAATCAGGTCGACTTTGACTGGGATATCGATTCGATACCGGTTTCCACTAACCAACAGGGATTTTCCGCTCGGTGGACCGGTCAAGTTCGTCCGCAAATGAACGGCGACTACGTCTTCAAGATCCGCGGGGACGGTGGTCTGCGGCTCATCGTAAACGGTCAGACGTTGGTTGATAACTTCGTTTCGCCGACTCGGCCGCCGGTCGGCTATGGCCCGACCGTCTCTTATTCCGGCAAAATAACGCTCCAAGCAGGGCAGACCTACTCAGTCGAAATCGATTACCGGCGGGTCGGAGGATTCTTCGATACGTTCGAACAAGGTGGGCTCACCGGAATTCAAGTAAGCTGGGCTTCATTGCAACCACCGCCCAATTTCAATAGCTATGATGCGGTCGTTATCTGTGCCGGAATTAGTAATGAATACGAAGGTGAAGGCGAGGATCGTTCGTTCACATTGCCAGAGTTTCAAGACGAGCTAATCAAAAATATTGCGGCGGTGAATCCGCACACGATCGTAGTCTTTCATGGCGGCGGCAACTTCGACTCGCGGGACTGGATCAACCAGGTAGCCGGCTTCATTGAGGCGTTTTATCCGGGCCAAAACGGAGGACAAGCCCTGGGCGAGATATTGTTCGGCGATACCAATCCTTCGGCCAAACTGCCAATCACGATGGAAAAACGTATCCAAGACAACCCGGCGTTCGCAACATTCCCGACAATCAACACCCATCCAGACGCTATTCCTTACAGTGAAGGAATCTTCGTTGGTTATCGCGGCTACGAGAAGAATCAAGTACAGCCGCTGTTTCCGTTCGGTTTCGGACTGTCCTACACGAACTTCTCTTTTTCTGATTTAAATGTTGCGCCAGCGAAATTCACCGGATCCGGCGACGTTACCGTAACCTTCACAGTGACAAATACCGGCAAACGCGCCGGCGCCGAGGTTACCCAACTGTATGTCGGCCAGCAGAATCCGACGATTAGTCGACCAATCAGGGAGTTAAAAGGCTTCCAGAAAATATTTCTGCAGCCCGGCCAATCGCAAAAAGTGACGCTGAAATTGAATCAGCGGTCTTTTGCCTACTTTAATGAAACGACTCACAAATGGGATGCTCTGGCTGGGAAGTACGGCGTCTTTGTCGGATCCTCGTCACAGGAAAGTGACCTCAAACTGACTAGCGCAGTCGATCTCCCTTCGGAAATCACAGCGAACCCATAAAGGGCGATACACATCGTCGAGCCACAGCGAGAGATGTGTGGGCCAAGCGTGTGAGCCAGCCTGGGTGCGAAGGCTCACAGTACGGTACGGGGCGTGTCGTGTTGCGACGCGCCATTTGCCGGACTGTTTCGGCCTACCAGCCGGCTGCGGCCACCTTCGCAGGCTTCGGCGCGCCCTAGTTTCGAGGTTAGGTATGCCCGAAAGCGCGGCCGCGACCAAGGCTTCCGCCTTCGCCAAGCCTACGGCGCGACAAGTTGGCGGAGTCGGATTATCGCATCTACCCTTTCGGGTAGGGAATCATCCTTTGCAGAAATTGCGCGCCTAGCCCAAGTTCATCCACTATCGCATGACGAAATCGATCAAACTCTTTATCCCCGGACCGGTTGAAGTATCGGCGAAAACGTTCGCCGCGATGACCAAACCCATGATCGGTCACCGAAGCAGCGATTTCAAAGAGCTTTACCGAGGTATGCACCCGAAACTGCAAGACCTCTTTGGAACTAAGCGGCAAGTTTATCTCTCTACCTCCTCTGCGTGGGGCGTTATGGAAGGAGCAATCCGGAACCTCGTCGGCCAGAGCGTCCTCAACTGCATGTGTGGCGCCTTCTCCGATAAATGGTTCGACGTCGCCAAACGCTGCGGAAAATCCGCCACGCCTTTGCAGGTCGAGTGGGGCCAACCGATTGACCCTCTGGCGGTCGATCGAGAGTTGGCTACCGGCCGATTTGACGCACTCACCTTGATTCACAACGAGACGTCGACCGGCGTCGTCAATCCTTTATCTGAGATCAGTGAAGTGCTCAGGAAATATCCTGATGTGGTTTTCATTGTCGACGCGGTCTCTTCCTTTTCGGCTCAGCCTGTTCCGATGGACGAACTTGGGATTGACCTCTTATTGACCGGCAGTCAAAAGGCGCTCGCTCTTCCGCCGGGGCTGTCTCTGTTCTCTTGTGCGGAAAAAGCCTTGGCACGCGCCGCCGCCATTCCGGACCGCGGTTATTATTTCGATCTGCTCGAATTCAAGAAGAACGCTGATGAGTTCATGACTCCGAGCACTCCGGCGATCCCCCATCTTTATGCCTTGCAGTCAAAGCTGGAGGACATTTTTGTGGAAGGTTTGCCGGCTCGGTACCAGCGGCATCGCGAGACCAACCAACTCGTGCACCAATGGGTGGTTGAGCATGGATTTGAGTTTTTTGCGAAAGAAGGATTTCGGTCAGTTACGCTCACCTGTGTTCGCAATAATCGTGAGATCGATTTAGCGAAATTTGTTCAGCGGCTTCGGCAAGAGTTTGGTTTCCAGATTGATGGGGGGTACGGCAAGATCAAAGGCAGGACATTCCGCGTTTCCAACATGGGAGATGAAACTCCGGACACGATGCGCCCACTGCTCGAAGCGATGACGCGGTGTTTAGGATAGGACGTGGCACGCCCAAGATGGATAGGGTGAAACCCGACTCCGTCCGACAGCTGCTCATCTGCGACGTACGACGGATGAGCGACGAGCCCACCCGAACGTCCGACGGCTCACAGTCCTTAGAGACTGCATCTACCGGCCGACGAGCAAAAGCAGCAAGCCGTCGAAACAGCAGAGGCGTTCCTCGCCGGCGGCCGAGAAGAAGCGACTCAAAGGGCGTATGCGATTCGCTTTATCGCAGTGGATTCAGGCCCATTAACTCCCGATCAACAGAAGCGAGAACCGAGCTTCATTGAGAAAGCGCAAGCGAGATTCGCCCGCTACGAGGTGCAATTCGATCCCAATCAACCGCGGTCGTCATTTACGATACGATACGCCATCGTGTAGTTCACGGCGGCTTTACACGGTCACTCAGTTGCCGCCTCGTTATGCCGAGGGACGCATTGATGAATACGACATCCTCTATGTCGGTGGCGGAAACCTCGGCACCAAATCAGGGTACTATAAGTAAGTTCCGATCAATCCGCTTGGTCTGAGGATTCAATTCCGGGTTATTCTTGCCGTAATTACAATGATCCTTAGCTGGTCGGGAATCAGGCAACGCCGAATTATCCGTCAACTCGAGATTATTCCCTACATCCTTTCACCAGAACGCCGATTACTTTTGCGAGCCCGAGGCGTTTGAGGTTGGACCACGCACCGGGTCTCTATTATATAAGCAGAGCATTATCCCGGCCAAGTCGCATGCCAATCATCGAGCGTTACCGACAATATGAAATCGCTAAACGTCCGGACGGCAGCCTTTGGCAGCTCGGTGCTGGAGCCATGGGAGTCACTTACAAGGCTTTCGACACCAACCTGCGCCGCTACGTTGCCCTAAAGGTCATTAACGACACCTATTTAGGCAATGCCACTGCCAGAGAGCAATTTTTGCGAGAGGCTCGTTCGGCGGCTGCTTTACGCCATCCCAACGTAGCCTCCATCCACGATCTTGGCACCGATCATGACTGCCATTTTTACGTGATGGAATTGATCGAGGGCACGACGGTGAAAACGAAGATCGAAAGCGATGGTCCGATGCTACCAAAAATCTCACTTGGGATCATCCTGCAGGTCGCGCATGCCCTGGTTGCGGCGCAAAAACAGAACCTGATCCACCGAGACCTCAAGCCGGCCAATTTAATGTTAGTGGAGGATAACGATGAATTCGCCGTCAAGATCATCGATTTCGGTTTAGCCAAAACCGCACACACGCTCGGTGAAAGTACCGCATCGTTCACGATTGGCGACGGCTTCGTCGGCACCGCGGAGTACGCCAGTCCGGAACAGATCAAGGAAAGCGAGCTCGATATTCGATCCGATATCTACTCGGTAGGAGCGACTTTTTTTTACATCCTGGCCGGTCGTCCGCCATTTACTGGTTCACCGGGCGAAGTAATGAGCAAGCATCTTTATAAACCGGTACCGTTGGAACGTTTGGTCGGCGTACCGCCTCCAGTGGTGGAATTGGTTGGAAAGTTGATGGAAAAGGAGAGGGAGAGCCGCCCGGCCAATGCGGTGGAACTGCGGGTGGCCATCGAACAATGTCTGGAGCACCTGTCGCCTTCAACACTTGCGCGGCAACGGACGAGCGAGGCTCAAACCGCATTCTCGGTAGACTCTCTCACCGGACCGGGGAAGGAAACGGCAGCGAAGCAACGCTACAATCTACTCAAACGCCTAGATCAAACACCGCAAGGTGAGCGGTTCCTGGCTCTGGATAAGCCGACCGGTAACGGCGTGGAGGTTTTTACCTTCAATCACAAAGCCTTGGCGAATATAGAACTCATAGCCGCGTTGAAAAACGAGCTGAAAACGCTTCGCAACGCGCCGCATCCCCTGCTCCGCGCGGTTTTTGCTTTCGAACAATTCCACGACGGAGCGTGGTTAATACAAGAATCGTTTGGCGGTCTCCCTTTGCTAGCGATTCTACGACTCCGCAAAGCGTTGGCTCCGGTTGAGATCAATTTGCTGCTTACTCGGCTGGCGCCACTCGCAGATTTCGCTCAGCGATACGATTTGAAGCAAGTCGATCTCAAGTTGGCCGGGATTTGGTTGGGTAGTTCGCAAAACTCGACTCCGCGTCCGGAAAATCCTCTCCAGTTATGGCACCCGCTGGAAATCAAAGTTGATCCCATTGATCTCTCCTCGTCTCCATCTGCATCGCGAGATTCTCAGAGTGAAGTGACAGCAATTAACCCGATCGAGGTTGGTGGCCCGCGAGGGAGCTACTTGCGTCAGCTCAGTTTACTGGCGTACGAACTACTGGGCGGACCGCGACAACAAGTCGAAAACTCCGGGCGTTGCCCGCCCCTGAGCTTGCTCAACGAAGATGCGAATGTAGTTCTTCGGCGCGGAATCATTGATGAGTTCGGTTCAGCCGCTGAACTCGCCGCGGCCTTTAACCGGGCCCTGCCAGTTGGCGCCGGCCGAGATCCGGTACCGGAGATTGTGACTAACGGGAGGCCGGCTGTGCCCAAGGGACCGGAAACAGGCGAGACGTTGGTGGAACCAGTCAAACCGGAACCACGGCGCACCGCAAACGAGCCTGAGCCGATGGCACATTCGTCCTCATTGCACGCTCACGTCGTTCCGGACCAATATCCAACGATTCAGGCGGCAATCGACGCAGCAGAGGCAGGCTCAATCGTGTTGGTCAAACCCGGAGTTTATCAGGAAGCACTCAAGTTCAAGGAAGGGATAGAGCTGCGCGGTGAAAATCTGGAAAAGACAGTGGTTCGCTGGACCGAGGCGGCGGGAATGCCCGCTGACCAGGGGCGTGATTTCTCGTTGCTCGCGATCGTTGATTGCCACTCCGGGACGGTACGAGATCTCTCATTTGTCTATGAAAGGTCAGAATCAACAGAAGATCCGAGTGAGACTCCCAGATTGCATGCGATTCGCATAGTCAACTCCTCGGTCACCGTACAAAATTGTCGTGTAACTCACTTTTCAAATTCTGGGATCGGCGTGTACGGAGGGCGATCCTCGCCAGTGTTGATCGAAAATCAAAGCCGCTTGAATCAGAGAGCTGGCATTGCTTTCCAGGATGGAGCCCAAGGCAAAGCCTCGCAAAATATCTGCGAACAGAACGAAGAGAGCGGAGTTTTGGTGAGCGGAGCGGAGACCACGCCAGAACTGTCAGAAAACCAATGTCGCAAGAATCATCGCGCGGGAATCATGTTTAGAGATGGCGCCCAGGGTATTTCCTCGCGAAATGTGTGTGAACAGAATCTTGAGCACGGAATACTGATAACCGGCTCAAATACCGCCCCCCTGCTGCTTAACAATCAGTGTCGCAACAATCAAGCCGCCGGTATCTATTTCATGTATGGGGCAAAGGGACGTGCGGAAAACAATATTTGCGATGGCAACGCGTGGTGCGGAATCATGGTGATTGCCTCTGCACCTTATCTCAGCGGGAACGAGTTAGTTCGGAACTCGCAATGCGGTTTGGCTTACGATTCCAAATCAAAACTGTCGCTCGGCAAAAGAAACGTTTTTGCCGAAAACAAACAGGGAGATCTACTCACCAAGCCGATCATTCACGATCGCTAGGGCTGGATCCTCATCGTTTTCAAAGGTATGGCCGACGATTTCTTTGAAGCGGCGCACGCAGCGATCAAAATTCTCTCTACATCGGGAATCGAGATCCTCGTAATTCAAACACTTACGCAACAAGGTCAATGCTGGGACATGGCTCAAACCCGGCGCATGGCAAGACAAAAGGCAGAGCTACCCGATGCGCCGAAGTTTTCGCCCTACCTCTATGGGCCTCGCGGGCGCGTCGAGGACATTTTATCATAGCGCCCGTGAGCTCCGCCAGGCTTCAGTCCTCGGCCGCTTCGCCGGCGCTTACGTAGTCTCCTTCAACACGCACAATCTCGATCAGATTCCGAAACGGATCCCAAGTGAAGAAACGCGGCCGAAATGGTAGTGCTCGGGCCTCTCTGATTTCATAGCCGGCCTTGGTGAGCGCAGAACGGTATCGGTCTAGATCCTCCACCTCGATACAAAAATGGTGGGTAGGATCTTTCGGTAGCGGAGTTAAATCGGGCACAGTATGCAACTCGACGCCGCCGGTTCCGGTGTAAAACCAAATCCATCCGAGAGGTTTCACCACTTTCGGGATAGGTTTCTCCTTAAACCCAAGAACATTGATATAAAAGTCGCGCAGCCGGGACTCTTCACCGGGCGGAAACGTAATGGTAACGTGCTGCAGTTTTGGTAAGGTCAAATTCGTTGCGGTCATTGTTCTAAACTCCGATACTGCGTCGGCCGCGCAAGCCGTTCCTTGTGTCGAACGACGCAGCAATGAATTGCTGGGCATACTTTCATTCTACCCCTCCGGGATATTTCTTCCTTCCTTGTCGAAGCCAGGCCATCCCGAAGCAAGCCGTGTGAGTTAAGCCCTACCGATCTTCGGAGATGTGCAAGATCCCTACGATGTCGTCACCGGTTTCCCGCGGAAGCGCTTCACGGTTTCCGGCTGGGCTACTTTGCAGCTGGTTGGTGGTAAGCCGCGTAACAACAATTCGACGTCGCTCACAACCATATTGCCGATCTCCAGAAATGCCTCCGGCATCCCACCCGATCGATGAGCCGAGAGTACCACGTTCGGCAGATCGCGGATCGGATGATCCTTGGCGAATGGTTCCTCCGGGAAAACGTCAGTGGCAACCCGGAGATGGCCGGATTGCGCCGCGACCGTTAACGCAGCGAAGTCGACGACGCCAGCCCGGCTCATCAGCACAAAAATTCCGCCTGGTTTAATCAAATCGAATTCTCTTTTACCCAAAAATCCTTGGTTCTCCGAAGTTACACTGGCGAATACAAAAATGGCATCCGAAGAAGAAAGCACTTCGTCCAGAGTCGCCGGTGCGCATTCCTGCTGCAGAATCTCTCGTGCCGGCAGCCAGGGATCATACACTTTTACTGGGCAGCGAAACGGCCTGATCAGAGGGCGAAACGCGCGTGCTAAGTCACCGAATCCGATGATGCCGGCTCGGCAACCAGTGAGGAGCGAGAAACCCCGATTACTGGTGAGGCCATAGTTCTCTTTTCGTTCGCGCATTGCCCGGTCGTTCTGGCTCACGCCTCGGGCCAGATCCAGCGCGAATGCTAAAGCCATCTCGGCAACCGAGATCGCGAATGCCGGACTAGCGATCAGTACTCGAATGCCGTGTTCGAAACAATATTGATAATCGATGTTGGGAAGAAAATTGCCTTCGACATTAAAAATTGCTCGCAGTCTAGTGGCTCGCTCCAATCTCTCCCTCGGCAAATCGGATTGCCCAATCAAGACCTCTGCATTTGGTAGTACCTCCTCCAGCATCGCGGCCGGCATCGGACCGCTGTCGAAAATCGTGAGGTCGGCAATATCAGACAAACGACGCCGCGCTTCCGCATCAAAGATCATCTCCATCGTGCGCGGTTGCGGATCGATCAGAATATTTCGTTTGCTCATAAACTCACCCTAACCAAACGATAGTTCACTTCATTGCGCTCGAAGATCAACCATGCCTCCCGGGGTAAGATGAAAACGCGCCGGCATGCGACGCGTTTTCCTCGTGTTATCTCTCGGTTTGGAATTGCAACATCATTCAGTCTGAATCCTGACCTCCTGCGTGCCACCGGAATTCGTTTGCACATGGATCTCCTCGCCTCGATTCGTGGGTACGATCTGGAACGCGGCAGGCGAACCATTCAGGCTCACCGTCTTGACCTGGGTTTTGGCCGGCAGCGTGTATCCGATGGTTAAACTCCACCCAACCGGAGCCGAAACCGTTGTGACATAATCGACTCCGGCACGCTGCACCGAAACCGCGATCTGAGAAGAGCCGACGCGCAGATTGTCAACCGAAAGCTCTGGCCAGGAACCGGGTAGGTCTGGCACGACCGACAAAGATTTTGCGGGAGCATCCGGCTTGATCCCAAGGTACAACTCCACCAGCGGCCAGTGAATGCCATACGAAGACCAGGCTTGCATGACCATCGCCCCACCGAATGGCGGGAAGTACTTGTAGTCCGGACTGTCGAATAATTCCGGTAGCGCTCCGGGCTGCTCGACATCCAATTCATTGGCGATCAAGTTGACGTATCTTAGGGATTGATCCATTCGGCCATAATTGGCCTCGGCGATTGCCATTACACCGGTGTTCACCGCAGAGGCTTGAAAACCGCCTTTTTGGCCTTGTTGAAAGAAACCGGTCGTTCCGGTAAAAGTAGAAGACTCGAGTTGGGGGAAGGCCATCGAGGCGTCCTTAACCGAAGCGGTACTTGTCTCCATCGGGGTAGCATTTATCCAGTAGAGCTGTTCCAGTTGCTGTGTCTTTGATTTGGTACTAAGCGCTGCCGGAGGATCTGTCGACACCTTTTGAGTTAGAGCTAGCGAATCGGCAAAGAGGCCCTGGCTCGGGATCCACCAGTCTTGCCTGAACTTGTCGGTCAGTGCGCTGGCCTTCGTTGCGGCCCAGTCACGCGTGGCAGTGTCTCCTTTGCTATCCGCCATTTCGGCCAGATCATTCAGGGCGCGAATGGTGTAAACGGCCACATCGAGCTTGACCGCGCCCATGCCGGTAGCTTCGACCATGCCGGCGCCCTCCGGCCAGCCATCCGGATTTAAACTGGCGGTAACCAATTTAGTCGTGATGTAGGTTAGTCCGGCCTTGATGAAATCGTAGTTGTCGTCCCGGACGGAATTGTCGCCCGACCAGCGCCAGAGAGTAGCAGCCGCCGTGGCGAACTCTGCCGTTTCGTTTACATCACCATTTTGTGCGTTGGTTCCAAAGTAGATCGAGCCGTCCGTGACGATTTCGTGCAGCACTTTGCCGGTTGGCCCGTTCACCAGCTGCGAGACTTGGCGGATCGTGGCTAAATGATTCTTTGCTTCATCCCACAGCCCAACCGCGGCCAACGAGAAGGTGCTATATGCACCATCGGTTCCGAAAAACCAGGGATAGTCCGGATATCCAGCTCCAAATCCAGAAAGAACGGGAAAGGTGGGCGTGAGCGGGGACGGATACACTGTTCCTTCCATGGTATCCCGGACCATCACATCGCGAACCGTTCTCCGCATATCGGCCAAGTTCAGTTTACCCCAATCAAAAGCAGCTTGTATGTCTTCGTCCGGAACATGGATTTGCGCCTGAGAGAGCACTTGCTGGCGTCCGGAGATTTTCTCGCGGAGCCAGCCAGCCGGAGATGCCAGACCCATCGTTAGGGCTCCGGAAGCTTCCGCCTTATCGACATTTGATCCGGCGATGGCAAACCAGACAGTGGTGCTGGAGTTCCCTTTGAGCGTAACTTGATATTACAGTATTCCAGTAGCGCCGTTGAGCTTAGAGGTCTTCGGGGGAAAGTCGGTTCCAATTGATTGGAAACCTGTCTCTCGATCCTGCGGGTCGAGGGCTGCGCTTACGAGTGCATACCAGGCTGAGCGGCTAAACGCAGGTTGTGCCGGCTGTGTGAACTGGAGCGCTCCCAGTTTCTTATCAAAAGAGACTTGGTCCGGTAGATGGAGTGATTCGGAAGTGGGCTTCGTCCCAGTCCATGGAAAAGCTGGGATTAACTCGCTTTCGGCATCAATAGCCAATGTGAAGCTCTCAACACCTGGATTTGAATTGCGCAGCTGCACTCCGACCAGCACGACTGGTAATCCGTCGGGAGCAAACTCAGTCTCATTGATCTGGATGCCCTGCGTTGGAGGTAACTCCAACCGGACATAGCCGGTACCGCTCACGAATTTCGCCGCCGCAGGCAACGGCTTGTTATTCAAAAAGAATTGGAACTGATGGAGGAGCTTAATCGGGTGCGCCCACACGCCGCCCATTTGCCCGGTAATGTGCCAGCCTATTCCGTTCGGATTCAGGCTGACATCCGGGACCAGGCTGCCGTCCTGGACACCGACGATATAGGCGCGATCTCCGGCGGCAACGTAGCGCTTCATATTCAGGTTTTCGTCGGTTTGCCTTTCCAGGGGTTCATTCATCAATGGAATCTGTCCGGCCTGGGTAGTCGGCACGGACAACAGAGAACCAGCTATCAGCACGGTCCATATGCTTAGTTTCATTTTTGATTTCCTTTGCTTCTTTCGGGTTTCACCTGGGCTTCCTGCCAAGGTGGGGAGGGAAAACCGGCTTTGGCTTATCGGCAGACTGAGCCGTGGGGTGAGAGAACTTCCTTGGCGAGATAGCTGCGTCAGAAGTGTCGCGACCAGCCTGCTCTTTATCGTTAAAGGTGAAAAAGACGATCGATCATCCATGATCCGTTTCCTCATCCTTACGACCGCTTTGGTGTTCGGGGAACGGCGACTGATTCCCGCACGATCAATTCGGTTGAAAGTTCTTGGAATTCCGCGGTGTATGGCAAATCTCCAGCCACCATCGCCGCCGCCATCCGCCCCTTCGCCCGAGACGGTTGACGAACCGTGGTCAGAGCAGGAGTGGATCCAGCGGCTTGCGGGATATCGTCGAATCCGATGATTGAAAGGTCTCTTGGCACTTTCACCCCAAGCTGGGTTGCAGCGTGCAGCGCACCGAAAGCCATTCGGTCGCTCATAGAAAATATCGCAGTCGGTCGCCTGCGTTTCTTTTTCAAAAATTTCCTACTCCAGTAAGAGGCTTCCGCGTCGTCATTAATTCGAATTTCGTAGATTGGGACCGTTGCGAGATCGATTCCGGCGGCATTCAACCCGTCGACATATCCCAAAAGGCGTTGCTGCGTTACGGAGGCGCGGCATCTTTGGACTCGGTCACCGTTTACGAGCCCGGAGAATCCGTCGGGCAGCATCTCCAAAGACAGGATGGCGATCTGGCGATGACCGAGCTCCAAGACGTGACCGGCGATTTTCCTCGCTGCATCCCGGTCGTCGATGCCCACTGCGGCAATTTCCGGAAGTTTGCCCATGTCTACGGTAACGGTCGGCAATTGTCGCCCCAGGACGCGTTTGATGATCGAACTATGGTCCGGAATCGCATAGAGAATGAATCCGTCGACGGCTACTTTATCGATCGCCGTTAGTCGGGTGATGTCCTGCACTGGAGGTAAGACTGTTAATCCGTATTGGTGCTTCTCGCAGATCTCAGAGATTCCCGTCATGAAAGCAGATGCGTTGGAATCCTCGAAGAGGTGTGGGATCGGATCGGGATTAGACAGCGCGATGGCACCGGCGAGTCCGGTTCTGAGCATTCTGCCGGAGGGGCGCGGGCCGTGGTAGCCGGCGTTTGCGGCCGTAGAGAGAATACGCTGCCTGAGATTGGCAGACAGCTCTTCGGGCCGATTAAAGGCGTTTGATACGGTCATGGCCGAAACGCCGAGTTGCTGAGCCAAGGACTTAAGAGTCACCTGATCACGGATGGGCAACCCGGGATGAACTGGAGGACTTTGAGGCATGGGGAACCCCAAGCTCTCTTACCTGCTTTAACGTTAAAGTCAATCATTTTGTTCTGCGCTCTCGACCCGCACGCGAGCACCCCGGGATGATGGCCAGATCTTTCTCTTTGCGACCCCATCATCAACAGGTTGAGCCGGGAATCGCATCGACCCAGAGCTGTTGACAGCCGACACACCCTGGGAGCCCATGCATTGCCTTTCGGTGATAGTCGCAC
>JBEEIB010000101.1:0-4367 GCA_041167675.1 Verrucomicrobiota bacterium
GTAGCTTCCCATGGTCGCGTGCTTGCTGGGTAATTGGTCTTTTCTTCCCGACCCCAAAAGATGTAACGGACACGCAAGGTGCGCGCGATCTCGCGCCAATTCCCGGCGCCTCGCATCAGCTGATTGAGCAAATTGTTGGGTCTTGTGTAATCAGCGAAACCCTGCGACCACAGGTGACCTGGATAACCCAGGGCGACCTTCCGGCCTTGGAGCAGCAGTGGGTGATTGAAGGTCGGGTAAGCGGCGAAACGGGCCTCCACCGGCAACTGCCGGATCGCATCGCCAAGTCCGTCAAGTTCCGTGCGATCGGCAAATCCCCAACCGCCCCGGTTGGCGGCCAGTCCACCTAACAAGGTAATAAATCCCGAGCTGAAAAGCGCAATGCAGACAACCACTCGGACATCAACCGGCCAGCGAGCAATGAGCTGTGTCCACAGAAACGGAAGCACGAGAAAGTAACCCCACATCATGAGTTTGAGGTTGTCCCAGTCCCATGGCGCGGTTTGAAAAAAGTACCCCACAGCGAAGATCCCAACGGCGGGCAACACAAAGGCGATGTCCGCTGGAGGCCTCTTACCCCAGCGCCAGCCAGCCTTCCAAGCGCGCCAACCGCACAACCCTACGAGTGCCAGCGCGAGCGGGACCCATAAGCCGAAGTTCGTTAGCCAAAATTGAAAAAACGGAGCGATGACGCCGTTCCATGTCTTTTGCGCGAACGACCAGAAAAACGGGATGTCAGTGCCAAAATTCGACGGGCCAATCCGGAAATAGGGAGCAGCGAAGTCCCCCGATTCCTGCACCCAGCCCGGGTGCCATTTGATTATCGATGCCGCGCGAAAGTGATCGGTAGTCAGCCAGACAAAAAAAGTTGCGGGAATTAAGGCAGCGGCGAGCAAAGCGCCGGCGTGCCTGCGTATCGGCGTGTCACGGAAAATTTCGGGCCACATCACCGGGTGCGAAATCAAATGACCGATCCCGGTGACTCTTTCCTTGCGAGCAACATTAATAATAAACGTCAGTTCACTCGGACGTTCAAAAAGAGAGAGAAAAATCAGGGCGATCGTCAGGGCCAGAAATGTGTGGACGTGGAAGAGTGGCATTGAGGCGTAGAGGGAGAGCTCGACCCAGAAGGGAAGCGGACCGCTTCGCTGTATCCGGTCAGTTTGTGGTCCGGAGTCAGCGACCCCGGCTCCAGGAGCGCCGGGAAAGAATTTTTCGCGCCAATGCCATAGGAGAAGCAGACCTGCCGGGATGGCGTAAAGCAATCCGCGCTGAGTCACAAACATGGAGAGTGCAATGCTTTTCCAGGCGATTGTCTTGTCGCCTTGATAATCCAAAAACTTCAGCGTTTTGAAAAATTGGAAGCCTGCTATGCCGCCATTAAACAAAAACCCAGCGACACCGAAAGCGCCGGCCCAACGAAAAAACGCGTAAAACGTCGCGAGTGATGCAAGCAATCCGGTCCAAACCAATCCGCGTATCAGATCGACATGAGCCAAACAGAGGAGAGCGTTGAATAAATCCATTCCGGCCGGATACCTTAGCTTGCTAAAAACGTAGATTGGATTGTCCGGCCAAAGCGCGACACCGCTCGCGAAATTCCTGATCAATGTGACGTGCAGCCCGAGATCGCCGAGGTTATTGGGCGATTGAATTTTTAACTGGTTACCGTCAATGTAGAGAAGCCAGCAAAAAGAGCGCACGGCAAACATAAGGAAGCACGCGCCGAGCAGCCAGAGCCAAACATTTCCATAACGCCAGGAAGCCGGAGTTGATCCGGGGGCGTTCTTCTGTAGTCGGCGCTGCGCCCGCTTGGAAAGCCGGACTTCAGGTTGTGCACTTTGCAGGGCAAGCGTTTCGGTTGCTGGGCCGGGGGAGGCAGGCGATGGGTCTGCCCTGCAATTCGGTTTATCGGGATCGGAAGTTCCAAGATAGGCTGCAACGGCGAATGCTGCGCCCGATACCAGCGCAAAAATCGCGCTGTGTTTGTCCAAGCCGTTACCGGCCATTCCCAAAAGGAGACCGCAAACAGCTGATAAATTGACAAAGACCAGGCCAGCGGAAAGCCATTTCATCGAGATGAACCTCGCTTAGCCAGGTCCTTTCCCGACGAAATCCGGCGATCGGTTTGGAAAAAACTCTTTGAAGATTTTGGCGCTCAAATAGAGCTTCGACGGGTCCTGGTAGTTACGAATGGTGAGCGGCTCGGTGTAATAGGCATTGTGCAGCTTTGATTCCACGTCCTTGATTCGACTTTGTTCAACGAGGAGGAAGTCACCGTCGAGGGTCGCGGGCAAATTCCCGTGCTCATAGTAACCGATGTGTGTGAAATCGCCCAGAATCCATGGAAGCGGGTACACGCTGCCCCGAATCATATGCCCAGTCAGGTGGTAGTTCTTCGGATCGCGTCTTGCCAGCTTTAGCAGGGGTTCCGTTAGCTTGAAGATGTCATTGTACGTTTGAACGTAGACGTACGGCTCAGTATCCGTTGTGCAGCGGAAGTAATTTAGCGAGATCATCGATCCGAGCGAAACGCACAAAAGAATGGCTAACGCGAAATAGGTCGCGCGCAGAAATCTCGGACGGACAAGCAGAACCGCCGCGCCAAAGATAAATAAGAAGGGCCAGACAATATTGATGATGCACCATGGCGTTTTGTATTTGACATAGCTGTAAGCAGCCAGGGTTCCTACTCCGTAGATCGCCAGGTAACGCAAACTGAGGTTCTTAAACTGCTGGCAAAACACGCAAAGAAGGAGGCCGGCGCCGACAGGAATCTCGTAGCGCCCGATCAGCTTCAGCCAGTAATACCACGGTTTTTCATGGCCGTGACCTTGCTCGCCAGTGGCGAACCAGGCCTTATATGCTTGGTAAATTCCCTTTACGCCGTTCCAGTTAAGGAAGGTTCCCGAATAGAAAAAGACGATCGCTGCGATGCCGAGTCCGATAACCATCGCGAGATCGACGTAGGTCCATGTTTGCCTGGCTGGCCTTACGTCGGGAAGACGACTGAGCGCGTTGGAGACCATCAACACAGGAATGGCAAGCGCTGCGCAGACAAAATGGATGACGTACGTTTCCTTGGTCAGGATCATGCCGGCTACGCCCATGCCGGCGCACCAAAGATAATTCGGTGTCCCAAATTTCCAGAGACCGAGCAGCCCAAGGATGAACATCATCGAGAAGAGCACCAACCACACCTCGTGGATCGAGTAGCGACCGTAGAAAACAAACCCGGGCGAGACCGCCATCGCCAGTGCCGCCAGACGGCTCACGTTTTTTCCGACCAGCGGCTCAAATTTCAATGTAAGCCACACGCAGCTGACGCTCACCAGCACCACCGGCAGCCGCAAAGCCCAAACGTTCCGTCCAAACAAACTTTGCGAGAGTAATAGAACGTAAAAGTGGACCGGCCCATGATAGTTGGTCGGATCGTATCGATAAAACCCGTTCTTCATCATTTGATCGACAAACCAACCGTTGATTCCTTCGTCGAAATGCGGCGGCTTGATGCCCAGCAGAAACAGGCGAAGAAAAATGGCGAGCCCAAGGATCAACCATGGGATCCAATCTGTTTCTGCAAGGCCGGTCTTCCAAGTCGCCAGTTGATCGCGCAGAGATAGAAAATCTGCTGGCGCGGCAGCTTCGGCGCTGCTAGTACGCGCTGCAATGCGATTTCTCGTGACCGGTGGGTGCGGCTTCATCGGGAGCAACTTTATTCGGTATATTTTGCAACATTACAAGCCCGCGTACGTGACCAACGTGGATGTGCTCACTTACGCGGGCAACCTCGCCAACCTCGACGGCGTGGTCGAAGAACATGGCGAACGCTACGAATTTTTCAAAGCCGATATTGCCAATGCGGACCAGATGGACGCGCTCATGACTGAGCATCAATTTTACGCGGTCATCAATTTCGCCGCCGAATCGCATGTCGATCGCAGCATCAATTCACCTCTCAATTTCATTCACACAAATGTAGTTGGCACGAGTGTGCTGCTCGATTGCGCGCGTCGCCACGGAGTTCAGCGCTTCATCCAAATCTCCACAGACGAGGTCTATGGCTCGCTTGGTGTCACCGGCAGATTTACCGAGCAATCGCCGCTCGACCCGAGTTCGCCCTATTCGGCAAGCAAAGCCGGCGCCGATCTGCTTGCCCTCGCCTCTTACAAAACCTTTGGCCAGGAAGTGCTCGTGACGCGCTGCTCGAACAATTATGGTCCGTATCAATTTCCGGAAAAACTGATTCCGCTCATGATTGTCAAAGCGCTCCGCGATGAGCCGCTCCCGGTTTACGGCGATGGCATGAACGTACGCGATTGGATCCACGTAACGGATCATTGCGCTGCGATTGTGGCCGCGCTCTT
>JBEEIB010000102.1:0-4635 GCA_041167675.1 Verrucomicrobiota bacterium
CCCTCCGATACGGAGACCGGTTGGGATTTGGGTGAAGGCGGAAATGATCCGTTGCGAGATGGCTCAATGAGCCGAACAGTACTGCCGCGCGAACTCGCCTGTCCCGATAAGTATCATGCAGACATCCCTTTCCGTCATCCTCTGTACGCATAATCCGCGGCCTGAATACCTGGGTCGAGTGCTTGAGTCACTCCCTGCGCAGACCCTTTCGGCTAAACAATGGGAGTTTTTGCTGGTTGACAACGCCTCTGGGCAACCGGTGGCTGAGACTTGGGATATCTCCTGGCACTCGTGCGGAAGGCACTTTCGCGAAGAAGAGCTTGCGCAACGTGATCACAAACTCAGGCGGGAAGCATCTCGCCAGGGGCTTGCTGCCATCGATGCGTAATAGGAAAGGAAAAGGACCTAACGTGGATTCTATCAAAAAAAGGAAGTCTCCCTTCATTTCCGATCGGATCTTCAAAAACATCGAACGAAGAGGCTGGTTTGCCGCGCTCGACGACGGGGCCTGATCGATGGCTGTTCTCCTGCGTGCGTTGAGAGCGCTTTTTCCCTTACTGCGTCTGCAATCTTGGGTGCTCTCGGGTATGATCGTTCTCGGCGTGCTCGCCGCGCTGTCCGAAGGTATCTCCATTTCACTCTTTATTCCGCTTGTGCAGGATCAAATGGGGACCCAAACTGCGGGCATCACTGGGCGGTTGGCCGCGCTTTTCCAGGGGATTCCGTCCGAGCACCGGCTTTTGTGGATAGGTTTCGGCATTTTCCTGTGTATGGTGCTGAAGAACGTTCTGACTTTTAGTTATTCGCTGCTCTTCCAATCAGTCAATGCGTCAATTGCCGACCGCCTCCGCTGCGGTATTCTTCATCAGTTGCTCAGCGTCGGCCAGAGCTATCTGGACACTCACGATTCCGGGAAATTGCTCAACGCTCTGGCCACCGAAACCTGGCGCGTCAGCGCCGCCTGCAACGTGCTCGCCAGCGTGATCATCAACGTCTGTATGACCCTGATTTTTAGCATCCTGCTTCTCGTGATTTCCTGGAAGCTGACGCTGATCACCGGCTGCTTGCTGCTGCTGATCTCTCAAATCGTTCAATACGTTACCCGCCAAGGGAAGCGGCTTAGTTCCCGGGCAACGGCAGCAAACGCGAATCTCGCCCAGCGAATGATCGAAACTCTGGACGGCATGCAACTCGTTCGCGTTTTTGGACGTGAAAGTCACGAACAGCGCCGGTTTGAAGTGGCTTCGCGCGAGGTGAGCAAAGCTTTCTTCAAGCTGGATCGGATGTCAGCACTCGTCCCACCGTTATCGGAGGTGCTTACGGTGTCGTTATTGCTCGGTATTCTTCTAGCCACGGCAATGCGCACTCCGGGACAAATGGCGATCTCGTTGACTTTCCTTGTCCTGCTGTATCGCCTCCATCCTCGCATCAAACAGTTCGATGCCGATAGGGTGGCGCTCGACGCCCTGTCGGCATCCATTGAGGAGGTCAGGAGCCTTCTGGATGAGAGCGATAAGCCTTATCTGCGCAGTGGCGCCTGGGTGCCTCCGTCGATCGAGAAAGGGATCATCTTCGAAAATGTCTCCCTTCATTACGATTCCGGGAAAGGTGCGGCACTCGAACAGGTGTCCTGCTCGATCAAAATTGGTGAAACCACGGCTTTCGTAGGTTCCTCCGGCGCCGGCAAGTCTAGCCTTATCAGGTTAATCTGCCGCTTTTACGATCCTTCGTCAGGGCGTTTACTTATCGATGGGGTCCCGCTGCCGGAGCTTAACCTGGCATGGTGGCGTAACCAGATCGCGGTAGTAAGCCAGGAGGTTTATCTTTTCAACGCAAGCGTGGCCGAGAATATCACCTACGGCAAGCTCGATGCCACCCGCGAAGAACTCGTCGAGGCGGCCCGCAAAGCACATGCCATGGAATTCATTGCGGAGTTGCCTGAGGGCTTCGAGACGATTGTTGGGGACCGGGGTATTCGGCTCTCGGGTGGTCAGCGTCAAAGGCTGGCTTTAGCTCGCGCATTCATCCGAGATCCGCAAATCCTGATTCTTGATGAGGCAACAAACTCGCTCGATCTCATCTCGGAAGAAGTGGTCCAGGATGCTCTCCAGCAGTTCGGTCGCAATCGGACTGTATTGATCGTCGCCCACCGCATCAGCACCGTTCAACATGCTGACAAAATTATCGTGCTCGACTATGGAAAGGTAGTCGAGAGCGGGACGGTAACGCAGCTTTTGGCAGCGGGTGGCCTTTTCTCACGTTTCTATGCGCTTCAACTTCCCAATAAGCATTCGGGAGAGGAGTTGCGTACAGATGCGGTACTTGCTGAATGAGATCAAAGTGACTCGGCCTCCGGCGACTTTGAGCTTTACAACTCGTGGTGCCGGGATGGGAGTTATAGTTCCACTTAAGGCATTAAAGGCGCGCCGACACCAAAAACTGACCACTTCGCGCCACCCACCAGCTCACGTCAGTGAGCTAGTTACCCCTTTTCGGAGAACCTTTAGCTAGGCTAGGAAAAATAACTTTCCAGAGTAACTTCCAACAGGAATCCTCTCTCATGATTTCGATACGGGGAACCTGATACGGGTCACAGCCGGGTCGGGTGCGACCCGCGATGACGGTAAAAGCAGCCTTTAGGCCGGCCTCCCGTGCCGCCCGTTGTACCCTCCCATCCTGCTCGCCGTATGGATAAGCGAAGAGTCGAGGCCGATTCAGCCCAGCAGCTTCGAGATCCTTCACCGACCCTATTATCTCTTCTGACAGTTCCTCGTCCGGCACACGCGTGAGAGGCCGGTGAGTGCGTGAATGGCCACCAATTTCAGCTCCTGCGCGCTCCAATTGTTTGAGACCGTCAATATCCAGTAGCTGAAGCCGGAGCCCGCCGATTGCCTCATCCCACTCATTGGTTCCGCCTACGTGTCCGCTGACAGCAAATACGACTGCTCTAATGTTTCGCTCCTTCAGAACAGGCAAGACAACATCTAGAAGATCCGCATAGCCGTCATCAAACGTCAGCAATAGAGGACGCCGCGGAAGACCACCGCCACTGTGCAAGAAGTGTAAGAACTCGTCAACGCTCACAAATTGGAATCCAGCCCATTGCAGTGCATCCAACTGGCGACGAAACAAATCGGGCGGCACTCCGTAGGACTCGACGACAGGGGCTCCGACCAGATCTTTGATGGCATGATAGGCCAGCACCCGCAGTGGCCTGGGTCGCGGCATACCTCCGGCTTCGCGCAATCCGGTCCAGTATTCCAGGGCGCGAACCTCAAAGAACAATCTGGCGAGTGCCGCTGTCTGCACCCCACGCTCTACAAGAGCGCTGGCTAGCCAGCCCAAGGCGGCCATCAGAGGAATCGCCATAACGGGGACACTGGCGAGCGGACGCCACACCCAACGATTGATCCGAGTATCAGCCCCGTTAAGCGCAAATATGGTTTTGGCTTGTTCGGGATGCTTCCGCGCAAATGCCGCATCAGCACGTCCTACCTGACGCCACTGCCGCAAGTATTGACGTGGATGCACCACATAATTCTGCCAGCTTATGGCATCGGGATTAAAAACGATGCGACATCCCGCCAGCATGAGGCGATAACCGAAATCTACATCTTCATCACCAAATGAGCCGCCAAGGGTGAAGTTTGTGTCGAAGCCCCCAACTCGTTGAAAGATCTCCCGCGGCAAAGAGAGCTGCCCGGTCAGCAAATCGTGAAGAGTCAAGCTCGCTCCCGGCGACGATAGATATTTAGCTCTATTATCGGCCCAGGATCTGACTGCCGCGCTCAGAATGTTACGGGGAGATTCCGGGTGCAATGGGATGTGCCCGAGTGCGACTTCGGCTCCTTCTCTGTGCGACCGGTCGTGCTCAACAAGAAGCTGTGGATGGGCCTCCATATCGTCATCGAGGAAAAGTAAAATTTCCCCGCGGGCCACGGCAGCGCCCCGGTTGCGTGCGATGGCAGCACCCTGGTTAGGTTGTTCCAGAATGGTAAGTGGAAAAGGCAGTTCGACTTCCCCCAGTTTTCGGAGGGCGTGGGCGGAACCATCATCCGAACCGTCCACTACAACGATGACCTCGAAGTCGCCGTCGAACTCTTGACGCATCATGGAACGGATCAGCGCCACTACGAGGTTCCGTCGCTGGTAGGTCGGCACAATGACGCTAAAGCGTAATGGCACGGTTTCGCTTGATGAGTTCTGCATGGATGGTTTCGACCTTACGAGTCGCCGCCGCGCATTGGGACGGTTGGCGCATCAGGCAGCCTTGGGAGATCCAACCAGTTCAACTAACTCTGTTTTGACGCCGTTCGTTACTCTTTTTGATTTGCCTCACCGCGGCCGCTGGTAAAGTTAGTTTAGACATAAAACTATTATCGAAATTTGGTACAAATAGTTATACGCTTATTCGCACCTTCCTCCACTCCCTTTTTTGACGTCTTCGGCTCTTTGAGCATTCAGGTGCCCGTTGGTGCTTTATTTAATGGGTGAATGAACGACGCAATCCCTCAGATCAGTTGGCTGCTTTTCAAGGCGCGAGCGAAGCACCCCTATTTGGGTCATACGGGTCGAGCGAGTCCGGCGGCCGCCGCACGGAAGAACAGCCAACCGGTCCCGGCCCAAATGGTTGCG
>JBEEIB010000103.1:0-51213 GCA_041167675.1 Verrucomicrobiota bacterium
GCCCCCTACCGAGCATCAAGACGTGCGGGGTTTGGAACGGCGACCCGACTGGACCAACTTGATGTGTCGGCCGAGTGACGGCGGCGTAACATTTCCACGGTTTTTCGGTCCGACCAATTCGTCCTCCCACGTCATCGCCGACACTAATGAACTTTCGCGGTTAAAGGCCGAAACGTTTTGGGGGCGGGGCCGAAACGTCCGTGAGCGCCTTGAGCCAAAAAGACCGACTAGCCTCAGCGGGCTCAGGTGACCAACTGAACGTTACAACAGCATGGCATATATGTTACGATTACGTGACAATCACGCTGTTTCCACGGTTCTCGTGCAATTTTAGGCCCTTCGAATGAACCAAATCGGTCAGTGCGGAATTGCCAGCCGATATCCGAATCCGCGCACCGTCTCGATGTAACGGCCGCAGCTGCCGAGCTTATCGCGCAAGCGGCGCATGTGGGTGTCTACCGTTCTGGTATCAATGATCGAGTCGTATCCCCAAACATCACTCAACAACCGATCTCTGCCCTGAACCCGTCCTTCTCGCTCCATCAACAGGCGCAAGAGCTTAAACTCGGTCGCTGTGCATTCGATGATCCGATTTGCGGCTTTAACCTCGTGTCGAGAGCGATCAAGCAGAATCTCCCCCACTTGAAGGCAGTCGTGATCATGAGGAGAAGCAGCGCGACGTCGCAAGATGGCCTGGATTCGCAGCACGAATTCGCGAGGACTGAAAGGCTTTACCACATAGTCGTCCGCCCCTAACTCAAACCCCAGCACTCGGTCAATTTCCTCGGTACGTGCGGAGAGCATGACTACGGCCATTTCTTTCGTTCGGGGATCAGACCTTATTGCCCGACACAAATCGAGACCCGACATCTCGGGTAGCATAAGATCCAAGACGACCAGAGTAGGGGGTTGATCTCGAATCGAGGCCAAAGCCACGCGGCCGTTCGTTGCCATCTCAACGACGAAGCCCGCTTTTTTGAGATGATGAGCCAGCAATTCGGCGACATCCACCTCGTCTTCAACAATCAGGATCTTCTCACTCATCGAACGCAGGGACAACTAAGCCATCGTACAACCCTCGAAAAATTCGGCGCAAGCCTGAAACATCACACGGAACCATGTCGAAATCAGGCAGACAAAAGCGCCGGATCCGCCCGGCAGGCCACGCGGCCAAAGATCATGTAAGTCGTGTAACCATCATGTTATCAGCCGGTTACGTCGTTCGACGGTAACAGGCGCAATAAGGCTTGTAGCAGCCCATCGCCCCCGACTTGATCGGAAACGTAACCTTCACCTTTTCGGACGGCAGCCTTCACTTCGACGATACTGTTTACCGGACACGCGAGATATCTCGCAATTTCGCGACGCAACATCGGCAAATCATTGTAATTGTCACCTGCGGCAAAAGTCTCACCCGGGTCGATTCCCAGGAGCGCTTGCAATCCCTGCAGTACCGCACCCTTATCGAAGCGAGCATGGCAAAAACGGAGATAAATGCCATTTCGTTGATAAGAAAACTCCGCTACGTGCTTTCGTTGGGAATCCAAGTAACTGATGATACCGTCCATTTCCGGTGGATCTTGGGCTATCACCCCGACCAACCGGCCGGATTCCCGGTGCAATCGTGCCTGGGTACGATTGGACAAATGGCTTTCAATCTCGGCCAGCAGATCTGAGGCGTCGCGATACAGTTGATCGTGCGACAGTTGGCAGTCCTCGTTCCAATCCGCGATCGGTTTCCAACCGGATCCGTTCGCTCTGTAGATTTCCCTTTCGGTGGTGAGCGCGTAATCCGGTCGAAACGGGAAAAATTCGAGTGCCTTATCGACTAGTTCCAGGGTACGGCCGGTGTTCATCGCTACGATGGTGCCGCGCCGGCGCAATAAGTTCAGATGATCGACCAGAGATTGGCTGATCGTCGCGCGTTCACCTTCCCACGGTGGAATCATCGTTCCGTCAAAATCTAAGCTTAATAGTCGCAAGTTAGTCATCGGACGGGGCCGGTTGAAGTCGAGGCCCGGGAAGTTCTCTATCGAGTTTGCAACCCGGAGACGGCGTCAAAAATGCCGTTAATGATCGAATAAGCAATTACGCCGACCATTACGGCCATGACCAAAATGATAACCGGCTGCACCATCGACGTTAGCCTTTGAATACGGAGATTGAGTTCTTTGTCATATTTTTTGCCGACCTTATCCAAGGCTTTTGCCAAATCTCCGGTCTGTTCGCCCACCGCAACCATGTCGATGAAAAGCGAAGGAAAATCGGTGAGTCGCTGAAGACCGCGGGAAAAAGCACCCCCTTCCCCGACGTAATCGGTCACCTCGCTCAAAGCGCGGCGCCAATGCTCGTTGAGAGTGGCTCCTCGCATTAGTTGCATGGCGCTTAACAATGGGAGGCCATTACCCAGGAGATTTGATAAGGTCTGAGCAAATTGCGCATAAAATCGGCCTCTTAAGACCGAGCCAAAAACTGGAATCTTTAACTGCACACGATGCCACCATTTCTTACCGCGAGGATGTCGGATAAGCTGCCAAAAACCAAAACTCGCCAGTGCAACGGAGGCGAGAATTGCCCACCAATAGTGGGAGAAGAATGCGCTAACCTCTATCAGGAGTCTGGTCAGAAAAGGAACATTCTTACCGGTCTTTTCAAACAGTACCGTCATCTGAGGTACCAGGTAAGTCATAAACAAAAAGATGAGTCCGAGACCGAGGACAAAAATCATTGCCGGATAAATGAGGGCGGACACGACTCTTTTTTGTAGATCATCGATGGTGGCCAAAAAAGCCGCCTGTCGCTTCAGCAATTCCGGCAGCGAACCACTGATTTCACCCGCCGAGACCAAATTGCAGTAGAGATCTCCGAAGCTGGAGGAGACTTGGCGTAACGCGTTGGAAAGACTGCTTCCCTCTCGCACTCTTTGCCGTAAAGCGGCGGCGATCTGTTTGATTTTTGACAATTCCTTGCGCGCCTCCATCACCCGAAGAGCCTGCTCAATCTGCAAGCCCGCATCAAGTAAGTCGCTCAGCTCTTCGGTAAAAAGGATAACCTGACCGCGCGAGAGGCTAACCTTTGTAAACGAGCGTGGCTGGCCGACCGCTTGAGCGCTGCTGGTTGCGCCATCCTTTTCTTGGATCTTAATCGGTTGTAACCGATCCCGATCGAGCTGGCGAAAGGCTTCGGCTCGGTTCTGCGCGACCAACTCACCACGCACCCGTTCTCCTGCTCGGCTCACCGCCTCATAAAGAAAACTTGGCATCGGTCTACTCGTCCGCCATCTCCAGATCCGCCGCCGTGACTCGCACAACCTCTTCGACCGTCGTGAAGCCGGAGATCACCTTGTTCCAGCCGTATTGCCGAAGGGGCACCATGCCCTCTTCGACTGCCACGGCACGCAAGACCGAAGCTGGTTTGCTTTGAGTGATGAGGTCCTGCAGGCGATGCGAAACCAAGCAAATCTCGTAGATCGCAGCCCGCCCTTGATAACCGGTTGCCCGACATGCTTCACAGCCGGCGGCAGCGAGTATGCTTTCGGCCGATTCCAATGGAAACCCGACCTTCTTCAGGTATCTGGACGAATATTCGCCCCGCTTCCGGCAACGCGGGCACAAAACCCGAACTAAACGCTGAGCGATAAATGCACGGACAGAGTTTGCCACGAGAAACGGCTCAATACCCATATCGAGCAACCGAGTGATTCCGCCAATCGCGTCGTTTGTATGTAGCGTGCTAAATACCAAATGGCCGGTGAGCGCACCACGGATCGCTATCTCGGCCGTTTCGCGATCCCGCATTTCGCCGACCATGATCACATTCGGATCGCCGCGGAGAATGCTGCGGAGTCCATTGGCGAAAGTCAGGTCTATCTCGGGTTTTACCGCAATTTGGATCACCCCCGGCAGTTGATATTCGACCGGATCCTCGACTGTCACTATGCGGCGCTCGTGGGTATTTAGGATGGATAAGAATGTATAGAGTGAGGTCGATTTACCACAGCCGGTTGGACCAGTTACCAGGACGATTCCGTTTGGGAGTGTGAGCAAATGCTCGATACGTTGTCGCGAAGGCGCATCCAAACCAAGCCGGTCAAACGTGAATCGCTCCTGGCCCAACAAACGCAAGCTGACACTCTCACCGGCCACCGAAGGGATAGTGGCTACCCGCACGTCAATGGGTTGCCCCAAGAGCTCCAGATTGATCCGTCCATCCTGCGGTAGGCGGCGCTCGGCGATATCCAAATGAGCCATCACTTTCAGTCGCGAGATGACCGATGCCTGGAGCACCCGAATATTGGCCGGCACCGGCACTTCGTGCAGAACTCCGTCGATGCGATAGCGGATCCGGAGATCGTTAGGCAACGGCTCGACATGAACATCGGTCGCGCGTTGTTCGAGCGCTTCACGCAAAATCTGGTTCACAAATTTGACGACCGACGCTTCCGAATCGTCCAGATCAAGTACATTCGTCTCCTGTTTAAGCTCAGTATTAACCTCTTCTTCTGTCCGGCCTTGCAAGATTGCTTCAAAAGTTTCGGCTCCGATTCCATATCCCTGGCGCAAAGCCTGGAGAATCAGCGTACGCGTGGACATTGTATACCGAACTTTCTCTCGCAGCGAAGCGGCGAGTGTTTGTCGCGCTAACAAATCAAACGGATCATAAAGACCGAGCCAGATGGTACTATTGTCCTGCTGAAGTGGTACAACGTGATAACGGAGAGCTAAACGGGCCGGCACCTTTTCGCGCAACTGGCCGGGAACGGAGGTCAGCTCTTTATCCCACCATGGGATCTGGAGCCAATCGCTTATTCCCTGCAAAAACTGCGTTTCATCGACCAGTTTAGAATCCAGGACCGATCGCACCAACGAACGTTGGTTTTCGGCAGCATTCTCCAGAACCACTTGGCACGCAGTCACATCGGTACATTGACTAACTCTGGCGATCTTCAGCAGCGTATCAATCACAGATTCAAAAAAACTGATGCCCTAGCTTAGCGAGGAATTGCTTATCTACAACTCGGCCTAGCCGGTAGAAGCTAGCGGCTAGGAGCTAAAATTTGGAAGCCAGAATTCAGAAAATGCACCGATTTGTCGTTCGTCGTTGTGGGCTAACCATTTAGATTCGCGGCAAGGCTGCCGTTCTTCCCATTTTTGACCTCAAATTCCGGATTCTGAATTCTAGCTCCTCCTTTCTAGTTTCCGATATAACGCCTCGCGCATTGCCGCCTCCGGGACTGGAGATCCAAACCAACGCCGGAACGCGGCTGTGCCTTGATGCAAAAGCATTGAAGCACCATCGACGGCGGAAGCTCCGGCGGCAGCAGCCCAGTTCACCACCGCAGTCGGCTTTGAACTATACATCATATCGAATACCCGATGCCGCGGCTCCAACCAGTGCGAATCCCAATCCAGCGCATGCCCAGCAAGTCCAACGGAAGAAGCATTGATGATCAAGTCGGCCCGGGCGAATACCGCGCCCAATTTCTCCCAAGGCCAAAAAGAAACCCTGTCATCCTGGCCGATTACACTGCGCAATTGATCAAGCTTTGCCCTTGTCCGGTTGGCGAGAAGCAGTTGACGCGGATTTTGATCCAGCAGAAAGATTGCCGCGGTCATGCCAGCACCACCCCCTGCGCCCAGCACCGCGATCCGGCTACTTCCAAAATCGAGGGAGAAGGATTCGCGAAGGGCAGCAATCAATCCAACTCCATCCGTGTTGAATCCCACCAAAGATCCGGACCGATTGACTACTGTATTAATCGCGCCGACTCGACCCGCCGCTCGATCAATCACGTCGACCAGTCCCAGAGCGGCCACCTTGTGCGGGACGGTCAGGTTCCAACCAATAAACCCTCGTGCGCGCAACCGAGAGAAGACCTCTGCAAGGTCAGCACTCTTTACCCAAAGCCTGGTGTATTGAAAGGGTAGGTCCCGCGCAACCAGTCCAGCATTCTGCATTTCTGGAGAAAGCGAATGACTAACGGGATCACCAAGAACCGCCAGTCGAATGGGCGCGGGTAAATGGTCGGGTGCTGAGCCGCGCAGGTGCTCGATTGTCCAAACGCTCAGCATCCCGTCGGCCTAGGAGAAACGAGTAACGGTTTTTTCCAGTCGCGTGAGTACCCGGTCGCGACCCAATACTTCCAGCATATGATACAGGCTCGGCCCGACTGATCGTCCGCTGACGGCGAGCCGGGTCGGATGAATCAGCTCCCCAGTTTTGCATCCCAGGTCCAATGCGATTCCCTTTAATTCCGCTTCGAGCAGCTCTACGCTCCAAACTTTAAGCGCACTGTAACGCTGCGTCAGTTGGCGAAGCCTTTCCATCGTTCCTGGTTTAAACGTCTTTGCGACCGCGTCAGGATCATATTCGTAGTTCTCATTAAAAAAATAACCAATCCAATCCGGAACATCTTTGAAGAGCTTCACCTTCTCTTTAACGATCTCCAGTACGCGGACCAAATAGTCCTCGTCTTTAACCGGCAAATGAGCCGCCTGAATGAAGGGATCACTCAGCTCTCGGAATCGCCTCAGCGGCATCTGCGACACGTACTGACCATTGAGCCAGAAGCATTTGTCCAGGTCGAAAGCAGCGTTGCGACGGTTAATCTTCTTCAGGTCGAATAGCTCAATGACTTCGTCGATGTCGATCTTCTCGCGATTGTCCTTCGGCGACCAACCGAGTAGACAAAGATAGTTACAAACTGCTTCGGGTGCGTAACCTTGCTCCATATATCCGCTCACACTCGCTCCCGCGTCGCGCTTACTCATTTTTGATCCATCTTGGTTTAAAATCAGAGGGATGTGGGCGAAATGCGGTGGATCCACTCCTAACGCTTGGTAAAGCTCAACATGCTTAGCCGTATTTGTTAGGTGGTCTTCGCCCCGGATCACGTGCGAGATCTGCATTTCGATATCGTCGACTACGTTCACAAAATGAAAAATCCAGGAGCCGTCTGGGCGACGAATCGTCATATCCGGTTCCATACTGCGATCGAATTCAATTCGTCCGCAGACCTCGTCATCAACCACAATTGGGCGTCGCGCCGATCGAAATCTGATTGCTCCAGCATCCTCGTAGACGCTGCCCTTGTCCTGGAGCCGCTTGAGGTATTGTTCATAGATCGGGCCGCGCTCGCTCTGAAAATAAGGTCCAAATTTACCGCCTTTCCCAGCCCCTTCGTCCCACTCCAATCCGAGCCATTGCAAACCCTCATAAATCACGCTGACCGCTTGGTCATGTTCCCGACTCTTATCGGTGTCCTCGATCCGGAGGACGAAAGTACCGCGGTGGTGGCGAGCAAACAGCCAATTGAAAAGGGCAGTTCGTGCTCCACCCACGTGCAGAAAACCGGTTGGCGACGGAGCAAAACGAACCCTAACAGGAGCACTCATCGGAGAAAAGATCCTCTACCATATCTTCGCGCAACTGAATTTTCTTCTTTAGACAAACCAATCTGGGACTCTTCATAACACTTTTTGAGAGCGAGAGAACCCGTGCTTCCGGGAAACCGGCTCCCAACTGTTGGGTTGAATAAAGAGGAATTCGTTTCAGTCCAAAAAAGGACGACCTGTTATGACCAAGCCAACCCTAACGCTTCTTTGCCTGGCCGGAGCTACCTCCCTCGCCTTTGGCAATCTCCAACCCGTCTCGCCTCCAACGGGAGGCAAGATTCCTTTCCGGCCTGGAACTCAAATTTCACGAAATCATCACGTCTTCCAGGAAGACGCTTCGAGTAACGAAGACAGCTATGATGTCTTCTACGACCAGCTGGCGGATGACGGCCAATGGTATTACGATGACACGTACGGTTACGTCTTTCAGCCGGAGGTTGCGGTCAGTACTTCTGACTGGCATCCCTACTCTGATGGCCATTGGGACGATACTGACCGGGGGTGGTATTGGAACTCCAACGAGCGTTTTGGCTGGGCAACGTATCATTATGGCCGCTGGGTTCTCGTCGACGGCGAAGGATGGGTCTGGGTACCTGGCCATGAATGGGCGCCAGCCTGGGTTTCTTGGCGCGACTCGGAAGATTATTGCGGTTGGGCGCCTCTTCCCCCTGAATGCGGGAGTGTCTCCGTCGGAATTAGCGTAGGCGGGTGGTGCGACTCTTACTGGGGGATTGGACCAAGCTGGTACAGCTTCATTCCCTGGCACTCCTGGCACAACAACAGCTATGTTGGTGCCTTCGCGCCTTATGGCCAAAATGTAACCATCATCAATAACACGCGGAACGTAACCAACATTTATAACAACAACAGCGTCATTAACAATTACGGTCCGCAGCCTCAGCAGGTCGCTCTGAAAACCAACCGCCAAGTTACGAAATACAACATCAATTACATGGCGCAAACCGACCCGCGGACATTCAAAACGGCAAAAAACGGCAACCAACTTAACATAGTTGGGCCAAAGCCGAACCTCAAGACAGTCGCAACCAAACCGCCAAACGTCGCCAAAACGCTGACCGGTACGAAGGTGAACAAGGGTTGGAATAACGTGAATTCAACCGAGGCGAAGAACCTAAAGAATAAATTTGCTCAGCAAAATCCAGTGCCTGGCAATCTGCCTAAGACGACCAACGCACTAGTAAAACCAACGATAATTGGGAACAAGGCCGCCGGAAACAACGCAAATAATCCTCCTGGCACGAACAAAACTGGCAATAATTCCATCGCGGGCAACAAGGGTGCTGGGAACGGTTTATTGGCTAACCAAAACAATCTTAACAGCGCCAACACGGGTCAAAACAAGGGAACTGGCGCGAACCAGTTGAAATCATTCAACGGGGCCGGAAATAATCCGACCGGCGGAAATAAGGCCAACCAAGGAGCCGTACCAAATAATCCAAACACGCTCAAAGGGGCCAAAGGTACCGGTGGCGGCAACAATGCGGGCACTATCAACAACAAGGGTGCCCAATCCAGCCAGCTCAAGTCGTTCAAGAGCACGACCAGTACCTCTAACTCGACCAAGGGTGCCAAAGGCACCGGTGGGGGCAATAATGCGGCCGCCGGCAACAAGGGAACCGGGTCTAACCAGCTTAAGTCGTTCAAGAGCACGAGCAATACGTCTGGCTCTAAAGGGGCCAAGGGTGCTGGCGGAGGCAATTACAGCTCGCCAAAGACGTTAACAAAGACCACGACTGGTGGGTCAAATTCTCAGCCAAAGGCGCATTCTCAGCCAAAGACGACCTATCAATCGAAAGCGACCAATCAACCTAAGCCGGCTTATCATGCTTCAACCAACGCTTATCACCCACCGGCAAATACCTATCACCCAGCGGCAAATACCTATCATCCACCGGCAAATACCTATCATCCGCCGGCCAACAATCATGCTTCTGCGAATGCTTATCACCCCCCTGCCAATGCTCCTCACCCAAGCGGAGGCGGTGGCGGAAACAAAGGTGGAGGGGGCAGTGGGAATAAGGGCGGCGGCGGCAACAAGAAGGACGAGAAGAAAAAGTAGGCAGAAAATGGACGCGGCCTAACGAAGTTCCGGTTGATAGCTTCGGGTTTTGACCCGAAGCTGCCGGAGCATGAACAGGGTAGCTGGCCTCGAGACTGAATACGGTTGTCTGATCTCTGAGGATCAAGCTCAGAGCCAAGCCGATGCGTGGCCGGTAAAAATAAAAAACCATCTCTTTCGTAAGTGTCAGATTGGCGCTATTGATCTGCACTATCGAGATTACGAAGAACCGCCGGGCAACGGCGGTTTTCTTTTGAATGGTGGCCGCCTTTACCTCGACATGGGCCATCTGGAGTACTCCTCGCCGGAGTGCCTCACGGTACGCGACTTAGTGGCCTACGACATTGCCGGAGACCTACTACTCTATCAGGCGATCAAGGAATTGGGGGTCGAAGACAAGGTCTCGTTCCTAAAGAACAACATCGATCACCACACCGGAGCCACTTTTGGCTGCCATGAAAATTATTTGATGCGACGGGAGGCCCAATTCACACCGGAGATTCTCGCGTCGCTACTTGGTTTTTTGGCGACTCGACAGATCTTTACCGGCTCTGGGCGGGTTGGACACGCGAATCCGCTCGCCTTTGACTTTGAGATTCCCGATCGGCCGGGAAACGTTCCATTTCAGATCAGCCAACGAGCAGATCACATCGTCAACGACATTTACCAGTGGGTGCAATTCAACCGAGCGATCATCAACGCACGCGATGAGCCGCTGGCCGATTATCGTAAGTACCGTCGGCTGCATCTTCTGATTGGAGACTCCAACATGAGTCCATTTGCGAACGCGCTCAAGATTGGCACGACGGTCTGTATTCTGACATTGCTGGAAGAAAATCTTCTGCCAAGGCAGATCGCTTTGCGAGATGCCGTTCTGGCTACGCGAGAGATATCCCGACGTCCGGATGGAGATTGGGTAGTGGAGATGGATGATGGTTCCACCCAGGACGCGCTTGATATCCAGTATCAATTCCTCGCCCACGCCCAGCATTATCTGAGTGGCTCGGACGAAGAAACCGACTGGATTTTGGAAATGTGGCAATTCACGCTGGATGCGCTGAAGGAGAAACCCGAGTTATTGATTGGTGGGGTGGACTGGATCTCTAAAAAATGGCTCCTGAATATGTTTGTGGAAGATCAAGGACTCTCCTGGCAGGATCCTTGGCTACAGAGCATCGATCTTGAGTACCACAACATACATCCCCAGCGCGGGCTCTTCTTTGCTTTAAAGCCGGCTAAAACAATCGGTGAATTCAATGCGTCGGTTCGCCGTTCGGAGGCTAAGTTGGCGCCGCCGGCGCACACGCGAGCCGCCGGTCGCGGCCGGGCAGTAGCTTTCTTTCAGAAGAAAAATCTTCCTTATATCATCAACTGGGACTCGATCGCCTTGGAGAGCCAGGACTATCTCTCGATGCCTGATCCGTTCAATACGTATACGGACGCCGTCGATTATTTTCTTAGATAGAGAGAATGCAGAATCCGGTTCTACCGAGACCGCTGTGAAGTTGCCATCGCCATATCATGGCAGAGATAAAATGTGGCGGTCCGTGTCCATTTGGCGGGGAGTTGATTGCGGACACTGAGATTGATCCATGTTCGTTGAGAAGGAATAATATCATCAGAGATAGTCTCTTGTATGGGAAGGTTCGTTGGTTCGGACCGCTGAGCTCGACGCTGGAGCAGTAGATTTTTTCCAAAACTAAACTTACTATTTTACCATGATGAACGTCATTTCGAATCGGGCCTTTATCCGACGGCTGGTTTTTGGCATTGCGTTGCTTACGTTGGCCCCAGTTGCTTCGGTTTTTGCCGAATCACTCGCTTGGCAAACGGACTATGCTGCCGCCAAGAGCGCAGCTACCCAGCAGAATAAGTATGTACTCCTCGACTTCACCGGCTCGGATTGGTGCCCTTATTGCATCCAGATGGACAAAGAGGTCTTCGCGAAGCCTGTCTTCTCAACCTTCGCTGGTCAGAAACTCATCTTGGTTAAGCTCGATTTTCCGCGAAAAGCCAATCAATCGGCTGCAGAAAAATCCCAGAATCAAGAATTGGCGAAGAAGTACAGCATTGAGGGTTTCCCAACCTACGTGTTGCTTGATCCGTCCGGCAAGGAAGTACGCCGCCAGGTTGGATATTTGGAAGGTGGCCCGGAAGCGTTCATCAGTTGGGCCCAGGTAAAATAGCCGATAGCCATAGCTGACTGACTATAAGCGAAATTGCGGGTGGCCGATAAAATATTGGCTATCGGAAATCGGCTATTGGCTATTCCTTCTGGCTATGGATGCTCAGGATCGAGCTTCGCCCGCACTGTTGACCGATCTGTACCAGCTAACGATGGCTTACGGTTACTGGAAACAGGACCGGCTGGATCAGGAAGCAGTTTTTCATCTTACTTTCCGTGAGCATCCTTTCCAAAGCGGATACACCGTTGCTTGTGGCCTAGCGGATGCGATCAACTATATTCTTCATTTTCATTTCAGGGCCGACGATCTGGCTTATCTCGGAGAGCTGGAAGGAGCCGATGGGAAGAAACTCTTCGAACCCGCTTTCTTAGACTATCTCGGCGCTCTCGATTTCTCCGGGAGCATTGAAGCGATTCCGGAAGGCACCGTTGTGTTTCCACACGAACCGCTGCTGCGCATTAGTGGTCTTCTACTTGAATGTCAACTTTTAGAAACCGGCCTGCTCAATATTATCAACTTCCAGACGTTGATCGCCACCAAAGCAGCGCGCATTTGTCTCGCTGCGAAGGGAGCGCCGGTTCTTGAGTTTGGTTTGCGACGAGCCCACGGTCAAGATGGCGCGCTAGCAGCAACCCGTGCTGCCTACATTGGAGGTTGCGCGGCTACTTCCAATGTTTTGGCAGGAAAGGTTTTCGGCATACCGGTCCGAGGGACGCATGCGCACAGCTGGGTGATGTCGTTTCCGAGCGAACCAGAGGCATTCGCCGCTTTTGCCGCCACGCTTCCTGGCAATACTATTTTTCTGGTTGACACCTACGACACGCTAACCGGCGTCCGAAACGCGATCGAGGTTGGGCGCGCCCTGCGCCTGCAGGGCCATGATCTCATGGGCATCCGGCTCGATTCCGGAGATCTCGCCTATCTGAGCATTCAAGCACGCCGACTGTTGAACGATGCCGGATTCGAAAAGACCCAAATTCTGGCCAGCAATGATTTAGATGAAAATATCATTAGCAGTTTGCAGTCCCAAGGAGCACGGATCGATGCCTGGGGAGTCGGAACTAAGCTGGTGACAGCCTTTGACCAGCCAGCCTTAGGCGGGGTATTCAAGATGGGGGCGGTGAGGCCAAGAGACGGTAACTGGGAATATAAGATCAAACTATCGGAGCAAGCGGTAAAAGTTTCTAATCCAGGATTTCTCCAAGTCCGCCGCTTTGAGCGTGAGGATGAGTATATAGCCGATATGCTCTACAACGAGATTGGCGGGATCAAAACGCCGCAAACGATCGTGAATCCTGCGGACACCACCATGCGGAGAAACATTCCGGCCAAAATCAAATACCGCGATCTTCTGGTTCCGATCTTCCGCCAAGGCAAACTAGTCTACCAGCCACCCGCGATTCAGGAGACCCGAGCCGCGACCCAAGCAGAATTGAAACGGTTTTATCCTGGCATCACGCGTCTGCTCAACCCTCACATCTACCCGGTTGGCCTAGAGCTTGGGCTGCACGAACTAAAGACTCAGCTGACGGAAAAATTACGGCCCAAACCCGCCGCGGAAGAGGAATGAGGAACGCCGGTAGTGCCGATAGCGCCGATAGCGCCGGCAAACGGTGAGAGGTGATTGGTGAGAAGTGAGGGGTGAAGCACGCGAAGTCGGAAGGCGTAAGAGGACCTAGCCCAGGCCGCCTTCGCAGGCCCGGCAGTACCGAGCCAAGATAGTCGCGAACCGAGATTTTGAGCGTATTCGGCCGGCATTATCCAACGACCGAAACAGAGTCAAAGACCTTCTGGCTTCTGCTTTTCCAGGTAGTCATTGATTGCTTTTTGCCAGCGCGTTCCGTTGTTGCGGTCACTTGCACCGAGTTGTTGAACATGGTCGTTTGCTTCCGGATTCAGTGCCGTTCGCTCATACACAACGTCGACCTTTGTGTTGCGAGAATCCAAAACTGAGAACTTGAGGTCAATTACCGTAACCATCAAGTCGCTGACAAAATAAACGTACTGGAAGTGACGTGCTTCAGCATCAAACAGTGTGTTTACCCATATCGACTGATGAGACCCGTGTTTGACCGTGAAGACCGCGCCTCCTCTATCCTCCGCGGGTTTGGGGTAGATAAATTGAGGATCCCAATCATTACCTGCCCAAGCCCGCTCTCCGTTCGGCCCGAATAAAGGCGCCGCAACCTTGTACGGGGCGCGGACCCTGAGGGTAAAGCTGTTCCGCACATGTGCCAGGGGAACCCGATCACCGGCACCAGAGTCGGTTTGCGCTGTCTGGTTGGTCTGAGAAAGGAGAGGCATCGCGGCGGTCACTCCGACAATGAATAAGGCCAGAAGATGGACTTTCATCGCGAGCGTTCTTTGAGTTTGTGGCTGTCTTCGGCTTTCAAGGTCATGCCGTAGATATTCTTGAATTGCTCGATTTCTTTGAGTGTTTCGCGATTGAACGCCGGTTTGCCCTCAAAGGCGTGAAGCACGATCCCCTCAAGCAAGTCACCCAGAGACATGTCCTTGAGTTCGGCAACGGCTTTCAGTGTTTTCAACAGGCGTTTCTCCAGCCGCACCCCGGTTTGCACGCGTTGAACCTCAACCGATGCCGGTTGGTTTTTCTCCGTGGACATTGTTATATATATACCAATGTACAAATGTACTAAGAAATGCCAAGGAAAAACGATAAGAAGAACTTCTGAGCAAATACGGGCAGATCCCAGCTCCTGGCTTTAGCTCGCCCGGCTAAAGACGACCAAAACACAGCCGAGAAGAATCAGCATCGCTCCGATCATCCCAACCAGGTCCAGATGAATTTCTCGAAAGAAGAGTGCGGTGAAGAGTATGATGAAAAGCGGGTAACTGATCTCCAGGAGAGAGGCCAGCGTAGCGTTCTTTTGATGGATCGCTAGCGCATTGAAAAGATAAGCGCCGGTACCGAAAATTAGATAGAGGAGGACCAGTCCAATCACTGACCAGCTCTCGCCCAGTCTCCACCAGTTTTGTCTAGGGTAAAAAATCCAGAGAACGGCTGCCACCAAGATGCCGTTCGCTAAGCTCAGGAACGAAAATGCCGCGGCAAAGTCCACCCTGCGAAACAGGGTTTCCATCAAGACATACTGGATACCCCAGCACGCAGCCGAAAGTAACGCGTATCCCCACCAAGTCATGGGGATTGTTCTTAGCGACTTCGGCGCGCTAACGCCAGTCGACAAATCTCGTCACAGAGAGCAGGAAAAGAGATGCCGACCGCTGCTGCCGATTTCGGAAGCAAGCTTTGTGCGGTCATGCCAGGGAGAGTGTTCACCTCCAGGCACCAGATTTTGCCGTTCGAATCCATCCGAAAGTCGGCTCGGCTATAGTCACGGAGCTTTAATGCCCGATGAGCAAGGAGGCCAAGCCTTTGCATCTCCGCAGTGGCCTCGGGGGAGATGTCGGCCGGAAAAATCTCCTCAGCGCCATCTGGCTGATACTTGCTTTCGTAATCGAAAATGTCTGACAACTTCGGAATAATTTCACCCACTGCCAACGCGCGGTCACCGAGAATTCCAACTGTGAACTCTCGCCCCGCAATGAATCCCTCAAGCATGACCTCATCATCGTGTCGATACGCTTCGGCGATCGCAGCCGATAAATCTTCCGGCCTTTTGACTACTGATAATCCGACGGTGGATCCTTGCTTGTTCGGCTTAACTACCAAAGGAAGACCAAGGTCGGCCCAAGCATCTTCGGGATTCACTGGGTCCATCAGCCACTTAGGCGTGGGGATACCGCCCGCTACGAACAATCGCTTTGCCAAATCTTTATCCATGGCGGCGGCGCTTCCCACATGGTCGCTCCCGGTGTACGAAATCCCGGCAGCCGAAAATACCGATTGAAGCGTTCCGTCTTCGCCCGATCCACCATGCAATGCTAGAAAAACAACATCGGCATCACCGAAATAGGAGGCTTGGACAATTCCTCCAGTTTTCGCGCGAACCACTTGGAGCTCTTGCTCGGTAGGTGGTGCCGGAGCGACGCCGCGAGAAAGCAAACTCTGCTGTTCGACATCAGACAAAACACCGCGAAACGTATCCACCGCGATCACTCGATGACCCGCTTCACGCAACGCTTTGGCTACTTGAGCGCCGCTGGCAATCGACACATCACGTTCCGAACTATTGCCGCCAAACAGAACTGCTACCTTCATGATAATAAATACTTCTATCGATTCGATGAAAAAATCCGTTCGGGATTTTCCTCATCAGAAAAAAAACCACAAGCCAAATTTCTACCGAAGCGCTTCAGATCGCGCACTCGATAGAAATGTCGACGGATGAGACTTTGCGATACCAAGCGCTGCCAGCGCGAATCAACTTGGGTTCAAAGCGGTGATCGAGCGGAACCCGCGCCCGTCGAACGCTGCAGCCGCATTGGAACAACAAGTCAGCCAGCTCCTTGGCTTCAGATTTAAAATCAGCAGGTTCGTCTTGACCGGTAGCCAACAGAATCGGGTAGCAAGGAAGTGCCGGCAAGGGCCTTGGCCGAAATGGGGATCTCGGTCGAATCAAGACTGCGCCGCCCAACAGTTCGGAATGCACAAACAGAAGGGAAGCCGCCAGAGTGGCTCCGTCGCCCATTCCAAAAACAACGATTCGTCCCGGATTAAGATCGTACTCGCCGACCGCCCACTCGAGAAACGTAGAGATCCGGTCCGCCCTTTCGATGAAACAAGTCTCTTTACAAATTGAGTCGTTCGGGCTCCCCAAAAAGGAGTATCCTTCTTTGTAGGGAAACCATCCGCGCAGGCTGAGCACATTGGTTCGATGATCTCGGGTCCAGACTTCCGCTATCGAAAGCAGCTGCTCCTCGTTCGCACCGGAATCGTGAAGGAGAACCAGCGCCGGCTCCCGACCAGGTTCGGCCTGGTCAGCCGAGATAAATCGGTGAGCGCAATCCGCGTCGGTGCGAATACCGATCTGAATCATAGTGATGCCTTCATCTTCCCCACAAGATACAATGACGTCTACTTTTGACCAACGGGAACGTCTTCAACCGGCACTCTTTGCTCCCCCGACTTATAGCCGAACAGTTTCATAATCACGGAAAAGAAAACCGGCGTGAAAAAAATCCCAAACAGTGTGACGCCGATCATACCAAAGAACACGGCCGTACCAATGGCCTGCCGCATTTCGGCACCTGGACCAACCGCGACAACCAGTGGCAGCACGCCCAGAGTGAATGCGAACGAAGTCATCAAGATTGGGCGAAGACGCAGCTTGGCTGCCTCCACTGCCGCATCCATCCGATCGCGACCGGCGTCCATCTGTTGCTTCGCGAATTCGACGATCAAGATCGCGTTCTTACAGGCCAAACCGACCAGCACAACAAATCCAATCTGAGTGAAAATGTTGTTATCCATCGACCTCAGGAGAACGCCGGTGATTGCTGCGAAGAGACACATCGGCACGATTAAAATGATTGCCAATGGCAGCGACCAACTCTCATATTGGGCTGCCAACACCAGGAAAACGAAGAGCACACAGAGCGGGAAAATGTAGACGGCCGAGTTGCCGGCCAGAATCTGTTGGAGCGTCAGTTCCGTCCATTCAAAGCCAAATTGGCTTGGCAGATTCTCCTTCGCCAGCTGGTCCATCACCTGAATAGCCTGTCCCGAGCTTACCCCTGGCAACGTATTTCCACTGATTTCCGCTGACGGATAAATGTTATAATGCATCACCTTGTCCGGCCCGTTGATTTCTTGGATGTCGAGCAACGTGCCAAGAGGAACCATCTGGTTCTTGTTATTTCGCGTGTAGAGCTTCCCAATTGATTCGGGTTCGACCCGAAACGGTGCGTCCGCCTGGATGTTGACCTGATCGGTCCGATTCAGAAAATTAAAATCATTAACATAAGTCGACCCCAGATAAGCCTGCAAAGTGTCGAATACCGAGTTCAACGGAACATCCAGGGTCTCGGCTTTTCGCCGATCGATATTCAGGTAAAGCTGTGGGACCTGGGAACGAAAACTCGTGAACAATCCGACGAGGCCGTGCCCGGAACTTGCCTTCGCAATCAAAAGGTCGGTTGCCGCTTGTAAGGCTGGCAGCCCAGCTCCGCGCCGATCCTGAACCTGCATTTTGAATCCACCGGCATTCCCGATTCCGCGCACCGGCGGTGGCGGAAAAACGAGCACTCTCGCATCCTGGATTTGAGCAAATTTCGGCCGAAGCGCCGCCGTAATGCCGGGCCCGCTCAATTTCGGATCTTTGACCCGCTCTGCGAAGGGGGCGAGCGGCAAGAACGTTGTCACCGTGTTATTGCGATTTGTACCATCGAGCCCGGAGAATCCGGTGAACTCCACGGTATGGGCAACCCCTGGAATTTTGCGAGCGATATCAGAAATCTCTTTGCGCACTTGATCCGATCTCTGGAGCGACGCTCCGTCAGGCAACTGCGCGAATACAATCAGATAACCCTGGTCTTGGGTCGGAATGAATCCCCCAGGCACTTTATCGAACTCCCACCCGGTCAAAACCAACAGGCCAACGTAGACCAGCAAAACGATCGCCGAGAGCCGTAATAGCCGGTGCACAACCCGGGTGTAGCCGTTCACGCCAGCATTAAACGTCTTGTTAAAGAGACGGAAAAACCACCCCAGGACGAGATCGATGGCTCGGGTCAAAAAGTCTTTCTTTGCATCCCGCGGTTTCAACAGCAACCCGGCCAGGGCCGGACTTAACGTGAGAGAGTTAAAGGCCGAGATCAACGTTGATACAGCAATCGTTAAGGCGAACTGACGATAAAACTGCCCGGTAATACCACTAATAAACGCGGTCGGAATAAACACCGCGCTCAGCACGATGGCGATCGCGACGACCGCACCTCCAACTTGGTCCATCGCCTTTTCGGTCGCCTCCTTGGGCGGCATACCTAGTTCGATGTTATGCTCGACTGCCTCTACGACCACGATCGCATCATCGACGACAATCCCGATCGCGAGCACCAATCCAAACAGAGACAAGTTATTGAGCGAGAAACCAAACGCCGCCAACACCGCAAAGGTGCCAATCAGGGAAACTGGCACTGCGAGTAGAGGAATGATGGTCGCGCGCCAAGTCTGTAGAAAAACCAGTACAACAATCAAAACCAGAATCACCGCTTCAAAAAGCGTGTGGATCACCGCTTCGACCGATTGCTCGATGAACTGCGTCGGATCGTAGACGATGGTGTACTCCAAGTCTTGGGGAAAGGCTTGGGAAAGGTTCTTCATCGTGTCCCGCACCGCGTGCGCAGTCTTTACTGCGTTAGAGCCCGGAAGCTGAAAAATGGCCAACGCCACCGCCGGTTGATCGTCCAGATAGGAATTAACATTGTAATCCTTGGCTCCGAGATCGACGCGTCCGACGTCTGCAAGATAAACAATCTGCCCATTGTCGCCGCGCTTCACAATGATCTGACCAAATTGGTCCGGCGTGATGAGACGACCCTGGGTATTGAGCGTCAGTTGAAGTTCGGTACCCGGCGGGGCTGGTTCAGCGCCGAGTCGTCCCGCTGCCACTTGGATATTCTGCGCCTGGATAGCGGTGACAATATCATCCGTGGTTAAACCTCGTGAGTACATCCTGTCCGGGTCAAGCCAGATACGCATGCTGTACTCACGGGCTCCGAACACATTCACGTTGCCCACCCCCAGCAGACGGGAAAGCACGTCACGAACCTGAAGAAAGGCGTAATTGCTGATATAAGCCTGATTATAGGTACCCTTGGGAGAGAGCAGATGTACAACCATCATCAGGTCGGGAGACTGTTTCTGCACCGTTACACCCAAGGCTCGGACCGTTTGCGGAAGCTGAGGGTTCGCGATGGCGACACGATTCTGTACCAAGACCTGGGCGATATCTAAGTTCGTCCCAAGCGCGAAGGTGACTGTCAGCGTCATCGCGCCGTCGGCCGTCGATTGCGAGGACATATAAAGCATGTTCTCGACTCCGTTGACCTGCTCTTCGATCGGTGTGGCCACCGTCTCGGCGACCACTTTGGGATCCGCCCCCGGATAGCTCGCTGTGACCTGAATCGTGGGAGGCGCAATCTCGGGGTATTGTGCTGTCGGTAATCCGAGATATGCCAGCATACCGGCAATGACGATTACGATGGAAATGACCATCGCGAAAATCGGCCGCTCGATGAAGAAGTGGGAGAATTTCATAACTGCTCTCCCGCGTTACTGGCCGCCCTGCTTCGTTCCGCTCGGTTGGTTGCCCGGATTGGGCGATTGTCCCGGTCGCGGCTGGTTTCCAGCTGGTTTTTCTTTCGCCGTCTCGGCCGGTTCTACCGTTACATTTTTCTGCAACTCAAGTTGGGTGGTCGTGAATTGGTTCATATCACCCGCCTGGGGATTGACCTTCGAACCTGGCCGTGCATTGACGAGCCCGTTGATAATGACACTCTCGTCTCCGGTAAGCCCTTTTCTGATGACCCGAAGGCCATCCACCACCGGGCCAAGTTCCAGCGGCCGAAGCTCAACGACATTATTCTGACCAACGATCAACGCAAATTTCTGCCCCTGATCGCTGCCAATCGCTCGGTCGGTCACGAGAATACCCTGATATCTCGGACTCCCGGCCACGCGGACCCTAACGAAAGATCCCGGAACCAAAAACCCATTCGCATTGGCAAATATACCTCGGACCTGCAGAGTTCCGGTTGATGGATCGAATTGGTTGTTGATAAAATCGATCGTTCCCTGGTGGGGAAAATCTTTTTCATTTTCCAGCTGGAGATAGACGGGGACCGACGCACTTGCGGGATCTGGCAGCTTACCTTCTCTAACTAGCTGCTGATATTTCAGCACCGAACGCTCATCGACGTTAAAATAGGCGTAGATCGGATTGACGCTCACCAGCGTAGTGAGCAAGGTCGAGTCCGCTTGTACCAGGTTGCCGACCGTCACTTGTTCTCGGCCGATGCGGCCGGTAACCGGCGCTTTAATTTCGGTAAAGTTTAAGTTCAGCTGAGCCGCTTCCACCGCGGCCTGGGCTGCGATAACTTGCGCGTCGGACACATTTTTTTGCGACACCGCATTATCGTAGTCCTGCTTGGCGATTACGTTCTTCGCCCGGAGCTCATCGGCCCGGGCCAGATTCAAGTTATTGAGCTTTTGCTGTGCCTCCGCTTGTCGCAATTGTCCGTTGGCCTGGTCATAAGCAGCCTGGTAAGGCCTCGGATCAATAACAAACAGAAGATCATTCTGGTTGACGATGTCTCCTGCCTTAAAAGTAATGTTGTAAAGGTATCCGCTAACCCGAGAAGTGATATTGACACTCTGAACGGCGTCGGTCCGCCCAGTGTATTCATCCCATTCAACGATTTCTTTGATTACCGGTTTGGCTACAGTTACCGGGGGAGGCGGGGGAGCGGTCTGTTCGGTACCCTGTTTGCTGCAGCCTGCCCAGCAAACGCTGATCACGCCAATGAGAAGGTAGTTTGCCGGCTTCAAAAAGGTTCGATTATCCATCGCGACTTCTTCCTGGGGTGTAAGCGCTCGCCAATCTGGACGTTACACGTGTTACATTTAGAAATATCCGTATCAAGCTAAGCAGGCATCGAAAGGGCGCGATCACGTTCAGTGCAAACGATACCGCGCGAGTTTCAACCCTGGCCACAACTCAAGCAATCATTTTTCTCGAACTCCGAGCAAATTGCTTGCCGGTCGTGACGCTGGTAACTCGATTGCGCACCGGTAGGGTCAGCCCAAGCTTGAGAAACATCTGGAGGAATTGATTTGCGAAACTTGCTTGCCGGTGATGTCCGAAAACTCCCAATCGATCTTCGAACCTATCTTCTTCCCTTTATCTATGGATTGCTCGGCGGTTTGGCCGCAGTTGCTTTCCAGAGAGCGGTTAGCACCTTATTCACAATATTTTGGGAAAGGCCCGCCCAACAAATGCCACCGGGAAATTTGGCGCTCTTTAGCTTGGCGACGATCCTGGCGGCGGTGACAGCTACTTTTGTCTGCCATATTTTTTGGGAGACGACCCGGCGTTCGTGGTGTCTTCTCATCAACCCTCTTCTTTGGTGCAGCGATCGGTCTTGCCTTCACCGACCTTTGTCAACTCGGGCTCCATCTGGAGCCAAATGATCGGATCGCTCTCACGGTGGCGGGAATGAGTGCGTGTCTAGGAGTGGTACGCGCGCCGATTACTTCTATTCTCATCGTATTCGAGATGACCCATCAGTTCTCGTTCGTTCCTCTCCTAATGATCGGCACCATCGCGAGCCAAGCGGTAAGCCGCGCCTTTTGCCACACAAATTTTTATAGTGAAATCATTGAGCGAGACGGAATAAAGCTTGAGCGCCACATCCCACCTCGATCGCTTGCCTCTCTCCAGAGTCGGCCAATCTCGACCCTCGTGAATTTTTCTCCAATTTTTGCCAGCAGTACCCTTTAGATGGACCGGAGAGAGGGTCACGATGCTAGATTCCAACGAGATCAATCGCGCAATCTAGCAAACCCAGTAGAATAGCCTGCGTGGAACAGCGCGGTTTAAAGGGTTGCACTTTGTTTGTGACTGGCGCCAGTCGCGGCATCGGTTTGGCGATCGCATTGCGCGCCGCCAAAGATGGCGCCAACGTTGCCGTAATCGCGAAAACCGCGAATCCCCACCCGCGTTTACCAGGTACCATCTACACCGCGGCGAAAGAGATTGAAAACGCTGGCGGGAAGGCCCTGCCTCTGCCGGTTGACATTCGGTCGGAGGAGCAGGTTGCAGACGCCGTTACCCGATGTGTACGCGAGTTTGGCGGTATCGATGTGCTGGTTAACAACGCTAGCGCTATTCAACTGACCCGGGCCGATGCAACTGAACTTAAGCGATTCGATCTGATGCATGATATCAATGCCCGGGGCACTTTCCTCTGCGCGAAGTTATGCCTGCCCCACTTAATCGGCCGGGAAAACCCGCACGTACTAACAATCGCTCCGCCTATCTCGATTGATCCACGCTGGTTTGCGCAGCACACTGCTTACACGGTCTCCAAGTTCGCGATGGCCATGCTTACTTTCGGACTGGCCGCTGAATGGAAAGCGGAAGGCGTAGCATTTAACTGTCTTTGGCCGAAGACCGTAATCCGAACCGCAGCGCTGGCCTTGGTTCCCGGAATTGACCCACTCAGGTGCCGCAAACCGGAGATTGTGGCCGAGGCCGCTCACGTGATACTCAACCGAGACGCAGGAGCATTTACTGGAAGATTTTGCATTGATGAAGATGTTTTGCGCGAAGCAGGGGTGACCGATTTCACCGGTTATGCCGTTGATCCGCGACAAAAACTGCTTGCTGATCTTTTCCTGGAATGACAAGCGTAAGACGATAAAAGCGTTGGTGCGGGGTTCACTCGTTCGGTCCGATCAAAGGATTCCAGCCAAATATCATGGTGGTTTCGCTCGAGGCACGGACGCTTGGCGTCGCACGGTTGTCATTTCGTTTTTGCTTTGCCTGCCGGGAACGCTTCGACTAACAAGTGGCAACGCGATGCCGCAATTGCATGACTGAAAAGAAAATCTCCCGGCTTACCGCCACCAACATAGTGGTCGCCAACATGATTGGCGTCGGTGTGTTTACCAGTCTCGGTTTTCAGGTTATCGGAATCCATTCCAACTTTGCTCTGATGTCGCTCTGGCTGATCGGCGGCCTGATCTCTCTCTGCGGTGCTCTCAGCTATGCCGAATTGGCGGCCGCTCTTCCGAAGTCTGGTGGAGAGTATAATTTCCTTTCGCGGATTTATCATCCCATGTTGGGCTTCATGGCCGGATGGCTGTCGGCCACGGTCGGCTTCGCCGCGCCAGTCGCGCTAGCCGCGATGGCCTTTGGTACCTACTTCCAGGGCTTCGTGCCAGTGCTATCTCCCCTGGCGCTGTCCTTATCGGTGGTTTGGCTCACTACGGGTGTTCTATTGACCGGAATTCGTTCAGGCGAGGTTTTCCAGAACCTAACGACGATCCTTAAGCTGGTAATGATTTTCGTTTTCATATTTGCCGGGCTATTGCTGCCAAACAAGCAGCCTTTTCCGTTGAACGTCGGGGTGAGCGATTTTAGCGAGATGCTCTCTTGGCCCTTCGCCCTAAGCATGTTCTTTGTAATGTACTCCTATTCAGGATGGAATGCGGCTTCATATATCACCGCAGAAGTCCAGGATGCACCTCGAAATGTTCCGTGGGCCCTGTTATTTGGAACGACATTTGTGACCATTCTCTATGTTTTGCTAAATTTCGTATTCCTCATCAGCACGCCAGCGGCCAAATTAGCCGGACAGTTGAACGTCGCTCTGATTGCTGGTCAGTCGATTTTTGGACCGGTTGGCGGAAAAATTGCCAGCGCCGTCATTAGTCTCGGCCTGATCGCATCGGTGAACGCAATGATATGGATTGGTTCCCGGATTACCAAAGCGATGGCCGATGACTTCAAAAATCTGCGATTCTTTGGTCGGGTCAATCGGTTCGGTGTTCCGCACGTTGCGCTGATTCTTCAGCTCTTAATCATTACCGGTTTGATCTTGACGGCCACCTTCGAAACTATTCTTCTCTACGTCCAATTTGGTCTTCTGCTCTGTTCATTCCTGGTCGTGCTTGGATTATTCGTCCTGAGAATTCGGGAACCTAATCTGGAGCGTCCCTATCGAGTGTGGGGATATCCGGTCACGCCAGCGATTTTCCTTGTGATGAGCGCATACCTCTTGATCTATTCTGCGTACCGCAACCCCTGGGAGTCGGGCTGCGGGATTCTGACACTGCTGGCTGGAATTCTCGTGTACTTTCTATGCCGCGGAAACGGTCCTCAGTCGGCGGAAAATTCGCAGCGCGACAGGCCGATCGAATCGCAGAATTGAAACTGAGCAGACGGAAGTACTGGCCTCTTCACCCGTTAGCTTTTTAAAGACTATGTTTATTCACCTAAGGTCATCGTTCTGTAGCGGCGTGCTTCTTACGATCGCGGTGGGTCGAATTGTGGCGCAGAACACCGAGCCGACGCCGGTTCCTCAGGTACAGATCCAATCGACGACGGTCGCCAGGTCGTCTGATGCCACCGATGCAGCCCGTTATCTGGCTGGGCTACCCGTCGCGGACACCTCTAGCCTAAGCTCATTGACGCGAGATCCCCGTTGGCAAGCACACGCGGCAGCGATGAACACTGCCTTCGCTCAGCTGGAACAGCGACAGCTTAGCAATATCCGCGTCTGGCGCTCGGATATGATCCCAGCGGGTGGATCTAAGACCTGTCTCTACTACTTTAGCGGTCCCGATTTCCTGTATGCTGACGCATTCTTTCCTGATTGTACCACCTACCTTTTAGGGGGATTAGAATCGGTCGATCCGATGCCCGATCTATTGACGGTACCACCGGGCAGTTTGATTTCGACGCTGCAGAACATCCAGATTTCCCTTAATACGATTCTCCAATTTAGTTTTTTCAAGACTAAGGATATGCGGGAAGAGTTTCAGCGTGGCCAACTCAAGGGAGTCTTACCGATTATTTTTGTTTTTCTCGCTCGGACCGGAAAAGACATTTCAGCAGTCGAGTACGTTTCTTTGACTAGCAACGGAACGGTCGCAAGTGGAAACCAAGGCGCTACCCGTGGCGTAAAGATTAATTTTTCGGATCCCGCGACCGGAGCGGAAAAAGTTCTTTACTTCTTCACGGCCGATCTTTCCGACGATGGGGTGAAGAAAAACCCCGGCGTATTACGCTTTGCCGAGCAGTTTGCACCAGCCAATAGTTTTCTGAAAGCGGCCTCCTACCTAATGCATGAAGATCGCTTCGCCGCCATCCGTTCCTCAATCCTGAATACCAGTGGGCTAGTTCTTGAAGATGATTCGGGTATTCCGATCCGTTACTTTACGCCCGACAAATGGACTCTACGCTTTTTTGGAACCTACACCGGTCCGATTGAACTTTTTAAGAACTTTTACCAATCAGACCTCCGTCAATACTATCAAGCCAGTTCGCCAAAGACATTGACCTTCAGCTTTGGCTATCAATGGAACCGTCACAATTCGACGCTGATTCTCGCGGTGCGAAAATAGCCATCAACGATCGGCACGTCAGGAAGGACTTCCGGTGAGAGCAGAATGAGCCAGCCCCCGGTGCGGTTGGTCCTCCCCCAGGATTATTCGCAAAAATCTGGAATCTGAGAAATTGGCCTCTCGCCCCTGACGAACGATGATCAAATTCATTGATGGAACGATGAAGAGTCGCTCATAGTGTGAGCCGATCGCCGCAATCAAATCGCGCGGCGCTTCCCGGCAGAGGCAATCATGGTGCCAGTCTTGGCGTTCCCAGGGAATGTCCAACATCTTTTCTACGTTAACTTCGCGTGCAAAAGGATCATTTGCAGTGCGGTTGAGCCAAAATCCCATGCCGAACATAGGATTAGCCCGCGTGCCGCGGAAACATTCGCCAATCAGGTCACTTGAGACGATCTGCCGATGGCCGTAATTCCCTTTGTGCAAGATAAGAATTCCGAGCGCCAGCCACTGGCGCGAAGTGAGCTTGAAACCAGAGGCAAGAAGCGGGTTTCCTCTCGAGTCCTCGCGAAAATCTACTTCGCCGATTCCCAATGGACGCAGAATCCGCCGGGTGAGGTATGCTTGCGGAGTTAGATGGCGCGGCAACAGTCTCCGCCTGAGCACCTCCGAGAAAATCTGGAGCTGACATGGCCCATACATAAACGATTCCCCCGGCCTTCGAACCGCCTGCCGCCTGATGCTGTACCCGTTACGATCGGGGATGGTTTTTCCGTGCAAGGAGAAAGCCGGCTCGATCCCCGCGGTGAACTGCAATAAATCCCGGATGCGGATGTTTCCTTTGTCCGGCTTGTCCTGCCATTCCGTAATTGTATTCTTGACCGGTTCATCCAGATCCAAAATTCCATCTTGTTCGGCGGCCACCGCGGCCATGCACCAGAATCCTTTCGTGCCGCTAAAAATCGAAGCGACTCGATCGGCCCCATAACCGTTTGAATACGCCTCGTAAAGGATTTGATCATCCCGCATGACCAAAAGTGAGAGTCCGCCGTGCGCGGCGGAATACCTTTGAGCCACCTTACAAGAAGCGGTAGAGGTATCCGCAAGCGCCGATCGATGCAAAAACCCCAACGCCGCAAAAATGAAGCACCAGCATGCGATTACCTTCATCGAAGCGACACCTCTAGCGTCGGATCCCAGAAAAGCAAGTCGCCGGCCTCGGTCTCTGACGCGCGAAAATTGATCAAGGAGATTGGAACGTAAACGTGAATTCCGACGATTTCCGTCCGACGGAAGTCTCTCTCGGCCAATCGTCGGATTCCTCTCCGCTTCGGCTATTTCTCTCGTTCAATCCTCCACCCAGTGTGATCAGCCACCTAAGTCAGGCTCAAAAGACCCTCCGACGTCTTCTGGATTGCTTCTACGGTCCCGAATTGCCAATTCGCTGGACCAGGTCATTTCAATTTCATCTAACCGTCCTTTTTTTTGGAAATAGGCCGGCCGCAAAGATGAATTCTATTCGAACCCGGTTGATCGAACTGGTGGGAGACCGTCCGGATTTTCCTTGTCTCACGGCAAAAGGATTTGGGTGTTTTCCCGCATTCCGTCGGCCGAGAGTGCTCTGGATTGGATTCGCTTCCAATCCTTCGTTACGAGGTTGGCAAGACCGATTGGCCAAAGCTTTCCCAGGTGATTTCGTATGGAAAGAAAGGGATCGATCATATCCGCACGTGACGATCGCTCGATTGGCCTTCCGGCAATTACCGGCTCAGTTCGGCGAACATCTCTTTGAACTCGCCCAACAAACCGGCATGCCAAGCTGGGATTGGCAAATCGATTCGATCTCATTGATGCGCAGTATTCCCGGGCCCAAAGGATCAGAATATGTTGTTCTGTTGACTCTTCCTAGCCCTCATGTCTCATAGAGTCTCAGGCAAAGACGCCAAGGCTCTGAGCTTGTTAATTAATGCTCGGTGAAGCAATTTTCGAAAATCGCATTTAGCCGGCGTCAATGTTTTCTGCAGTCTTGGAGTCGGTGCGTGACGAAAACATGAACAGCGAGCGTGCGTTGCGGGATCAAGCATGGGTTGGGGATGCGGTCTTGGCATTGTATGCCAGGCGCTGGCTCCTGCGTCATACGCCAAAAAAAATGAGCGATGCAGACCGCCAGCTACTCTTTGAACTGTTCGTATCTAATCAATTTCTTTCTTCCTTCGGAGAGCCGAGTCAGGTCGAAGCCGCCATCGGCGGAAGGTTTGAGCAGGAAGGTCTGCTTGCCGCCTTCACTTACATTGAAAAGTCTTTTCTCGAGTCGTTCTGCAGAAGTGCGCGGAAACGTGGTTACATCCTATCGGGTCGGAGAACGATTTTTTCGGAAACACCTACTGATTAATAACGCCGGCAACGCCGTCATCGGCGGGAACGCCGGGAACGGATCGAAAGCGTGCACCAATATTTGCATCGTTTTTTCCTGCGTCCGCCAACCAACCCAAGTTGTTTGTCTTATTGATAGAAGGACAAATAGTGTGCGCTGGTTGGCGGAGATAGGAAAGAGTTGTGAGCGCGCTCAGATTCAGTTCCCGGCGATGACGGCGTTCTCGGCGTTATTCCTGCACTAGGCAGCGCGCGTGCTAACCGCCGACGTATTATCGAGAATGCCGGCGACACTTTTTACTATCTGATCGATTTCAAAAGGTTTACGAATTAACCCAACAAAGCCCTGGCGGCGGGCACTCTCTTCCGTCACGGACGAAACTAGTCCTGAGATCAAGAGCAAAGGAAGGTCAGGTCTAATTTTCTTCAGCGCGCGCGCGAGCTCTGGACCCGAGAGTTCCGGCATCAGCAGATCAGTCAATACCAGATCGAACTTCGTCGGGAGCTTGCGCACGAGTTTGACCGCCTCAGTCGGATCGGTCAGAGCGGTTACTTCATACCGAAATGTTTCCAGAATTCTCGCAGCCAATCGTCCAACATCTCGATCGTCATCGACAATCAGAACGTGTTTAACTCTGCCGGTCCCCGACTGATCTTGTCCCGAATGAGCCAGGGAATCGACCTCCGGCGAAACATCGGTGGTAGCAGCGGGTAATCCTTTCGGCAAAAACACATGAAATTGTGACCCTTTGCCAAGCTTGCTCTCAACGTGGATGAATCCGCCATGGCTGCGGACGATTCCGTGAACGATCGACAACCCGAGACCGGTACCTTGGGTAGAACTTTTGGTCGTGAAGAGTGGCTCGAATATTCGTCGCATCGTTTCCGCACTCATCCCTAAGCCGGTGTCCGCGACAATGAGCTCGACGTACGCCTCTCCGGGTTGCATCTCCCGAACCAAACGATGTTGGCTGTTGGCCGGAATCGGCTTGGCGCTAATTGTGACCTTGCCGCCATTCTCCGGCATCGCGTGAAACGCATTCGTGCAAAGGTTAAGGATGACCTGCAGCAGTTGATTCGGGTCAACAAAGAGTTCCAATCCCGCTTTTGGAACGAGCGTTTCGATCGAGACGTTAGCTGGAGCACCGCTACGTAGGAGGCGCAGCCCATCCTCTACCAATGCGTTCAAATCGACTTTGCGTTTTTGAGCGGGTTGCTTCCGGCTGAATGTCAGAATTTGATTGACCAATTCGCGCGCCTGGAAACCGGCCGTGAGGATTTGATGGAGATCTTCGTACGCCGGATGCCCAATTTCGACCTTCCTAATCGCCACTTCCGTGTAGCCGAGCATACAGGTGAGAATGTTATTGAAATCGTGCGCAATCCCTCCCGCCAGGGCACCCAATGACTCCATTTTCTGCGCCTGTGCCCGGTCGAAACCATCGATTTCGCTCGGCTCCGAAGTCTCTGCCACAATTTCCTTCAGACGGACCAGAACGAATTTACAAGGATCTTCGCCGTTAGAGATCGGATAAAACGTGAGCATCGAGGAACGAATGCCGGTCGGGAAGTCCCACTCCTGCTCATGGGTTATTGATTTGCGGAACGCACAAGCGTTGGAGATCTGGGAATGGAGCTTCCAGTACAAGTCCCACGGAAGTTTCCAATCGTTCAAGGCAACCTCTCTGGTGTTTCGACCGATCACCCGGTCAAGCGACGGACTGAGTCGCCAGCCTTCGGCGATTCGCATTAAGGCACGGTTTGCGAGAGCAAAGCTATAGTCACCATCTCCATCGACTCGAAGTACGGCCAATGGATCGGAGGACGCGTCAAAGAGGAGCCAAAGAAGGTCCTCTCTTCGATGAATCAGACGCTCCTCATTCATTCGCGAGCCGGGATCTATCGAATCAGAGAGAGCTCCCCCCAGAATCCGTTTGATTCGCTCCCGATTTTTTCGGGACACCACATTCGTAGCGCCGGCGCGCAGAATTCGAACAAACCGTTCCTCATCGAAATCTTCGCATAGCACAACAACCGGTCCATCGGGGTTGCTTGCCTTTAGAGACGGCAACAAATCATTCTCCAACAGAGCTTCAGCGCTAGCTGATACGACAATAATATCCCATTGAGTCCCGGAAATCTCTCGGATCGCACGGGCAACCGATTCTGACCGGGCCATACTAGCCCGAATTCCAAGCTCATCGAGCAAATCTCGGCAAAAGACCGCATCGGTCTCTAAGTCCGAGATAAGCAGCAATCTCAGTGGCCGACTCATGGATATTCCACATTGGGACCGCGGAACATCGAATTCCACTGGAGCGTTTTGAGCGCTCCGGCCCTCTTGTTAAATACCGGGATGGCGCTTTATGAGCAACTAGATTTTATATAGGATCCAGATCAGCTGAGTTTAGACGAAGGTATTTCTGGTCGGTCGGATTGGAACTATACCGCGTAAGCGACTCTACGTGAAGCAGTAATACATTATACCTCGCTGAATGAACATCCTCTTGGGGCGAAATGCAGGATGCTGCCGCTCCGCGTATTTCAGACCGGTGCGATGCGATTTGGCACCGCGATAATCGGCAAATCGCAATAGAATTCAGTGCTTTCATTCACTTTGCTGAACACTCCGATACGTCCCTCGTGCGCTTGAACGATTTGCCGAGCAATCGAGAGTCCAAGTCCCGCACCGTCACTCTGCAGTTTCTCTGACCGGTAGAACTTGTCGAAAACCTTGGACTGCTCGCTTTCCGTGAGGCCAGGGCCACGGTTGATCACGCTGAAGCGAACAAGCTCCCGATTCCAACGACACGCTCGAATGATCACCTCGCTTCCTGGAAAGCTATATTTCAATGCGTTAGAAACAAAATTCGAAAAGATTAAACCGACCCGGTCCGGGTCTGCCGCCACATCAGGAATCTCCGGTGCCACCTCGGCTTTCAGGTCCAATTTAGCCGCTACGAATAAATCGCGAAAATTCCCGCAAATTTCCCCAACGATTTTCGCTGGAGGAACTGGTCGCAAGTTCAACTGAGCTTTCCCGCTTTCCATTTTAGCCAGATCTAGAATGCTTTTTAAGGTGCGCAACAAGCGCTCACAATCATCTCGCGCAGTAATCACCAGTTCTTCCTGTGACTCCGAGAGCGAGCCCGTCCTTTTATCAAGTAGCAGATGCAGTACTAATCGAATGCCAGTTAGCGGCGTCTTAATCTCGTGGCTGAGGGTTGCCAGCGTATCCGACTTCATTTCATCAAGCCATCGGAACCGCGTCACATCGATCAACATCAGGGCGCGTCCCAAGCTTGAGCCCTCTGCGAGGACCAAGGAAAAAATTCGTGGCAAAAAGTAAATTTCCTGCTCATCAATGCGAAACCGGAGCGCCTGCTTTAAATCATCCAGTCGATAGTCTGGGCCAGTGATCGACGCCTCTTTGACATGACCTTTAAGGGTTTCCGGCAGTTCACCGCCGCTCTTAAAATGAACCATCAATTTCTCTGCTGCCGGATTCATTCTAGTGATTAGATCCTGCTGATCGAGAATGAACAGCGGATAGGGCAAGGTAGTCAGCATTGCTCGAATTACCTGATTCAATTCGATCAATTTGCGGTCCGTTTCCCGATAGAAATTACGCAGCTCGAGAGCCATTTGATTGAACTCCCGAGTCAATTCTCCTAACTCGTCATTTCCCTTTTCGGGTAGGGCATGATCAAAGTCCCGTGATCGCAGTTCCCGGATTGAGTGGGTAAGCGTCTGCAGTGGTGTGATTAATGATTGACCCAATCTGGCGTAGGTAAAAACAAACACGACGACCGAGCTGACCATCGCGGTAAGCAACAGGCGGATGGAATCCCTGGCTTTTCGCCGCGCCTTTTCGTTGGCAATAAACATCTGCTTCTCGTTTTGCTGGAGTATCTTTTCCGTCAGTTCCGTGATCTGCAGAGTGAGTTTCGCAACCTTTGCACGCGTATCCTTGATCGCGGGATCGTTGGCCTTGTATTCCGCAAACATCCGGCGATAGAGCTGCACATAATCGGTCGAAGTTTGTCTCAGCTCTGCCACTAGCTGCTTCTGTTCTGGATCTCGCGCGTTCCGCTCCAGAATCGGCAATCGACGGGCAAACTCTCTTTCGACCTCATCGACCGGTCCAGTTTGATCGTACGGCGGCGCGGGTCGATCGACTCGCGGGTAAAAGGTGTTCACTCGTGCGGTAGCAACCCGCATGTAGTGACAAACTTTGATGCTGTCGTAGTTGTTGCGAAGGACATCATCGACCGCTCGCCCGAGATCATTGAACAGCCAAACTCCATAGATCCCGACCAAAAGCAGGATAATGAGCGTGGCGAGCAGGCCAAGAGTCAAACGCCATCGAAGCATAACCTTGGATGATCGGAAGTACTTCGATCAAAATCGCGCATTTCGGTCAAGCCCGCTTGTCCGTCTTACAGAAGATCGCAAAGCCAGATTTTGAACAGGAGGTCACGGAGATAACAGAGGGAAAACAGTTGAAAGCGGGACTGTGCTAGGTCTTTCGCAACAGCAGTTTGCTGGGGGCCGGACAAAGGGCATTTCAGGTTTTTGCTTGGAAGGAACGCCAACATCAATCAAGGTTTTTGAAACTGGACGGCTCCAACGGTGTGGCTTGAACTGCAGGCATCAGCCCCGCCTCGGCCGAACGGTTAAGGCCTTTTTTTGTACCCCAGTTCTATCTCTCTGTGATCTCCTGTTCAAAATCTGGCTTTGCGACTTCTGTAAGACGCTTGAAGAGCCATGTCGGACAGGTCGCGTGCTTTTCCTCTTACTGCAAATTTAACCGCTTCCGTTTGCGATAGAGGGTGGCCGGATCGATGCCCAAGATCTTGGCGGCGGCATCCAAACTCGTCGCCTGTTGTAAGATACTACGGATGTGAGCTTCCTCCAGAACCTCCAGACTGACGTCACTCCCAACCGCGACCTGTGTATCGGCCTCCGGCGGAGGATTGTCCGGCAGGAACTCTTCGGTAATCGTGTCGCCATTCGAAAGAATGACCCCGCGTTCTATCGTGTTTCGCAGCTCTCGCAGATTGCCGGGCCAGCGATAAGCCTTAAGTTTTCGTAGTGCTTCTCCGTCGAGCCGCATGGAACCGCGGCCAAGTTGCTTCGAAAAAAACCCAAGAAACGAATGGGCGAATCGCTCGAGATCTCGCTCTCGATCTCGCAGCGGCGGGATTCGCACCGAAATAACATCAAGCCGGTAAAATAAATCTTCACGGAATGTCCCCTCTCGAACCGAGACTCTCAGATCCTTATTGGTCGCCGCTATAATTCGCACATTAGTCAGCCGAGGCTTATGCTCGCCAAGCCTTTCGTATTGCCGTTCCTGCAATAGACGAAGCAGCTTGGGCTGAATGTCCAATGGCAACTCGCCGATCTCATCAAGAAAGAGAGTTCCAGCCTCGGCCGCCGCAACCTTCCCCCACGTGTCGCGAACTGCGCCTGTAAATGAACCCTTCACGTGACCGAATAGCTCGCTCTCCAGCAACTCCTTCGACAAGCTGGGACAACTCACCGTCACAAAGGGACCTTCTCGATAGTCGCTACGATCATGAATGGCCCGCGCAAAAACGCTTTTGCCAGTACCGCTCTCGCCCAACAGCAACATTGCAGCCTGAGTGGGAGCAGCACGAAAAAGAATATCAATTGCACCCCTCATCGACAGATCTTCCGAGGAAAAGTCGATAGCCGGATTTTGCTTATCTATCTCTTGCTGTAGCTCGACGATTTTCGTTTCTAGTTTGCGCTGTTTTTCGACCCGGCCGAGGATTTGCCGCAATTGCTCTGGCGTAAACGGTTTTTCCAGGTAGTCAAACGCCCCCTTTTGCATGGCGGCCACAGCGGAAGGAACAGAAGCGTACGCCGTAAAAACGACCACGAGAAGATTGGGTTGCGACCGCTTTAGTTCCTGGAGGAGGTCTAACCCATCTTCGTCTCCCAATCGAAGGTCGAGCAACGCCAAGTCGCACGCCTCTTCTTGAAGCTTGGCTAGGGCGATGGTGGAACTATCGGCGACATCAGCCTGGTGACCTTCAGCCTTTAATGCCGCGGAGGTTGAGCTCCGAATCGATTTTTCGTCGTCGATGATTAAGACCCGCATGAAATCAGTAAAGCCCGGCAACCGCTCCTGCCATTTCTAGAAGCAACCTGTAAGCCGAAGTTCGAGGAAGGTGCTCGCTCTCTCGGAAAATGGCGTCATCCGGGGGCAAGATTAGGCCCGCCAAAGAACTCTCTACTTTGCAAATTGCAAGAACAAGGGATGCAAGATTACCGAAAGCTTTCACTCGCGCTTTTCTTGATCGGCACCGATTGCTCTGTCGATCCAAGTTGCTGTCCTGGAGAATACGTCCTCAATTTGAATCTGGATCGGTTTAACCTCCTCCTCGCTCTTTTCCGGGGATGTGACCAGGACCTGCCATAAAATTGCACCGAGATCGACGGCCCCAGCAAAGCATATTCTTCTATGTTTCTCTATCGAAAGCTCTCCTGGTCCTCTTTTATTATTGCCTCTCGGTGTCAGCAAGCGGGCAGGCTCAACCCACCCCCAAGACCGAAACCACCCCGTTAATCTCCCGGCCCGGACAACCCTCGGCAACTCCGACTGCAGAACCGCAACTTCCTGAAAGCGATCGTAGGTGATCGGCGAGCGGCGTTTGGTAGCGATCCGATACGCCCCTGTTTTTGAAGCGGTCTCGAAATCGAAACGGAGCTGCCGGTGTGGCACAACCGTAGACCGCAGTCGCCATCGTGCCGCAGCGTTTGAGGCTTGGCGTTTGGTGTTTGGTGTTCGGTGTTCGAACGCTTGCAGGTCGATGCCACAAAATGCGACGGCCATTCGCGAACCGTACGATGGCGACTGCACTCAATGGTCGGGTTCATTCCTCTCGCCAAGCACACTCGAGCGGTACACGTTTAGCTTTCGCGGGACAGTCGCCATTATTTGTTTGGTGTTCGAACGCTTGCAGGTTCGATGCCACAAAATGCGAAGGCCATTCGCGAACCGTACGATGGCGACTGCACTCAATGGTCGGGTTCATTCCTCTCGGCCAAGCACACTCGACCGGTACACGTTCAGCTTTCGCGGGACAGTCGCAGCTACCAAACGCTGCCCCCTCCTACCAACGCTGTATCTCATTATCGCTGCCGCCGCGAATACTTGACAGGACATTCGCTTTCAATCGGGCTGGCATACTTAATCAGATTGTTGCTGCCGATGAAAGTGACGTGCCCCAGGTCCTCAGCCCTAATCTCGTTGTTCGACCCTTGGACCAGCAGCTCCTCCACCCGTCCCTTCAGTGTAATTTGATTGTTGCGACCGGTTACGGTCACCTGTTCGGGTTTCATCCCTTGTTTCGGAGATTTATCCTGAGGACAATTCCGATTCTGCAAAAGTTGCTGATTTTATCAGAGCTTTTCTTATTTCCGGCAGCCGATGTGCCGATCCTAATTTTTCATTCTTTTGCGCGATAAATTTCGCGTATTCCTGAACAAACGTTTTGCCCGGAGGGCGAAAATCGAATTCCGTAGGATGATCGCGAAAGAACTCCCGATGTACGCGGGTCCAGACCAACCGGCCATCGGTATCAATATTGATCTTAGTCACGCCCAATTTTGCAGCGGGTAAATACTCGTTTTCATTTACGCCACGGGCGGTTGGATCCAGCTTGCCACCGGCCGCATTGATCCTCTGCACCTCTTCTGCCGGCACACTGGAGCTTCCATGCATCACCAACGGCGTTCCCGGCAATTTCCGCTCAATGGCCTCAATCACGTCGAAGTGTAATCCTTGATTGCCTTTGAACTTGTAAGCTCCATGGCTGGTTCCAATCGCACAAGCCAAGGCATCGCAATGGGTCTGGTTAATAAACTCCACCGCCTCTGCCGGATTGGTCAGGAAAGCGCTGCCTTCATCTACCTTAACGTCTTCTTCGACCCCGCCGAGCCGCCCAAGCTCCGCTTCAACGCTAATGCCTTTGGTATGCGCCTTTTCCACGACTCGCCGGGTGATCGCGACATTTTCTTCAAATGGTTCGTGACTCGCGTCGATCATTACCGAACTGTAAAATCCGGAATCAATACATTCGTAGCAGGTCGCTTCATCCCCGTGGTCCAAATGGACCGCAAACACCGCGTCCGGATGGATTTGTTCGGCCGTTCGAATCATCGCCTCGAGCATGCGTTTATCGGCATAGCTTCGAGCGCCTTTAGAAATTTGGATGATGAAAGGTGCTTGCGATTCAGTGCACCCACTCAAGAGACCTAAAATCTGTTCTAGGTTATTAATGTTATAGGCCCCTATTGCGTACTGACGATATGCCAGTTTATAGAGAGCGGCGGTTGGAACTATCATAAGAACTTATCGTCGTTGGGAGTCGAACGATTCAAGCCGGATTTTTGCCCGGGAGTAACGGCGAGCAGCGTCCTTATGCCCTTATCAATCCAGGCCGACTGGGTGACGGACTTAAGGAAAGCCGTATTCACAGTACTCGAATTTCTGTCGGACGGATTAGCCACTGCCACCTTGCTACTCACTCTCTCGAGGTTTGATCAGAACCTTTTCCGACGTAATAACAGCCATGCAGATTCTCTGGCTTGATAGTCGTTCGGAATTCACTGGTGAAGCATTGGTCGGTGCTCTAGCCGACCTCGGGGTAAGCCCGTCAACATTTGAATGGGAACTTAGCGGGATTGAACTCGGCGATCATCATCTCCACTTCGACCGTGAAGAGACAGAGGACATCCGAGTAGTCCATTTTGGGGTTCACGGAGGGATCTTGCACGTGGATCATGGCCAATCTTCTGAGCACGATCATGATCACACCCCAGCTGACCACATCCCTTACCCCGAGCTTCGAACCCAGATCGAAACCGCAAGGATTCCGGATTTCGTCAAGTCGCATAGTCTCGGCATATTGCACCGAATTGCCAGCGCACAATCCGAATTGGTCGAAACCCCTCTCGACCAAATTGAGTTCCCCGAATCCGACGCCTTGGAGTGGTTGGTAACTGCGGTCCTCTCGTGCATCGGTTTGGACCAATTAAAGGTGAGGCAAATATACTTCCAGCAAACCAGCCGACTACCGCCGGCTGAGCGGCAGCCGACGCACGTTACTCTGAGCCGCGCCATTCTTTCCGGAGCTTCAATCAATGAGCAAATAGCAGCCACGCCGCTCGGGGCGGCAATCCTGGCCGAATTTGGCGCCATCTTGGCTACCCCACCTGAACTGAAGTCCGTGAAGACGGGCTACGGTTCGGGTCCCGAGGCCGACCAAGGAAAAGCCTCATTCATACGAGTTACGTTAGGTGAGGTTGAGTAGGTTTCCATCGGCAACTGGTCCGCGCTACCCATTGGCTCAAGCCGGAGCGGCCGCGACCGCTCGGGGCTTCGCTCTACTAACGACAAAAACTAGTTGCTCTAATGGGCTAACGGGAGTTGGGTTGTGTTTGGTATGAGCACAGCAACTTTGGAAAGACTCACTCAGCTCGAACAGCTCAAGAAATTTACGAAGGTCGTCGCGGATACCGGTGACTTTGAATCGATTCGGCAATATAAGCCGCAGGATTCCACGACCAATCCAAGCTTGATTTTGGCGGCCGTATCCAAACCGGAGTACGCCTACCTACTCGACGAAGCAATTGCCGACTCGAAAAAATCTCCCCTCAGCGGGCCGGCCAAAATCCAATCGGTCATGGACAATCTGCTTGTCGCGTTCGGCGTGGAAATCCTCAAAATTGTGCCGGGCCGGGTTTCGACCGAAACCGATGCCCGCCTCTCCTTCGATAAAGAGGGATCGATCGATAAGGCTCGCCAGCTCATCAGCCTCTACGAGGAAAAAGGAATTCCCCGGGAGCGCGTGCTCATTAAAATCGCCTCGACCTGGGAGGGAATCAAAGCAGCGGAGCGGGTACAGAAGGAATCGATCAATTGCAATCTCACGCTCTTGTTCTCCTTTCCTCAAGCCGTTGCCTGTGCAGAGGCCAAGGTTCGTCTGATTTCACCGTTTGTGGGGCGGATCTATGATTGGTACAAGGCGCATACTGGCAAGGACTACCAGGGCGCAGAAGATCCGGGAGTTCAGTCGGTCACAAAGATCTACAATTACTACAAGAAGTTCGGGCACGAGACCGAAGTCATGGGAGCAAGCTTCCGCAACGTTGGCGAAATTCTAGAGTTGGCCGGCTGCGACCTGTTGACGATCAGTCCGAAACTGCTGGAAGAGTTGAGCAAATCAACCGAACCAGTGACCCAAAAACTATCCGTTGAGAAGGCGAAGCAATCGAATGAGCAAAAGGTAAGCTTCGATGAGAAAGGCTTTCGTTTCGCCTTCAACGAAGACCCGATGGCCGTGGAGAAGACTGCTGAAGGTATTCGCAAATTCTCGGCCGACATCGTTAAGCTCGAACAAATCGTTGCGGCCAAGATTTAACAGATTTCCAAGGTTTTGCGAGAAAGGCCGGCATTATCGCCGGCCTTTTTTCTTTCGAATCGGATTGATTCAGAGTAGCGACCCGTAGAAATATTCGTCGGAGATATGATTCAGTCCTTCCGCCTTACTGTTTGCGGTCTCGCTCTCCTACTCTATGGAGCATGCGCCTCTTCTAAACTAGGTCAGTATACCGATTACTCTCTGGCAGTCGGACAAGCTTATCCAGCCGAGCAAGCCGCCGCGCAAAAACGGATGGATCGATATCTGGCTCATCTCAAACCGGCCGAAAAAGAGCGGCTCGCGAATGTGGAATATATTGCAGTCGAGGCTACCAGCGTGCCGGTCGGGGAAGTACCGGGGCTGGCGAACCGCATTGTTACCGGCCGTGTCCGGGGAGAGAGCTCTATCACCAGTTCAGATCCGCATGAGGCGCTAGCCGGAAATGCGAAATTCATTATGATCTTCGATCCGAAAACGGGCCAACCCTTGAGTCAGGAGGGCTACATTGCGCTGGAAACTCCCGCTAAAGGCAAAATGGGAATTTTTGGGGGCTACACCGCACTCTATATTGGAACCGGACGATGAAAAAGATTTTGTTCTGTGCTCTGCTATTGGCTGGTCATAGCATCTGGGCAGAGAAACCGGCTTCCAGCCGGTCGTCATCAGAGCGTGATTATGCAATTATGACGGCAACGCCGTTCAAAGGCGAGGTTGGGCTCGGCGAAAAACGATTAGACAAGTTTCTGCAACACCTGGACTCGCATCGCCGCGCACTTCTTGATCAGACCCCGTATGTCGCGATCCAGGTTCGCGCACTAACGGCTGGCGACATCCCTTGGCTAGTGAATCGGCTTTATCACGGTTCCGCTAGATCAATGGATTACTATAACGACTTGGACGATGCTCGCTCGGTCCCAGTGGAATACCTTCTCATCTTTGATTCACGCACCCATAAGATGGTGAATGAGGATGGTGTGTTTATTACTGATACGCCGCCGCGTTATTCGATCGCGCTCTTCGGCGACGCCCACGCGATTTATGCTGGGACCGTTCCTGGGTGGTAGGCCGTTGAAATAACGCCGGGAACGCCGTCATCGAGGGCGGTGACGGCCTTATTTCAACGGTCCGCCGACCGCTTGAATCGGTACAGGGCAATGATCGGGCGTTATCCAAATGGCTATTGCTTGCGCGCTGCTCAACGGAACCTGCAGAACGGCTGCAAACGCGGAATCACGAGATTCCATCTTGGTCGAAGTAAGAGAGAGTGCTACGAAATTATGGTTCAAATGGCGTCCCCGGTTTTCACCTGCTCGGACGTCGGAGCTCGTTTGCAATGCCAGCGGGGCGACAAAGACAACATATTCTTTTGACTCTGTTGCGGGGGCGAAACGGGCCTCGACCGTATCGCCACTAACCACCGCTTCCAAATTTCCGGTCACCATTTGTTGTCCACTTGGAAGCGCTTCGCCGCGAAACCATCCCGGCCATTCTTGCCCGTTGAGAACAAAGCAGGGCGTGTAAAGGGAACCGCTTTTCCAGCTTGCGGAATAAAGCTGCTGGCGGGAGCTGAACTCCGGTTTCGCGAAACGATCCTTCCATCCCAGCTGATCCCAATAGTCAACGTGGAACGCTACGGCAACCACTCGGTGCCACTCGTCTAATTTGCCGTAACGCTGCGCCAACCAATTCTCGGCTGGAGGACAACTACTACATCCTTCCGAAGTATAGAGTTCAAGTAACGAGACCTGCTGCTCTCCGCTTTCCAGACGAGTTGCCGCCAATCCACTCGCGCTTAATAACCCAAACAGAAAAACCAGCAGTCGAAAAACTTTCACATCGTCTGAGAGTCCGATTTAACTCTTTCTATTCCCAGTCCGATCGAAAAAGGAATTTACCCGAAGACAAAAGGCTTGGTAAGGGATTGGCCAGGTCCTAAGCCCGCCCGGACATCGATCCAACTTTGTGGCTTTGTGTGAGAACACCTTCTTTGCTACACTGGCAAGCCGTAAGATGATTTCGGAATTCCTCTCTCCGACCATTCTGTGGGTAGGTGGATGTTTCCTTTGCTGTTTACTCGGCCTCGGCCTCTGGACGTTCTGGCGATCAGTCGAACCGAAGGTGTACGTTTCGGTTGTCGAGAGCCTGCTTACGCCGGCCGAACAGCTTTTCTATCGAAGTCTCGACCTGGCAATTGCCGGCCGATTGCAAATCCTTTGCAAGGTCCGTTTAGCGGATCTTTTTCAGGTCGCGAGCAACGACTCAAAGGAACGCCATCGGCTCTTTCGGAAAATTGCGGCCAAACACATCGATTTTCTGCTGGTGGAGCCAGACCGATTGGAACCAATTCTCGCCATCGAGTTAGATGATTCTTCTCATAGTCGTTCTGACCGTAGAGAACGTGATCAGTTCTTGGACGAGCTATTTGGGATCGTAAAGTTTCCTCTTCTTCGCGTGAAAGCGGCCGCTTCGTATTCCCCGCGACAAATTCTCCGAGCCATCGAAGAGATTGCAGGGCAGCTAGTTTAGCCCATCGAGGACGACTATCAGGAATCGTGCTCGGCCTCGTCCGCGAAATGCGGTGGCCACGCGCAGCGATAACGTTCGCTCTCAGTTCTGCGCCATGAGCACCCTTTGATAGCCCGGTGCCATACTTATTGGACGGACCTGACCGACGACCAGGACGAGTATTCGGCTTCCGGACTTATGCGGCAGTGACAGCACGACCGGGCAGGTGCGACGGTTTCGGTCCGTATGCGTTTCTGCCATTCTTGTTTTTTCTCGCCGTGTTCATAGCGAGTTCCAACATTGGACCTGGGAACCGGCGGCAACCGGTCAAAGTTTCATCAAAGGCCTTCACGAAATAATCGACCTCCCGCTCGCCGATCATAAGTGGCGGCAGGATTTTGATCACGTCCATATTATGACCGGCGACCTGCGTTAACACTCGGTGCTTACTCAGGAGCGGAACAATTACCAGCTGCGGAAACAGGGCCTTATCGATCTTATGCAAAAGGCGCCAAGCCATTTTCAATCCGAGTTCCGCCGGCTCGTGAAATTCAATCGCAATCATCAATCCTTTCCCTCGAATCTCTTTCAGAAAGGTGTGTTTGGGCCGTAACGCGTCGAGCCGCTCCAGCAGAAGGTTGCCAATGCGGGCCGAATTTTCGATCAGCTTTTCATCTTCCAGAATCGCCAGGCTGGCCAACCCAGACGCCATCGCGAGATTATTGCGACCAAAGGTACTTGAGTGGACGACGCAGCGATCGAGCCGACTAAACACCTTTTGATAGATCGCGCGTCGGGTGATAATCGCACCAACTGGCACAAACCCACCGCTTAGGCTCTTGGCCACGGTTATAATATCCGGCTCCAAATTCCAATGCTCAAACCCCCACCATTTTCCGGTTCGCCCTAGCCCGGCTTGAATTTCATCGCAGATAAAAAGTGTTTCGTACTTTCGGCACAACATTTGTGCCTGAACGAAAAAATCATCCTTCGGAAACTTCACTCCCTTGCCTTGGACCGGCTCAACCAGGAACGCCGCCACATTTCGCTTTCGCAGCAGCCGCTCCAGGGCATCCAAATCGCCTAACTTCACCCGAGCCGTATCGGCCATCAAAGGTCCGAAACCTTCCTGAAAATTCGGGATACCGGTCACTGACAACGAGCCATAACTCAGGCCATGATACCCCGAATGCAGGCTCACAATTCCGGCGCGACCGGTCGCCGCTCGCGCAAATTTCAATGCGCCTTCGATTGCCTCGGTCCCCGAGTTGCAGAAAAATATCGCCTCTAAATGCGGTGGCGTCTTTTTTAACAATGCTTCCGCCAGTAACCCGCTCAGCAGCGAGCAATCCATTTGCACAAGATTAGGCAAATCGAGATCGAGGACATCACGGATCGCCTGTTTCACCACCGGATGATTGCGCCCCATGTTGTAGACACTGTAACCGCTCAAGAAATCCAAATAGGCATTCCCCTCTGCGTCATAGAGGTAAGCTCCTTCCGCGCGAGTATAAACCCGGTCAAACCCGGTAATGCGCTGAACTTCTACTAACGTCGGATTCAGGTGACGAGCGTGGAGTTCGTAATTTTCCCCCATCCGGGCGGCAACCAAGCTTTTTAGATCGAAAGACATTGCAGATTGAAGTGCCGAAAAGCATAAGCGACTTCAATGTGCCGTCCAGAGCACATTACTAATCCGTTAGGCGGCCACAAAGCAGCGGAGTGTTGCGCCCTACCATCGTGCGACGCCCCACTGCTTCACTGCCCGGCCTGCATTCGTCTTTGGTAGACAAGTTCAAACGGTTCCGCGCTGACACTGATCTCTCCTCGGAATGGATTATCCATTGCGCCTAGCAGAAAGATCAGTAGACCCAGAAGGGCCGAGAACATGACGGTCATCCAGACGTGCATGCTTCGGCTTCTCATGTCGAAAAACCAGGTGACCGCAATGCTGAGAAGAGCCCCCGCCAATACGATGGTCCACAAAGGGCCGGGCAGCCCTTCGCGCACGCTCTGCAACCGCCTTCCTCGCAATTCCGCCAACCGGCTAAACTCCCGGTGGGCTTCCGCGAACAACTCTTTCTGGCCCTCGGTCCGGGGTTCAAAACTGACGAGGTGAGACTGAAGCACCCTTAGCACGACGCCCTCGTTCTGCGGGACGATCCCTCGCCGCTGCAGGGGCCAGGCAACGTCGATCACTTGACGAGTGTATTGCCGCAGATCCGCCTGAAGTTCCGTGCGGGTCGGCTCGGGGAAACTGCTGATGTCTCTGTACAGCACTCCAACCGCAGCAGGTTCCTCCCCGACCCTGCTATCTACGTCCGAGTAGATTTGCCACGTTCCCACCGCAAGCAAGGCCAGCGTGATTCCATAAAACACGCAAATCGCGCTCAGTAAAAGCCAACGACCTCATTATGGGAATGTTCGGTGCCATGAATCCGTCGCACCCATTTTCGCGTCGCGTACAAACCACCTAGACCGATCGCCTCCGTAATTGCGATTGTCAGGCTTCCAAAAAGCCAATTCAGCAGCTCGTACACCCAGTAGATGTTCATCTCCGCGAAGCACCATAGCAGTCTCAGGCAGGCGACAAGTCAATGCGACGTGGAGGTGCATCTTGCTCGCTGATCGTCTTTTTTCGCTCCTTCTGTCCTGATTTGATCAAGGACAACCGCTCTGTGACCGACATGGGGCGATTAACAACTATCGGAAGAGCTTCGGTCGTAATTCTACCCGCCCGTCCACCGTTGCTTTTATACTCGCCCAACTGACAAGTTGCCGCTTTGAAGCGTTTCGACAAAGACGAAATTCAGGATCTCCTCACCATGGCACGATGAGTGCTATTCGAATTGCAGTTCCCGGTTATGACACTGCTCGCATAGCTAAAATTTCTCTTCCATCATTAAGGCAACGTGCGCAACGCTGCTGCCATCGGAATGGATCACCGGTGGCAGCAGTCTTTTTTACTATCCGCTAAACCCAACGAGCGCTCACGATGGCTCTGGCTTCGCCGTTTAATCGCTCAGATGAACCGGAGCGCTTTTCCTCCTTTTCTCTTTCGGCATAGTATTCCTTCCTGCAATGCGACTTAGCCACTTCGCAGAATCCTCTCCGGGACCGAAACGCCAGAAAAACGAGGACGCGTTCGCTTACTGGGAATCCAGCGATGAAGCGGTGCGCCGCCGCCAAGGAGCTATCGCGGTCATAGCCGACGGACTTGGAGGAATGGGAGATGGCGACGTCGCCAGTAAAATGGCGGTAGATATTGCGTTGGCGATCTTCCAGGATACCGATCCGGGGGTCCCGACCAAGCAATTGCTGAAAGAGATTTTTGAGCGAGCTAATCTCGCCATCTATGAAGCGGGAATGAAAGATCCGAGCCGTGGACGCATGGGGACAACTTTGACGGTATGTGTGTTTCGCGACAAAGAACTCTCCATCGGTCATGTGGGCGATTCGCGAGTCTATCTGGTGAGAAACGAAGAGATGCGCCGGCTGACAGATGATCACTCTTATACTGGCCTGCAATTGAAGCTGCGGCTCATCACTGAACACGAAGCCCGCGCTAGCCACTTGCGATCAATGCTGACGCGGAGTGTCGGCCCGGAGCCGATTGTGCGAATGGATTACAAAAGATTAAAACTCGCTTCCCATGACCGAATCCTTCAATGCACCGATGGGCTCTACTGTTTCATGAACGATGGCGAGCTTGCCGAAGGAGTCGACCGACTAAACATGGATGAAATTTGCCCCTATCTCGTTGCTCTCTCCGAACGTCGCGGAACGGATGATAACTTAACCGCTCAGGTGGTACAGATTGACCGTCTAAGCGAACCCTTGTATAAGACCTCGATTTCTTTCCTCAAGACCTCTCTGCACGAACCTGAGAATCACATGCACAACGAAGTCCAAGTGGGTGACGTGCTAGACGACCGATTCCGGATCGAAGAAGTCATTACTCGCAGCGGGATGGCGTCGATATACAAAGCCAAGGATCTTCTCACGGAAGAAATTGTGGCAGTCAAAGTGCCGCATATGCAGTTTGAATCCGATTCGGGATCATTTGCCCGGTTTGAACGGGAAGCGGAGATCGGGAAACGCTTAAACCACCCCAACATTCTGCGCTTCATTAATGTCACCAAGCAGAGCCGTCCATACATCGTGATGGAATATTTGGAGGGCCGCACGCTCAGCGGTGTAATGAACGAGGTGCGGCCGATCCCCATCGCTGACGCCATTCAGATCGCGAGCGCACTTTGCGACGCGCTGACTCATATGCACGAACAGAAAATTGTGCACCGCGATCTCAAGCCGCAGAATATCATGGTCTGCAATGATGGATCGATTCGGATCATGGATTTTGGAATCGCCAAAGCGACAGAGATGCGTCGGATCACTTTTGCTGGCTTTAGTCCGGCCATGGGAACGCCGGACTACATGGCGCCGGAACAAGTAAAAGGGAGACGAGGCGACGAAAGAACCGATATCTACAGCCTAGGTGCGATGCTGTACGAGATGACAACCGGTCGGGTGCCATTTGAGGGGCCAAACCCGTTCATCGTGATGAATTCCCGCATAGCGGGTGATCCAGTTGCTCCACGGAAGGTAAATCCGGAGATCAGCCCCGAGCTCGAGGAAATCATCCTCCACGCCATGGAGCGCGATCCAGCTCGACGGTACGCCACTGCCGCCGCAATGAAAGCGGAACTGGATGATCTCGAATCAGTGAAAGTTACCGGACGGCACCAGCACTTGCAGTCCCCAAAGGTCTGGAAAACGCGATGGCGAGGCATGCGCCTGGTGGTGCTCTCGGCGATCCTCCCGGTCGTGGTTTTTATTGTCGCTCTGATTGTGACGCACTGTCACCGGTAGGGACGCGTTCCTGCCGGCTACTAACCCACCAGCCGAAGCAAAGCCCGACAGCCAGACCGGTCTTTGCGGTTTTCCACAATCAGCGTTCCCCCGTGCGCTTCTGCAATTTGCCGGCTGAGCACCAGCCCAATTCCGTTACCTCCGGGCTTGGTTGTGAAGAAAGGAACGAACAGATTGGTGGTATTGGACAGACCGGTGCCTTCGTCCAGTACTTCGATTTCCAGATTGCGTCGATCGAGTGTCCAGCGAATGTGCACTTGGCCATGCGTTTCCGTTACCGCGTCGACTGCGTTTTTGATCAGATTTATCAGTGCCTGCTCGATCTGATCCGGATCTAAATTAACCAATCCGTTGAAACCCGGTTCAACCACAACCGCCATACGATACTCCAACTTGGCGGCACGTTGCACCAACCCGGCGATCTCGCAAGGCTGCCGGCGCGGAGCCGGCAGCCGAGCCAATTGCGAATACGCCTCCATAAATCGGCCGAGCGCCGAAGTGCGGTCCCGGATGACGTCTAGTCCGGCAATTAGATCTGACTCCCACTCTTTTGAACGTTCGGGCGACGACCGGCGCGCAACCGTACCCAGGCTGTCCGAAATCGACTGAATCGGGCCAAGTGAGTTGTTTAGCTCGTGGCCAAGCACTCGAATCAGCCGTTGCCAGGCTCTTCTCTCTTCTTCCCGTAAGGTCTGACTTAAGTCCGATAGCACCAGCAATTGATGGGGACGTCCTTGCTGCCGGAAAGCGGAACGACGAATTTCCCAACGTGTTCCGAAACTTCCCGGAAACGATCTTTGCAGCACGCCAGTCCGGTTTCCTTGGAGACACTCCTCTAAGCCGAGTTCCGCAGCGGTAGAACCAAGAATTTCCTTGCTCTGCCGATTCAAAAGTCTGATCCCGGCATCGTTAACCAGGCGAAGCCGGTTTTCTTGATCAAATGTGAAAACCGCGAGATCGATGTTTGATATCACGGCCAAAAGCAGGGCGTTCGTTTCGGTGGCTTGCTGGCGGTCAGCCTGCAAGGCTTGACTCAAGCCGTTCAGCTCACGCATCACCTCTCCCAGGACATCGGCACGCCGCGCTGACGCCGCCCGCAAGGAGTAATCACCTTCCCGCAGCGCCGCCAACAGGTTCGAAAGAGTCCGCAGGGGAAAGAGAATCCGCTCACGTGCGGCCATGACGCAGCCAACCCAAATTCCTACCATCATCAGAGCACAGCTTCCGCTAGCTATCGGTGACCAACCGCTTCGCCATAGCAGTATGCTCGCGATCGCAATGGCCGGTAGTCCGCCGAATACGACCAGAAGCTGAACCGTGGCGGCAAGAGATATGCGGTTTAACGAAATGCCATGATTCCGATTGGCCATCGCCCAATCTTTCAAACTCATCAGAGGCCGAACTCTTGGAGCCGGCGATAGAAAGTGCTTCGACTCAAACCAAGCGCTTCGGCCGCCCGCCGAACGTTCCCGCTGTACCGATCCAATGCTTTCTTAATCAAAAGCTTTTCGATTTCCTTCATAGTCAACTGCTCGAGTCCAGCTGTGCCCGAACTGGTGGTAGAGCCGGCCGAAACAAGTCCGAGATCGTGTGCCTCGATTTGATCGGAGTCAGCCATCAAGACCGCTCGTTCAACTGTATGATCCAGTTCCCGGACATTGCCGGGCCAAGGATACCGCAACAGCAGTTGATCGGCTTCCGAACTGAAATTGCTCAGATTTTTTCATGGAACGCAGAAAATAGCGTGCCAAAACGGGAATGTCTTCCACTCGATCGCGCAGTGCGGGTAAACTTATTTCGACCGTATTTAACCGGAAATAGAGGTCGCGCCGGAACTTACCTGCTTCGACATCAGCCACCAGATCGGCGTTCGTTGCCGAAATCAACCGCACATCGGCCCGCCGTGGCCGCGACGAACCAAGACGCTCAAACTCTCCAGTTTCCAGTGTACGCAACAGTTTAGCTTGTTGAGCGACGGGAACATTTCCAATCTCATCCAGGAACAGCGTGCCCCCATCCGCCAACTCGAAGCGACCCGGTCGATCGGATTTGGCGTCGGTGAACGCTCCTTTCACATGACCAAATAATTCACTTTCAAACAGGCTCTCGCTCAGTCCACCCATGTTGATTGTTAGGAAAGGTTTGTCGGCGCGATCACTCGCGCCGTGCAGCGCGCGGGCAACCACACCTTTGCCGGTTCCATTTTCACCGGTAATGAGAACGTTTGCTTTGGCCGGAGCTACCCTTCGAACCATTTCGAGAACTGCCCGCATTGCCGCCGAGCGTGCAATCAGCGCTTCGGATGCGCCAAGCAGATCTGACCCCAACGAACCGGCGACTTCCTTCCGCAAGAGTTGGTTTTCCGCCTCCAGTCGGTTAGCTCGTCGGGTCTCGGCCTCCACCTGTAGCTGCGTTTGAATGATCGAAAGAACCCGGGCGTTATCCCAAGGTTTTTGATAAAATCGCGCGCCCCGCTCCGCATCGCTGCGACCGCAAGGTCAACCGTGGCCCATGCGGTCATTACCAGAGCGGGTGGTGCACCCTCGATTTTCTGCAGTTGCTGGATCAACTCCAATCCCTCTTCACCACTGGTTGTATCACGCGCGTAGTTTAGATCGAGCAAGGCCAACGCAAATTCCTGTTCTTTGATCAACCGCAATACCTCGCGAGGCGATGTCGCCAGCTCAACCCGATACCCGGCATTGGTCAGAAGAATCCGCAGCGCCTCTCGGACTGCTGGCTGGTCGTCGGCCACAAGAACACAGAAAGATGCGGTCATAAGCACGAATCTACAATGATCTGAACTATAGCCGATGGATTTTCCCGGGAAAACAAACAAGCAGTCCGTCAGGTCTGGCCCTGGCCGCCCAGGATCTTAGACATCTTTCCGACCAACCAGAATGACCGACAACGTTCCCCTTAACCGATTCGGATGGAGCGCGAATTCTCGGATTCCATTAACCGAACCTAAAGCCATTATCTCGATCAGATCGTATTCATTCATTTGCATGAGCGGCTCAGAAAGTCGTCTTGCTTGCAATAGATTGAAGCAATACCGGGTAAAGGGAAGGTTTTGTTTAACCATATACACAAATCGCTCTACTGGAGGTAAGCGATGGCGAACCGGAAATTGCAGCGCAATCACACCTCCCAGATTCAGGACTTTCAGAAGCCGCGAGATGATGGTCATTCCACGCTTCGGAGGAATGTGCTGGAGAACGAGGCAGCTGGTCACAAAATCAAACTTCTGCGCAACCCAAGATAGGTAGTCGTCGGACTTCACGAAATCGACGTTCCAGACGGCGAAACGCTGACAATTACGTTGCGCCTCCGCAATCATAGCTTCCGATATTTCAACGCCCATGACGCTTTTAAAGCGTTGGGCCAGCGGGATTGTAACTCGTCCTACTCCTGATCCAAAGTCGAGCGCAGAACCGAAGTTAAATTGGCCGAAATGGCGAATCGCTATACCGACTACGCCGGATACGAATTCCGCACCGCTCTCGAAGAATTCTTTGCGATTACTCTCGATATTTTCTTTACGAAATTTTTTTTGCGAGAGCGCAGCAAAATATGGATCCTGCTCTCCCCACTGCTTCCAATGGTCATCGGTGTTGTACATCAGGTTACTCGCTGCAGTTCCCCGCGAAGGAACTCCATTAGTTCGCGAATTGTCCCGGCATCAAACGAAAATCGAGCGCCCATCGCTTCGAATAACTGTGGCACGCTTCTACTATTTCCTAATCTGAGCGTGGACTTGTACTTCGCCAACGCAGTCTTTGGATCTTGTAAGCTGTTTCGCCACACTTGCAGCGCTCCCAGCCAACTTAACCCGTACTCAATATAATAAAAAGGCGAGGTAAATATATGGTGATAATGCCAAACCTTGGCCAGCTCATGTTCCAAGCCCGACCAATCGGTTTGCGGCATAAAACGCGCGATCAGTTCACGAGCCTTCGCGTCAATGCTCTCAATCGACGGCGCGACCGACACTTCCGCGTACAGCCAGTGTTGAATTGCATCCATGAACCCAATCCAACTCAACAAATGGACGACCTGCGATATCTGCATCCAATAGACTCGCGCCAGCTCCCCATCATCATAAAATCCTCCGTGCTTTCGGTGTAGAAACGGCAGAGCCAGAACTTCCATTGCTTGCGAAGGAACCTCAACAAACTCAGTCGCGGAGAAATGATTCCAAACTAGCGGCTGTGCTCGCATGCTGGCATAGCCGTGAAAGGCATGACCGAATTCATGCAACGTGACCCGCACATCATTCTCCGATCCCACCACGTTTTCCAGCACGAATGGCATGCCACGCTTGGGAAACGAGACACAGTAAGCATGAGACATCTTGTTAGGACGCGACGCGAGGTCGATAAACCCGTTGCAGAATTGGGCGAATTGTTGGCCCAATTCGGAATCAATTCTGGTAAAAATCCGTTGAACTCCTTTTTCCAGATCAGCCACCGAATCGAAGGGCCGGAGTGGCGTTCGGTTGTGCGGATCGACCGGCGAGCGCCAATAGAAGTCCCAAGGCTTAAGAACTTCGACCCCCAGTCCTTTCCGCTGGAGTTCCAAAAGCTCGGAGGCAAACGGAACGACTTCTTTCTCAATACTTCCATGCAGTTCGTAACATTGCTCCGCCGTGTAATCGTATCGGTGATAGTTCAGCCAGATCAACTCCCGGTAATTCTCAAATCCGGCATTGCGCGCCATGGTGGTACGGACAGCAAAAAGCTTCAGAAAAAGTTCATCCAATTGCGGACTCAATCGAAGTTTAGACCGCTGCCAAGCTCGCCATGCCCTTTCACGAACTTCTCGATCTATGTCGCGCAGCTTCTCCTGAACTGCCGGCACCGTAAGTTGTTCGCCGTCAAAGTTCACCAGCTGACTTCCAGTCAGCCGCGAATATCGCGAAACCAGATGTGCCTGCTCTGCCTCTAAAGAAACGTTTTCCGACCGGTAAGCCACCGAGTCGCTCCGCATCCGCTTTAGAACGAGATGGACTGAGCTGGGAACGTCTGGATTTGGTACTGCCAAGACCTTGTTTCTCAATTCTGCGTTAGCAATTGTGATCTTCGGCTTTGTCACTTGATTGAAATGCACCAATAAATCGTTCGCTCCTTCGTCGGCAGTATTGAGATCGACCGACAAGGTCAAGTACGTGCCTAGCTCTTGGACCTCCTTTTCTAGGTCGCTCCAGTCCAGGAGAAACTGATACAAATTGCCTGGATCGAGATCGTATCGAGTCAAAGCGCCATATTTTGGCTCCAAATCGCTCCAGGTAAGAACCTCAGTTGCCGGAATTGTCATAGGGTAACGGCTGAAGAGAACACATCGAACTCAGAATCCG
>JBEEIB010000104.1:0-2728 GCA_041167675.1 Verrucomicrobiota bacterium
GCACCGAGACATTGCAATCGCAACGCAACTGCCCTTTTTCCATATCCGCATCGCTCACCCCGCCATAGATCAGCATCTGTTTGAGCGAGGTCAGAAAGGCGAAGGCTTCTTCCGGAGAACCGATCTCCGGATGGGTCACGATTTCCATCAAAGGCGTTCCGGCCCGATTGAAATCGATGCCCGTGCTGCTTTCGAAATGAAAACTCCGGGCCACATCTTCTTCGAGATGGATGCGGACAAGGCGCACCTCCTTATCGGGCGCAACGATCCCCTTTTGCGCATCCTTCGGATAAGCGAGCTCGTGCAGGGGGACGCGACCGTCAGCGCAGAGCGGCAGGTCATATTGCGAGATCTGATAATTCTTAGGCATGTCCGGATAAAAGTAATTTTTCCGATCGAACTTCGACGCCGGGGCGATCTCGCAATCCAGCATCAACCCGGTGAGGAGAGTCATGCGCAAAGCTTCATGGTTCATAACGGGCAAGGCGCCCGGCAATCCCAGACAAATCGGACAGGTGTGGGTGTTCGGAGCCGCCCCAAATTCCACCGGACAAGCGCAGAACATCTTGGAGCGCGTCTTCAATTGCACGTGCACCTCCAGACCGATCGTGGTCACGTAGAAGTCTTTTGTCCTCAGCTTGAGCTCTTCGGCATTCATCGAGGCAATCTGAAATTTGAAATCTACAATTAAAAATTACTTCAGTTTCGCTTCATGGCGTAATCGAGCGCCGCCTGCAGATCGAAACTTTTCACTTTACGCAAGACTTCCGGGTCGTTGGCCGCGGCCAGAATCTTTGGATTCTGCAATAGATCCAGGAAGCGTCCCTGTGAGATCAGATCGGAGATTTCGGGATCTTCGCGCAAAGCGACGATTCTTGGGTTCTCTCCCAGTTCACGCGCGCCGGGGTAATTCAAAAATCTTTGCGCGTTCTCGGGGTCGGAAAACACCCGGCCCACTTTACCGAGAATATCGTAAGCCTGAGCGGGGACGACGTCAGCCCTCTTGACCGCGCTACCGACACTGCCCAGCTCGAGCGAGTTTTTCATGCGCGCGAGTGAAGTCAGCATCGGCATCGAATCACTGGCCTCGTTATACGAACCGTTGCGACGATCGACCGGGTGCAACGAGCGGGCGTTATCCGGACTGGCCGGGACGGCCGCCTGTTGGCGAACTTGTGCGTCGGCCACGGACCCTAACGATCTCACGGTCACTACGACCAACCAAAAAAGAAAGGCGCCAAAGAACAAACCGAGCACCGCTCCGCTCAAGCCATACCAGAGCCGGACCACGGCCGAGTCGTGCTGGCGCGTGCGCTTGAACAGCATTGTGCCCAATCCATTGATGGCAATGTAAACCACGAGACCCAGGACCGAACCGACCAGCATGCAGAGAATGGCGTCGGGCAATTGTAAAAGAGGACGGGCAAATGGTCCAAACAGGTTGCCGCCGTAATACCCCACAAAATAAGCGGCGATTAATGCTCCCAGCCGAGCCAGTTGTCGCGCCACGCCGCGACGCCAACCGCGCAAAACTTCGAACATGATCAGAACGCAGCCGAAGGAGATGAAGGCCAGTTGCCAGAGAGACGAACCCGCCGCTGGCGAAATCAGAGGACTGGAAGCGGCGGCCAGGTGAATCACGATTTGACCCCGCGGTCGCCTGGCTTGCCGCATCCGGTCGCAATCGCTTTCTGACGCAGGGCATGATCGCAGATGACGAGCGCGGCCATGGCTTCCACCATCGGGACCGCCCTGGGCAGCACGCAGGGATCATGGCGGCCCCGCCCCGACATCTTCGTGTTCTCGCCCGAGGTCGTCACTGTCTGCTGCTCGCGAGCGATGGTGGCGGTTGGCTTGAAGGCGACCCGAAAATAAATGTCTTCCCCGTTACTGATTCCGCCCTGGATGCCGCCCGAATGGTTGGTCGATGTTCGGACCCGCTCCCCTTCCATCTCGAAAGCATCGTTATGCTCGGACCCGCGCATGCGCGTGGCGGCAAAGCCCGATCCTATTTCAAATCCCTTGGTCGCAGGTAAACTGAGCATCGCTTTGGCCAGGTCCGCCTCCAGTTTGTCGAAAACCGGTTCGCCCAGGCCGGCCGGAGGGTTGCGCACAATGCATTCAATCACTCCGCCTAACGAATCGCCTTGCGCGCGCGTTCGCTCGATCAATGCGATCATCTTTTCCGCGGCGGTGGCGTCCGGACAGCGCACCATGTTTTGTTCGACATCCCTGCCTGTCACCTTCGCTCGATCAACTTGAGCGTGGATTTCGTGCACCTGTGCGACCCAGGCGACAATTTCCAGGGTTGATGAAAAAGAACGCAAGACATTCGTCGCAACCACGCCGGCAGCCACGCGGCCGATCGTCTCACGGGCGGAAGCGCGCCCGCCACCCTGCCAGTTTCGGATTCCATATTTGGCCTCGTAAGTAAAATCGGCATGCGACGGTCGAAAACTTTTGGCGACGTCGGCGTAATCGTCCGGACGGGCATCCCTGTTCCTAACGAGGATCGCGATGGGCGTGCCTAACGTCTTGTTCTCAAACACGCCGGATAAAATCTCGCACCGATCTTCCTCCTGCCGCGGGCTTGTAATCCGGCTCTGCCCGGGCCGCCGCCGATCGAGCTCTGCCTGGATGCCGGCCAGGGGGATTTCGATGTTCGGCGGGCAACCGTCGATCACGACACCGACTCCGCCCCCGTGCGACTCGCCGAAGGTGGTGATAC
>JBEEIB010000105.1:0-5202 GCA_041167675.1 Verrucomicrobiota bacterium
TTACGAAATATCTATGTTAGAAACTGCGAAACCCGGGCTACCAATTTGCGTGGGAGGCATATCTGTCGTGCAGATAAAGAATGGAAAAATCAGCCAGTGGTCAGACTACTACGACCAACTGAAATCCCGGCGCTACGGCGTAGCGGCCTGGTTCACCGAATGGATTGAGCTCTGACCGCAGTTGGTCGGCAAAGTTCACCTCATGCATAAGGCGTTGGCCGAGAGAGACCTCGAGCCGCGGGGTATCAATCCCCAACGGACACGCCGGCTATCCGCCGCAATCGCTTATGTTTTATTCCCATGAAAAGCCGAAAAACGGCTTTCTGTCTGCGGTTGGGTTCTTAATTTCTGTCACCGGGCGTATGGTCTTCTGAACGAGGAGACGCAGCGAAGATCTCTCAGGATTTGTGATCGATTCAGGCTAATGATCTCAAGATTCCGCAGGATGTCGGTTAGAAGGTTTCCGCATGGTAAGAAAACGTTGGAACGTTTTTTCGACATGACTGCGAGCAAACCGTTCGATGGTATCCGGTCGCGCTTTTTCTTCAATCAGCCTCAGAAGTTTTTTGTGTTCCTGGATGGCCTCGATCGCCCGCTCTGGAACTCGGGAAAGGATCAATCCGCGTAATGTGTTAACCCGCTCTGTCGTGGACCGCCAAAGTTCTATCAAGTACGCATTAGGACATGTCTCGACAATCGCCTCGTGGAATCTAGCGTTCTGGTTCAGGTATTCGTGAAAGTCGAATCGTTGAAGCGCGCTTTCCATGAGGATGATCAGGTGATAGAGCTGACTGATTGTTTTCGCTGAGATTGAGGGCGCCGCTAGTGCTGTTGCTGAGCTTTCCAGGACGGCTTGTACTTGCATAAGGTCATAGAGCAACTCTTCTGTCATAGGTGTAACTTGTGCGCCGATGTTCCGCCGGTACATTACCAGACCTTCGGCCTCCAATCGCCGAATCGCTTCGCGGACAGGCACTTGGCTCATGTTTAGTTCCTCCGCCAACTCTCCCAGAACCAAGCGGTGGCTGGGACCGTATGTTCCGTCAGAGATTCGTTGCCGGATCACAGCGTAACACTGCTCCTGTTTGCCAATCTGCTCACCATCGTGCCGTTTGGAATTCGCTTGCATTGTTCTAGGACATGACTTGGTACACGGCGAGGAAAAGATACAACTCAACTCGCGAAGAGCTCTGATAAATCATAGGCAGTAATCACCCCTATATTCGTCGAGTTTCAGACCAGCGATTATCTCACCACACTGCTGCAATAATTCAGCCATTACTAGACATCGATTGACATCTATCAACCGTTTTAATGGGCGGCCATCCGGTCTATTCAACTCGGCAGTAGCCTGGGCAGCTTTCCTTAATTCATCTTTTAACGACGCTATTTCTTCGGCTAAGAAATGCGGCTCGATGTTGCGAGACCGATTTTCGAAGAAATCTCTTAAATTGCTTAGATAAGAAGTTAATCGGCCGATCAGTGTCATTGATTTTGAATCGAGCGATGTAAGGCGTCGGAGGTGGCTACAGACTCTCATCAATAAGGCCAGCAACTCAACCCAACGATCGCGTTCTCGCCTCAAAACCGGGCTTACATCGACCGCGTCGGCGGCCTGAGCCATTTGGCCCGGCAACGTTTCGATACTCAGGCGAGCGGCGGCCTTTTTCGTTTCCGAAGAATCGCTAATCAAGGAAACGCACTCCTGGAAGAAATCTCGAGCTTTCTTAAGCAATTCATTTTGCGGCAACGCCGGCCATAAGCATCGGGAAATGACAACACCGAGTGTGAGACCGGTCATCAGGCCTAAATATGCATCCGCAATGCTTGAGAACGACACCGGTTGTTGTGGATCTACGCTCACCAAGTTAGAGACGCTTAACAAGATGAAGAGAATCCAGAACGGGACTCCGGGATGCTTGGAGCAAAAATAACCATACCCAAACAGTATGGCGAACAAGCTTACATTGAGGATCCAATAATTCGATAGATAGGGCATCAATATAAGCTCGGCGATTGTGCTAACCAGACCCACAAATCCGAGAAAAATCAGATAACTGATCGATCGCAAGTCACCTGGCCGGCCCAGAGGAATTTCAAAAGAGGTGCTAAATACGGCTGATGCGGCCGCTGTCGGTACCAATCCACCGCCGGGCAGACGCAACCAAACGACCAAGAAGAGAGATATGGCTGCTACGAGCCCGCCTTTTATCCCGGATACGAGGAGTCGCCGATCAATTAAGGGTAACTTCAGCGGTAGCAGGGTCGGTTGCGTGTTAAAGTGAATCTGATTCAACTGCTCTTCCAACCCGGTTAGAACCAATAATTCCTGATGAATTTGTTTCAGTGCATCCCAGCGGCGCAAGAAAACGGAAAGGCTATCCACGGGGATCGGCGCAGCATTGGTAGCTTGCAAGAAACGCAGAATCTTAGCGTCGAGTTGGCTGAATGCCTCATTGAAGTCAGCCAGATTTATTTTCAGTCTGTCGCGAAGGTCCCATAGCACTCTGCCGATTGCTATTTGAATATCGTGGAGTTGGAGTTCGACTCCTAAAGTTTGCTCAGTCGTTGCGGGATCGAGTTTCCGCTCGTCTAAATCCAGGACCGCTCGCACCAGTTGATCGATGGAATGGAAAGTCGTGTTAAGAAGTGCTGTATTCGCCCTAAAATCGAGCCTTTCACGCCGTGCCGAGGCCAGAAGATTTCGGAGACTCGATAACCGCTTAAATAATGTTCGTTGTGACTGTCGTAGACGGGCACTTCGTTCTTCTGGGGCACTCGGGTTGCTGATTTCGCAGCAGATCAAAACGCCCAATTCATGGCAGACCGAGCGAACAAGCTCCTGAAACTCGCTGCGAGGGTTTCTTGAACGAATGATTAGATCAATGAACAAAGTTGCTATTATGCCGATAAAAACCTCTTCAACTCGGCTGAGCGCCACGGACCAAGCTGTCGTTGGTTGGCTCAATGCAGAGCTCTCGACAGTAATCAAGGTGAATCCGGTAAGAAAAAAGGAGTACGGCCCAAAACGAGAACCATACTTGCCCAACTGATAAGTCGCAAAGGTAACGACAAGAAAGGTGACACTGAGGTACATGATGGGCGTTGAAAAGTAATCGGTGACAAGCCATACAGCGATGATCCCGCCGATCAGAGTACCGGCCAGACGATAAATCGATTTGAGTACGATTGACCCAGGATAATGGACGATCATGAGGACCATGACAGTAAACAGGGACCAGTAGGGGTACTGGAGTCGTAACGCTTCAGCCAGATACAGGGCGAGGATACCGCCAAGCCCGGTTTTCAATCCGTGCTGGAGATAGATACTCTGCCACCAAGCGGAAGAGGTAGGCGCGGCTCGAACCGTGGATTCAGACAGCGGCAACGACAGAGATTTCGTTTGCATCATTATATGAGATCATATATTATACAGTATATTATAACAACTGATTTTTTTCCTAAAATGAATCTGCAACATCCCGAATTGAACGTCTGCGGTTTCTTGCTGCCCATTACACTGGTCAGCGGAGTTCTCGGTTTCTTGGCCGCTTGGCTTCTCCTCTTATCTCTCGAGCGCCTCCGTCTAAGTCGTTACATCGCACACCTTCCTTTTTGCTTTCTCGCTTTGAGTCTGCTCCTGGCCGGGTTGGCTCATCAACTTTTCACGTTATGATCAGGAAGATTTTCGCTTACGGAATTACATTCACCGTCGCCGCGGTTGCCGGTTGGTTGATCTGGAATCAATACCGGAATTATATGATCAACCCCTGGACCCGGGATGCTCAAGTCCGCGCGAATGTCGTGGATATCGCGCCGCGGGTCGCGGGCCCGATCAGTCAGGTCGCCGTTGTGGATAACCAGCTGGTGAAAAAGGGTGATCTGCTCTTCACGATCGATCCGGCTGACTATCAAGCCGCTGTGGAGCTAGCTCAGGCTCAGGTGTTGGCCGAGTCGTCAGCCATGACGCAGACCAAACAAGAGCTTGATCGCCAAACTGCACTGTTTCAGAAGAAGGTCAATGCTGTTCAAGATTTTCAGAACGCACAAGATGCTTACGCAACTGCTAGCGCCACCTTGGCTTCTGCAGAGGCTAACCTGAAGACCGCCAAGCTCAGGCTAAGCTATACGAAGATTTATGCCACCGTGAATGGTCAAGTCACCAATATGAATGTCAGTCCGGGAACCTATGCAGCAGCAGGGCAGCAAGTGATGGCTCTCATTGACCGCGACTCCTATTGGATCGCTGCCTATTTTAAAGAGGACCAGATTTTTCACATCGCACCAGGCGATCGTGTACTCATGACCCTCATCGGCAAGTCTGAAGCGGTGTTTGCTGGAACGGTACAGAGTATTGGGTGGGGGATTTTCCTGACTGATGGCTCGGCGGGACAAGGAACCAGCCTTTTGCCGGAGGTCAGTCCGACGGTTGACTGGGTGCGGCTTCCCCAACGGTTTCCCGTGCGGATTCAGGTTGAGCCGTCGTCGTCGGTTCCTCTACGAATTGGAGAGACGGTTTCTGTTGGTGTCACTCGTCAGCACCTGGCTTCTATCTCGCAGCCGGCGCGGACCTCGATTAATCCATGATAGACATGGGTGCGCTGCGTGAAGAGCTGGCCTTGGTCGCGTTTTCGGCAGTCGAGGGCCTCGTTGCGGAGACTAAGAGGCACGCACTGGTTATGTAACCGTTGTTTTGTCTGATGTTAGTGATCTGGTCATTTTATTTAGTCACCATAATAAGCCTGCTGCACTTCTGCGTAGCGCTGCTTCCAATCTGGCAGATCGATTCCGTTAAGATGCGCATCGAGCCGGTCGAGAATGGCGTTTGTTCCTGGAACGTATCCTTTTGCGTTCGAAAGGCTGAGTCCACAATGGGTAAAAGTCAGTATCGTTGCGTCGCCTTCCGCTACGAGCTCGTATCGGACGACACTCTTTTCTACCAATAACTGATTCCACTCGTGTTCAAAGACATGAGGTGGATCCCAAACTAAAATACGTCCTCTCACCGTCCGCTGCTCGCTTGGCACAGGTGGGCCCTCCGCAATCGTTTCGGTGGTTCCGCCCACGCGACGGTCAATCATTGTGATAGCAAAACCAGTTGGCGCGTTGTTCGGAATCGGTAATCGCGGCCCAGACCGCCTCGATGGGATGTTGCAGACGCCGTTTAAAGGTCAGCGTGGCGTGGTTGCCGTCCACGGCAAT
>JBEEIB010000106.1:0-9528 GCA_041167675.1 Verrucomicrobiota bacterium
TAACGAATCCATCAACATAGTGAGCCATCGTACTTTGTTTGTTTGTGGGGTTTGGTGGTTTCACTTTCTTTGGTCATGACACAATCTTCAGTGTGCCTAATTGCTTTTCCCAATACGAAGAATCGAATAAAGTATTCCAATAAAGCTAATGAGACCAAACGCCCTTAACTACCATCATCTGCTCTATTTTTGGGCCGTCGCCAAGGAAGGCAGCCTGCGATTAGCCAGTGAAGTGCTGCACGTGTCGCAGCCGAGTATCAGCGCGCAACTCAAGCAACTCGAAGAATCTTTGGGGACACCTCTTTTCACGCGTACGACTCGGAGGTTAATCCTGACGGATACTGGACAGACGGTTCTGGAGTACGCCAAAGAAATATTTTCGTTGGGCCGCGAGCTTTTGACCGCAGTTCGCCAGGAGCCAGGGGAACGTCCCCTTCGGTTGCACGTCGGTGTTGCCGATTCGGTTCCGAAAATAATTGTACGCCAGCACCTTACCCCGGTCTTCGAACTTCGCCGATTAGTGCGCGTGATTTGTCGAGAAGGTTCGCTAGAAGAACTCATCACGCAGCTGGCCGGTCACAAGCTGGATGTCGTCCTGGCGGACGAACCATCCACGAGCGCTTTACGCGTGAGAACGTTCAACCAACGCCTCAGCACCTCGGCGGTAGTGCTTTGCGCTGCTCCAGTCCTGGCTAAGCGCCTAGCGAAAAATTTTCCCCGCTCCTTAGACGGCGCACCCGCCATACTCCCTGTCGGCGAGATGACCCTGCGTCGCCAGCTCGAACACTGGTTTGAATCGCACCATGTTCGACCTCGTGTTGTTGCCGAGGTGGAAGACACAGCGCTATTAACAGATCTGGGAGCCCAAGGTCTCGGATTCATCCCGGTCTATTCCGCGGTGTTGAATGAAATCGCCCGTCTCTCCCGCTTTCAGACGCTCGGAATCGCCAAGGGTCTGAGAATGGAAGTATTCGCGATTACCGCCCAACGCCGACTTCAACACCCCGGCGTCGTAGCGATGACAGCGCGGCCTGAATGAGCCTCGGGCGCTCTCCTGTTGCTGCAATAAAACCCACGAATTGAACGGCGGGTTCAACAAATGGTACGAAACTGGTCCAAGAAATTGTAAGCTGAGCTAAGTAGCAGTCCTCCGAAGCGCGCTAATTTGGCACCTCCACGGACCCTTTTACTATTCGCGCGCCTGCAACCTCGCTTCGGCATGATCCAGGTCGCTCTGAATGCGGCGTAAAACTTCGTCATTGATGACATATTCATCGCGCAATTGAATAATGGTCCGGCGTTCCACATCGAGCGCGTCTTGCTGCAAGCGTTGGTAGGAGGGCGCGATGAAACCATCGGTGCGATCTCCCCCAGTACTCGCGCATACTTCCAACTGCCGGATGCGGTCATCGTATTCAGCGCGGAGTCGCTCCACGATGTCCGGCGGGAACTGGCGATCGACTTCCCGAAGGTAAGCCAGCGCCGCTTCATTCGCTTTCAGCCGCGCCGCCCTTTCTTCCACATTTGCGAGCCCATCATCCACCACTCCAAGCCGCCGAATCAGCGCGGGCAAACTGAGGCCTTGCAGCACGAGCGTTGCGAGAATCACGCAAAACGTGATGAATAAAATGTAGTCGCGCCCGGGGAATGTCCTGCCATTTGAAAGCGTCAGCGGCAGCGCGAGCGCGGCCGCGAGTGACACAACACCGCGCATTCCGGTCCACGCAACAATAGTCACGTTCCGCCACGCCGGATACGGATCTCTTTTGCGCCAAGTAGTGCTAATCATGCGCGGCAGATAGGTGGCGGTGAAAACCCAAGCTATGCGCACAACGATCGCAGCGCAGCTTATCAGCACACCGTGCCAAACAAGCTGTCTGAGAGATTGGCCGGAAAGTGCGTGAAGAATGCGCGGTAGTTGCAGGCCGATCAGGACAAAGACCAGGCCATTCAACAGGAATACCATCATCTCCCAAAACACGTATAGGTTGAGCCGCGTCCGCGAGGTGAGGATTTGCGGCGTACGCCAGCCGAGAAACAGCCCGGCCGCGACCACTGCCAGCACGCCGGAGACATGCAAGCGCTCGGCAGGAATGTAAGCGGCAAACGGCGTGAGCAGCGAAATTGTGATTTGAACGGGCGGATCGTCGAGACGACGCTGAACATGGGAAGCGAGCCAGCCGACAGTTAGGCCAATTCCGGTGCCGCCAAGGGCGACTAAAATAAAGCGCAGGCTTGCTTCAGAAAGTGAGAACCTTCCGCTCATTATCGCCACAATTGCGAAGCGGTAGGCGACGAGCGCCGTCGCGTCGTTGATGAGACTCTCGCCCTCCAAAACGGTGACGATTTTTTGTGGTACGCGCAAACGGTTCGCGATCGCGGTCGCTGCAACCGCGTCTGTTGGCGAAATAATTGCACCGAGAACAAACGCAGCCGCCCAGGGCAAACCCGTCAAAGTGTGCGCGAGAACGGCCACGAACGCGGTTGTAAACAAGACAAGCCCGATCGCGAGCAGCGAGATCTGACTCAGGTTCGCGCGAAAATCTCGCCATGAGGTAAAAAGCGCCGCCGGGTAGAGCAACGGCGGCAACAGAAAGAGAAACACCATGTCCGGATCTAGCTGGACCGCCGGCAAGCCCGGAACAAACCCGAGCGCAAGTCCGCCGATCACCAGCAGTACCGGGTAAGGTAACGCCACTTTCTTCGCCAAGATAGCCAGCGCCGCGACGACAATCAGCAGCGTACAGATAATCTCAGCTTGGTTCATAAGCAGCGGAGCGAGGAAGTAGCGGTGTAAAGGCGCTGGATGTTTGTCTGATGTTCAAAATCACCCTTCAGTTGAGAAGTGAGGTGCCACGAAGATGAGCCTTTGTAGCCGAGAACGTCCAGCAACTCCATGTTGCAATGAGATTCCGCAGTTACCAAGGTATCGCACTTAAGCCAGGGATCAGCTCGTCAAAACCAACCCTCTTTTACCGTTCCGGCCAGCCGACGTTCCTCAGTCGCAAGATTTCCAGCTCGTCGCCCACGCCGCGGGCGTCGTTTAATCTCTCTGACAAGCGCGCGATTACGGTGGCCTCGGGTGGTGGTTCGATCTTCACCGACGGCAGCACGACCATTGCGCAAGCGATCACTGGTGTCGGTAAGCTCAGCGTGAAAAGGAGGAACTCGCTGACGCTCACCCGCGCCAACAGCTACACTGGCGGCGCCACCATTGACGAGGGTCAACTGCAAATCGGCACGGCTGTTACAAGTTAAGACGTGCTTTGCCGCCAGCGGCGGTAGTCACTCCGCGTAAGCCTTCTTTAGTCCCTCGATATCAATTTTCTCCATTTGCAACATCGCCTGCATGACGCGACCAGATCTTTCCGCGTCCTCGTCTTCCAACAGCTCGCCGCGGTCATTCGGCTGCTTGCAATGAAACTCTTCCGTCACCGACGAGGTCTCGTCTAGCGTGCTCGACTATTCGAAAAGCCGTGTTTCAAGCCCCTGACGTTTCTAAGCACTCCTATGATGCACCCCGTGTTTGCAAGGCACCCATAATGACAGCAGCCAAGATGACAATCCCACTAACTACACCTTGGCTGAAGGGTGATACACCTATTAACACCATTCCATCCTGCAATGTGCTCATGAAGAGCCCGCCTAACAACGTCCCCAGGATATTGCCGCTTCCACCAAAAAGACTCGTCCCACCGATAATAACTGCGGCAATCACATCAAGCTCCCAACCTTGGGCTACGGCGGCCTGACCCGCCTCAAGCCGGGCGGCGAGAATCAAACCAGCTAACGCAGCAAGCACAGAGCTGATAATAAACACGCCGATCTTTATCTGTGGAACGAAGATTCCGGAGAGTCGTGCCGCCTCCTCGTTACCGCCTACGGCGTACACGCCACGGCCCCACGGAGTATTTGCCATGACTACGAACCCGATGAAGTAAATAAGGCCCATAAGGATAACCGGTACAGGAATCGGACCGACCGCTCCGTTACCCAACAATTCGAACCCGGGCGGCAAAGGCGATATCGGAAATCCGCCAGTCAGTAGAAACGCCGCACTCCGAAGAGCAGTCAGCAGCGCGAGAGAGGAGATAAAACTCGGGATGCGAAGCGTAACGCGCAGTATCCCGATGATAAGGCCGGATAAACTCGCAACCGCGAGCGTTAGGACTACCGCGAATGGCAACGGAATCTTCCATTGCGCGGTCATCATCGCCAACAAGACCCCAGAGAAAGCCGCCATAGAACCGACACTCAAATCGATCTCCGCAGCTATGATTACCATGGTCATACCCACGCCAATGATCGCGATCATGGACATTTGGCGCAGGATATTGACCAAGTTCCGCTCGGTTAAAAAATTTGGAGCGGCAAGACTCAGATACACACACATTACGACGTAAGCGAGCAACAGATAAAACATGCTGCGCGTTACTGAACTCATCGCGATGCGCTTTTTCGCACCTTCCACCGGAGGGCTAACAACAGTTTCCATACGTCAGATCCCTGTTGCCGATAACATGATTTCTTGCATGGACGCCTTATGACTCTCCATCTCACCGACGATCCGGCCGCGGGACATGGTCAGGATGCGGTGTGAAACGGCGACCACTTCTTCTAATTCCGATGAAATGAAGATGATCCCAACACCTTCAGTTGCCAGCCGGTCGAGTATCGTTAAGATCTGTGCCTTGGAATGAACATCGACACCTCGTGTTGGCTCATCTAAAATCAGAACGCGGGGTTTCCGAGCAAGCCACTTTGCGATCACCACTTTTTGTTGATTCCCACCAGAAAGTGTGCGGACCACGGCGTTCCGACTTGAGGTTATAATCTGCAGTTCTTTAATCAGTCGGTCGACAAGCATCGCTTCGGCTCGACTTTTTAGCAGTCCCAGTCGAGTTAAGCGACTGAGCACGGTTAAGACAATGTTCTCGCGAATCGTCGAACCGAGAACCAGACCCTGCGACTTACGATCCTCCGGTGAGAGACCAATACCCAGGCGCCGCATCCCAGAAGGAGTGGACTTACGAACATTGATGCCAGCTATATGGATTTCGCCGGAATCAATTCGGTCACGCCCAAAGATCGCCCTGACAAGCTCTGTACGTCCGGCGCCAACCAATCCAGCTAGTCCGAGAATTTCGCCTTCATGGAGCTCGAACGACACGTCATTCAGAACTCCCCGACGGCAAAGATGTCGTACCGACAGCACAACGCGATCTCGGGCCCGCTGTGGTGGACGAACGTCCGTTTGTGTAAGTTCCTTCCCTAGCATCAAGCGCACAATCCCGGCCCGATCCATTTTTCCTCTCTCGGATGTTCCGACGGTGCGCCCGTCTCGAAGAACGGTAATTTTGTCGGCAACCTGCTCCACCTCCGCTAGCCGGTGCGAGATGAAAATAATGGTTACGCCACTATTCGCTAAGGCTTTTACGATCTTCAATAACCGGTCTCCGTCCTGGTTGGAGAGCGATGATGTTGGTTCGTCCATCACCAAGATCCGCGGTCCGCGCGAGAGCGCTTTAGCGATCTCGACGTACTGCTGTTGTGCGACGCTCAAATTTCCCACCCGACTTCGTGGATCTATTTCACTGGTTAATCTACGGAGGATATCTCCTGCTTCTCGTCGCAGATTGTTCCACTGGATGTTCCAAAAGCCACCGTCGACCCGCCACCTGCCGAGGAAAATGTTTTCAGCAACACTAAGTGTTGGTACGAGACTAAGCTCCTGATGGACAATGGCGATGCCTTGAGCAATTGCAGCCTGCGGCGTGGCCAGTTTAACTTCCTGTCCAGCGATGAGGATCCGACCCTCGTCCGGTTGATACACGCCCCCAAGGATCCTAATTAGCGTACTCTTCCCGGCCCCGTTCTTACCGATTAAGGCATGAATCTCGCCGCTCTCAACGCGCAAATTCACGTCTTCAAGTGCGCCGACACCGGGGAAGGTTTTGGTGATTCCCTCCATGGTGAGGAGCGGAGGTGCCGTCATAAATGTTTCGGCCTTAGTAGTGATCCGCGACCTGCAACGTCCGCCTTCTGGCTCAATGAGCTAACGCCTCATACTTTGCGACATAAGTTTTGACGTCATCGGGCTTGTCTGCCGTGAACAACTGTAGCGGAACGAGCACTTTCGCCGGGGTCTGTTCGCCTTTGACCTTTGCGATCGCAAACTCTGCGGACTTGTAACCGATATTGTAAGGATCCTGTGTCGATACTGCGATAACGCCGCTCTTGGGGTCCAGGAGCGCACGAGCTACTTGCAGGCTCATGTCCGTACCACAAATTTTCACTTTTCCCTCTCGCGAACGTGCGGCGGTAATCGCGCCGACCAGCCCTCCCTCGTTGGCGGCCCAAATCAGCTGGGTCTCTGGATGACCCTCGAGAATCGTTTCTACCTTATTGGCTGCCGGATCAGGGAACTCGCCTTCCTGCTCGGCAACTATCGAGACACCCGGAACCGTTGTGACTTCTTTAACAAAAGCTTCCCGTCGTTGTCGGCCAGCCTCGTACTTGGGAATTGTTATAAGGGCGATCTTGGCGTTGCCACTCATTTTGTCTTTAACGTAGTCAGCTATATACCTGCCCATCTGCGCGCCAAGTTCGGTATTATCCACGCCGACGAACGTCGTCATAATGGGAGAATCGATTGTCGTATTGTAATCCACCAACTTCACGCCGTTGCCGACCGCACGCTTGAGCGCAGGCACAGAGCTTGTCGGATTCAATGCACTAATGATGATTGCGTCGACACCCCGAGCAACGAAGTTGTCAACAATTTGGGCCTCTGTATCAACCTGGGCACGCGCATTGCCGACCAAGACTTTCGCACCAGCTTTGTCGGCAGCGGCCCTAATTCCGAGTTCGATAGTGCGGAACCATTCCGTTTCTGCGGTCATCTGCACTGCTCCTAGGGTGATATCCTTAGCGCAGGCTGGCCACATTGGCGTTGGGAGCCACGCAGTAAGAGTTAGTAACGGCAAGGCCGCCGCGCGAGCGCCTAGAAAAAATCGTCGGAGACTGCGCAACGTCCCGGCGATCCGAACACCAGCATTCGAAATGGCTCGGAGCGCCGGTATAGAAAGCAACACAGGATCTCTTGTAGTTATCATCTTCTTGGGGGGATTTAGTGCTTTACCGCGTCCTCGGTGAAGAGCGCGGCGATGGCGGCTGCGTCGTTGTTGTTTTCTCCCTCGTCATACGCCTTAGCGACCGCAAGGATCTTCTGGGTTATCTGTGGATCGGCTACTGCGTCTTTCTGTTGGGCAAAGGTCGGCAAAGCAAAGCTGATTTGCCAGCCCTACTAGGGCAATTAGTAAGCGTGTCTTCATTGTCTCCTCCGACCGGTTTAGTGTCGCTTATCGACCCGCTTCGGGATTTCTCGTCTCGAGAGACGTCCATGTCGCCGGGACAGAAAAAGACCTTAGCTAAGGTCTCTGGGCGACGCCCAAAGGAACGCCCAGTCGTCCTCGGCGTCAATGAGAGACTTCCATCACGCCAGCCTTCCTGAAGCAATCAACGGCGCAGCCATCCGAGTCCAAAAGAGAAAATGACGTGTGGTGTTGGGATCGATCGCGCAGATAACGGTACGCTGTGGGGTAACTGCATTGTGCGTTGGTCTGTTGCCAATTTGAGCCGGAAGCCATCCTGCTTGCTGATGCTTTACTGCTTCTTATTCAGCGCCTGAGTAAACCAATCACCGTCGAGCCAGCAAGCTGTCTCTTCATCGTTCTCCTAGGAAGAAAACCAAGGTTCGCCTAAAACCACTCCTTTTTGGAGTTATATCCCAGCTTCATCGACGAGCTTGTGAAACGCCCATTCTCGGAGCTGCGCTTTCGGTATAACACCCTCGCGCCTTCCGATTCGATAAAATCGAATCTCCAGGGGTATAGCTCCACTTCTCCCGCTCAAGCGGGCTCCCCTGTTCAACACCCACGGATGGCCTCCGGCACAAGAGTACCGTCTGCGGCTCTAAACGGCATCGCAACTCGTTTTGCAGGTTCTTTAGCTCCGAGAAACTGACCAAATAACTCAAGAGCCTCATTCCGCGTTTTGTTGGCTGATCACGAAAAGAATGGTGTAAACTGAGGGGCTGGAGCCACCTCCTGTGATTGACCTATCGCGATATGTCTTCGAGGCGCTGCGGAAGGATGAAGAGTTTATCCTTTATCGCGGGCGAAGTGAGGACGCTCCAGTAAAAGTTCTGGTGCTTTCGCCGGTGGTGGAGTATCCGACGCCGGAAAGTCTGGAACGACTGGAGCACGCATATTCTCTGAAAGAAGAGTTGGACCCCAGGTGGGCTGCCCGACCGATAGCAATGGCTCGTCACTGGGACCGTACGGTACTTGTGTCGGAGGATCCCGGCGGTGTGCCTCTCGATCGATTGCTCGGTCAACCATTGAACGTAGCGTTCTCGCTGCGTCTGGCCATTAGCCTTTCGACCGCGATTGGTCACTTGCATCAGCGGGGCGTCATCCACAAGGACATCAAGCCGGCCAATGTTCTGGTGAACTCCGACACTGGCCAGTGCTGGCTGAGGGGGTTCGGCCTCGCCTCGCGCCTGCCCCGCGAGCGGCAGGCGCCCGATCCGCCCGAGTCGATTGCGGGGACGCTCGCCTACATGGCGCCCGAACAGACCGGACGGATGAACCGCTCCATCGATTCCCGCAGCGACCTCTACTCGTTCGGTGTCACGCTCTACCAGATGCTCACGGGCTCACTGCCGTTCACCGCGTCCGATCCCATGGAATGGGTGCACTGCCATATCGCGAGAAAGCCGGTGGCGCCTAGCGAGCGGTTGGAGAATGTCCCTGCCCCAGTCTCCCAAATCATCATGAAGCTGCTCGCCAAGATGGCCGAGGAGCGGTACCAGACCGCAGCCGGCCTTGAGAGTGATCTTCGACACTCTCTTGCCGAATGGGAGTGTCAGGGGCGCATCGACCCATTTGCGTTTGGCGAACACGACGCGCCCGACCGGCTGCTGATCCCCGAGAAGCTCTACGGAAGAGCGCGCGAGGTCGATACCTTACTCGCCTCCTTTGATCGCATCGTCGAGAGCGGCGCGCCGGAGTTGGTGCTGGTTTCCGGATATTCCGGCATTGGCAAATCCTCGGTCGTCAATGAACTGCATAGAGTGTTTGTTCCACCGCGCGGGCTCTTCGCATCAGGCAAGTTCGACCAGTACAAACGCGACATCCCCTATTCGACGCTGGTGCAGGCTTTTCAGAGCCTTGCGCGACCTCTTCTCGGCAAGAGCGAGGCCGCGTTGGCGAGCTGGCGCCACGCCCTGCTGGAGGCGCTAGACCCGAACGGACGGCTCATGGTCGACCTCGTCCCCGAACTGAAGCTCATCATCGGTGAACAGCCACCAGTCCCCGATCTTCCGCCGCAGGACGCGCAACGCCGCTTCCAACTGGTGTTCCGGCGGTTCATCGGCGTATTCGCACGGCCGGAACATCCGCTTGCCCTCTTTCTCGACGATTTGCAATGGCTCGACGCGGCAACACTCGATTTGCTTGAAGATCT
>JBEEIB010000107.1:0-38848 GCA_041167675.1 Verrucomicrobiota bacterium
GGCAGGAACTGTGCGCCATCGCCTGCAACAGCAATGGCTCCCAACCAAAATGATGGCTCCAGCAGTCGGCAGCTTCAGATTGGATTCCGGTCACGGCCTCAGGGGAGGAATACGCGACCGTGCCCACGCTGCCGGTTAACATTGTTTGATAAGCACCAAGCCGCGCGGTTCCGAAGTCTGCTAAGGCAATTTGGAGAGCCGATTCTTGCAGGATAAAAATATTGCTGGGCTTAATATCTCGGTGCAACACATGCTGGCTGTGTAAATAATGAATCACAGCGGAAAGCTGGTTGAGGATGGCTTCGACCTCCTCCTCGGGTAGCCTTCCTCGGCGTTGGATTAAATTGGCCAAAGTCCCTCCCGAAATAAAGGGACTTACCTCAAAGTACCGGCCTTGGACCTCTCCACCCTCGATCACCGGCACAAGATGAGGATGGTTGAGGGCGCATTTCTGGCTCTCTTCAACCAGACCCGGAATTCGGCCGTACCGATAAATCTTGACCGCGACTCGTTCACCATTTGTCCGCTCACCGAGCCAAACATCGGACTCCGCGGAGTGATTGCTGATCAATGAAATCAATCGGTTCTCACCGATCGAGTGAAAATCCGGAGGGAGGTTCGCAGAGGGCTTGAGCGAGATATCCGCGCTGATCGGTAACTCCTGCTCCGGCATGGGAGGAAGTTTCTCCGGCCCGATGAAAATCGTCAATGAACAGTTTCCGTCCGCAGGTCGACTCGCGTCACTTCGGGAGAGCGGTCTGTTGCTGTGTATCCTTGCCGAAAAACACTCAATAAAGCATGCTTCTCTGATCTACTCCCCATGAAGAGAAAGCCGCGCCAGATCACAGTCCGGGCTGGAAACTTCGAGTTTGTCAAACTCAATGCGAAGAAATTCGATTGGCGTGACGCCTATCATGTAGTCCTGACCCTGAGCTGGCCGGGATTTGCCGCCTTCGTTTTTTCCGTTTACGTCGCTATCAACATTGTATTTGCAGTATTCTATCTGCTGGGACCGAACTCGATCGCCGAGATGTCTCCCGGCTCATTTTCCGACGCGTTCTTCTTTAGCGTGGAAACCTTGGCCACCGTTGGCTACGGCCACATGTACCCGGTCTCCCTCTATGGACATGTGATCGCGACGCTTGAGATTATGTTGGGGATGTTTGGTTTGGCGGTAATCACCGGCGTGATCTTTGTACGGTTTTCTCGCCCCACTGCGAGAATCCATTTCAGCAAAAGCGCGGTCATATGCCCATTCGATGGAGTGCCAACCCTGATGGTTCGGGTTGCTAACTTACGGCATCAAGCAATGGTCGAAGCCCACTTCCATATGATTCTGGTGCGAAGCGATATCACGGTCGAGGGAGAAGAGATTCGGCGTTTTTTCCCGCTTAAACTGACTTTCGATCATTTGATCGCGTTTCCCGCAGTCTTAACCTTGCGTCACCGGATGGATGAAACGAGTCCGCTTTACGGAATGACCGCACAAGATTTTCAACGATGGGACGTCCGGATCATCGTGTCTATTGTCGCCGTAGACACGGTTATCCCAGCTCCGGTTCAAAGCGGCGGCGACTACAACCACGATCAATTCGAGTGGAATCGACGGTTCGTTGAAATTTATGCGGAGAATGAGGAACGGCAGTGGACAGTTGATTACGGAAGAATTGACCAAACGGAAGATTTCGCTCCGATGCAAAACCTCGCGAAGAACGATGAGGAACAGGTGACGAGCGGCGGCTGATAGAAGAAAGCGACTTGTAATTGAGAATCTACCGTATCGATCGCTGCGATTCTTGGGCTCACAGTTCAGAATTGTGAACTTCTGAAAGCGCCGGTCCGATTGAGCTTTTTCCTGTTTTCGAGGCAAAGATACTGCGGATTAACGAGGTGGAAAGAACGATCGCACCACCGGCTAGTGTCCAGAAGGAAGCGTGCTCGTGCATGACGATTAGCACCCATATTGGATTCAAAATCGGCTCGATAAAGCTGATAATGGCTGCGTCAAGAGCGCGAACATGCCGGATCGCTGCGGAATAGGTGAGGTATGGGATAGTGAGCTGGATAATGCCGAGAGCCAGCAGCCAGGGAAGATTGCGGTTCAAGTTTTCGAGCGGGAACATGGCGGGTGCTGCGATAATGACGGTAAGCAAGTTACCCAGCAAGACGACAGCTTCCGGCGAACCATCCCGCTCCCGCCGCAGCGCGATTGCCAAAAAGCCGTACGACACGCCGCTCGTGAGTGCTAGAACGACTCCCAGAGTTCCTCTGAAACTGAGTTGATCAAAGAAAAAGAGCAGAATTCCTCCAAGCCCGAGCGAAATCAGGATCCAGTCGAGTTTGCTAGCGCGTTCTTGCAACAGCCACGGTCCGAACAATGCAATGTAGATCGGAGCTGTGTACTGAAGAAAAATCGCATTCGCGGCGGTCGTCAGTTTCGTCGCAAAAACGAACATCGTGACGGTCGCCGTGTAAGCGAGAGCTCCGGGTAGCGTCCGCCACGAGATCTTCCGCCAGAGAGCCGGGAAGAAAGTTCCGAGGACGATGACGGCGATCGCACTTCGGCCGCCCGAAACTGCCAAGGGATTCCATTCAATTGATTTGATGAGCACGCCGCCGAGCGACCAGAGGACGGCGGTAAGAATCAGCAGGAGAACGGGACGGTTCATCGCGTGGTGCTGGTAGGGCGCGTCGCTCCGCGACCGCAAAATCCTGGATATGTCATTAGATTTTTAGCCAGGAAGACGTTCCGGCGAGTCTACTCGAGGAAGAAGTTGTTCGCCATTAGGCCTAACAGGGATCCGCCCAGAAAGCCGATTTGTCGGCCGAGGAGCCGACACGCCTTGATAAATTGAGCCTACAGCGCCTTAAAGGCGAGGGTTGCGTTGTGCCCGCCAAAACCAAATGAATTATTCAGGGCGACCCTGACCTTTTTTTCGCGGGCGACGTTCGGCACGTAATCGAGATCGCACTCTGGGTCCCGATTTTCGAGGTTAATAGTGGGCGGTACCACTCCATGCTTCATCGCTAAAATGCACACCGCGCTTTCCACGCTTCCTGCTCCACCGAGCAGATGTCCGATCATCGACTTCGTGGAGCTAACCAGAAGCCCATTTCGAGCGTGGTCACCGGCAAACATTTTAATGGCATTCGTTTCGCATACGTCGCCGACCTGGGTTGAAGTCGCGTGGGCGTTGATATAATCGATGGCTTCGACGTTTACCGCGGCGCGCTGGGCGGCAATTTTCATCGCTCGAGCCACCGGCAAGCCATCCGGCTTCGGTGCGGTCATGTGATAGGCGTCGCAGGTGAGACCGTAGCCTGCCAATTCGCAGTAAATCTCCGCCCCTCGAGCCTTCGCGTGTTCGTACTCTTCCAAGATAAGAATACCGCCACCTTCACCCATCACGAAGCCGTCTCGATCGCGGTCAAAGGGACGAGAGGCTCGCTCGGGCTCATCGTTGCGAGTACTCATCGCGCGCATCGCACAGAAACCGCCAACTCCCAGATTGTTGATTACCGCCTCGCATCCTCCAGCGAGAAAAACCTCGGCCTCATCGTCTCGAATCATTCGCCAAGCTTCTCCAATCGAATTGCTGCCGGTGGCGCAGGCCGTAACGATAGAGTAATTGGGACCTTCAAACCCGTACTCCATTGCGATAAGACCACTTGCCATGTTGACGATCATCATCGGAACCATGAACGGGGAAACGCGACCCGGTCCCTTCGCTAGGAACGTTGAGTGCTGATCTTCCAGCGATTTCAAACCGCCGATTCCGCTTCCGACTAAAACACCGACTCGGGTCTTCTCCACCTTATCGAGGTCAAGTCCGCTATTCTCCAAGGCCAATTTCGCAGAGGCGAGCGCGAATTGGGCGAATCGGTCTGTACGGCGGACGTCCTTCGGATTCGAGAGATAAGCTGCGGGCACGAACTCCGGTACTTCACCAGCAATGTTGCATGGGAAAATCGAAGAATCGAATTGAGTGATGCGTCGAATGCCGCTTTTTCCATTCACCACATTCTCCCAGAAAGTTTTTAAATCGCTCCCGATCGGCGTAACTAAGCCAATACCGGTTACTACAACACGTCGATTGCTCATCGGATCTGCGGAACGGAGTTATTTTGCGCTCTTCGTTTGGACACCAGAAAAAACTAAGTATTTCGCGAGCCCATACCGACCATTTGAGCCTGTTGAAAGAGTTTCCCTTCGGTACGGATTGAAGGAGCAATGATAATTTCGGTCTCTTGGAATTCGCGGAGATTGGCTGCGCCAACGTTCCCCATACAGGTGGTAATTGCGCCGACGAGGTTTTGACTTCCGTCATCAACTTCGGCCGGTCCAAACAAGATTTGCTTCAGAGGTCCGGTTGTTCCCACCCGAATTCGAGTTCCTCTGGGCAAGTTGGCATGAGGAGTAGCCATCCCCCAGTGATATCCTTTGCCCGGTGCTTCGATTGCTTTGGCAAAGGCGCTACCTATCATTACCGCATCAGAGCCGCACGCGAGTGCCTTACAGACGTCGCCTCCCTTGCTCATACCACCATCCGTAATGATTGGCACATATTTGCCGCTCTTCTTAAAATGGTAATCGCGGGCGGCGGCGCAATCGACCGTAGCCGTTACTTGGGGAACACCTAGCCCGAGCACACCGCGCGAAGTGCAGGCAGCACCTGGCCCAACACCGACGAGAACTCCAGCCACACCGCATTCCATGATTTCTAGCGTTACTTCGTAACCTACGGTGTTGCCAACGATCACGGGACAACGCATGCCGCGGCAGAACTGCTTGAGATCAAGCGACCGATACTCAGTCGATATGTGTCTCACCGTAGATACCGTACTCTGGACAACAAACACGTCGACACCGGCTTCTTGGGCAATGTGCCCGTAACGCTCCGCTTTTTGCGGAATGGAACTCACGGCTGCAGGAATCCCAAATCCTTTTATTTCTTCGATGCGAGCTGCAATCAGGTCTTCCTGAACCGGTTCCTGGTAGATCTTCTGCAACAAAGCAGTCACATGCTCTTTGTCAGCATCCAGGACTTTTAGGAGCACTTCCTCCGGGTCCTCGTATCTGGTTTGGATGCCTTCAAGATTAAGAACCGCCAGTCCCCCTAATTTGCCCATCTCACCGGCAAACTGGACATCGACTACGCCGTCCATCGCACTGGCCAAAATCGGAATCGCGAGTCCGACCGGACTTCCACCGGAATTGGGTATCTCAAAGGTAATGTCAACTTCGTTGGGATTGATGGTGACATTCCCAGGGACTAGCGCAATCTCGTCGAAGCCGTAGGTCACCCGGGCCTTTCGATTGCGGCCGATGAACATCGCCATATAATTAAAGTCCTCCAGTTTTTTGTCGCTCGTTTAGACTACCGCAACGCGGGCACCGGATAAGCTCGGCCTCGGTCTTGTCTTCGAAAATAGAGGCACAGATCGTGCAGTGAACCCGGTAACGCAAGACTTCTTTTTTGCGTTTTTGGTTACGCCATTCGTAAAGAATTGAGAGCGATAGGAGGGCCGCCAGCAGAACGAAAAAATAAATAAGAACTATTATCGGTAGCTCAACGCGGATCATCGCTCTAGGAGGTGAAAGTACGATTAATTTTGGAATGAGATGCCTCGGCGGCAAGGTGCGGATCTAGAAAATTGCAATTGAAATGCGACCTGCCACTCATGGCGTGCTGGTGCCCCAGCGAAACTTCACCAGATCCCAAGCGGTAGCAGGACCGATTTCAAACTGAATCTGCCGAAGAAATCGTTCTGCCTCCGAATCACGACGATCATTTCCGGACGTCTGCCACAGAAAAAGATATTCGACTTTTCCTTTTCGGTTTACCCCAACAAAAAACTTGGTTGGTTCCAGTACTTCCGATGCACTGGGCAGAGAGCCAGAAAACATCGGGTGCCGATTCTGCAGATTGTGGCCGAATTCTAATTGAGTCACAAAAGGTTGTTCGGTCGGACCAATTACCGGTTTTTTCCGAAGGGGAAAAAGAGCTTCTGCGGAAAAAAGTGATGGGCTCGATGTTTGCAGCGGGATAGTGGGTTGAGGCTCAGGCAGAGGGCTAGGAGAGGTCGTGGAAAAGCTGGGACGATATCGGGGTACCAAGTCGGGGACCAGATCGTTCCGAAATTTTGGCATAGTCAAAGCCGACGGGTCGTGCAACTCGGCCCAATCAAGGATGCGGTGATCGTCCGGATTCTTCGGATTAAGAACGGAGATTCGGGCGGCAGCCGGCAGCAAAGAACTGGTCGTTGGATAGACGATGTGGAAAAGATAGAATGCCGCGAAATGGACGAGCAATGAAGCCGCCAGGAATCCAATGAGCGGCTGATTGAATCGGGGGGGCGTCCAATCAAAAATTAGGCGCCGGGACAAAAGGACATCGTTGTTCTTCAAGGGCCTTGCGGAGAAGTCGCCAAAGCAACGGAATAGCCATGGTCAAGACAAAGGTTCATGACCTCGACTACTGCGCCTTGGGGAGCCATTCGGTCTGCGCGGATGATGATCGATCGGTCGGTTGCCCGGTCCTGATCGAATTCACGACTCAGTTCCTCGAGTGAAACCTGTCGATCTCGAAAGAAAATGGATGGAATCGGATTTGCCGTGATTGCGACGATCAACGGATTTCGTTCCGGGCCGAGCGTAAATTTCGAGGAGGGGAGATTAATACTGATTCCGGGATTCACCAGGAAGGTAGAACTGACGATGAAGAGAAGAAGGAACAACAGAACGAGATCCATCAACGGAACAATGAAAAGCAGGTAGGGATTTAGACGAACCGACCTTTCCAGTTTCATCTCTGCTCGCCCGCGGCTTTCGACGCTGCATCAAATTCAATAATCGAGGAACGTTCTTCCGAGTCAGTGAGCAGATTTACCACCTCAATTCCGGCCCGCTCCATATCATGAATTAAGTGATTAAGCCGAGCCGAAAGATGGCAGTAGCCGAGAATCGCCGGAATAGCGACCGCTAAACCTCCCGCCGTGGTCAAAAGACTTTGGTAAATACCTCCGGAAATCTCGGCCAATGTGGCATAGCCATTGTTTGCTGAAAGCTGGACGAAAGCTTGAATCAGACCGGTCACCGTCCCCAGTAGTCCGACCAGAGGACAGATATATCCGATCGCAACGAGAATTCCCAGATTGCGCTCCAGTCGCGGGACTTCCAGTTGGGCTGCCTCCTGCACGATTTCTCTGAGCTCCGAGCGGGGAAAATGTGGACGATTCAAGGCGGCCTGAATTACTCGCGTGACTGGAATGAGCGAAGCCTGACACTCGACGCGCGCTTCAGCGAAATTCCGGCTCCGGATTAAGTTCGACAATCCTTGGAGAAGCTCCTCAACGTTGATGCTGGCGCGATGATAGTACAGGAGACGTTCAACGAACACCGCGACGGCTACAACGCTACAGAGAAGGATGAGCCACATCAGCGGACCACCCTTTTGCATGTAGTCGACCATCCGGGACTTATACGCAAGCCTGCGGCAGAGCGCAACACCTACGGCCATTCGGGCCGAATAACAGATAGCCAATAGCGGATACTCTGGCGATTCCAGGGCCGAGCTATCTTCGTTGGTACTGGCGAGACGACCCTCTTACCGGGCATCGCTTAATAATCGCATCCGAAGTATCTGCGATTTGTTATTTGCTATTCGGCCTGAAAGGCTCGAGACGGCATCGGCTTGAGGGTGGGGTGCTCTCGATTGAATTTGTGCAACAAAAGCTGCGAAACTACATCCAGTGCGGCAAAAACATTAAAGCCGGTAGCCGCGACGGCTTCAAAATATCGGACCCGTCGTTTGCGGTTGTTCAAGAGGAACTCTAGATAGCTGATCGGAGCAACCTCAGTTAGGTCCCGCTTATTATATTGCAGCGCGTAAGGCAGCTCATCCAACTTTAGATGCTGCCGGCCCAGGTTCTCTTCAAGGTTCCGAAAACTCTCAACATTTTCCTGCATTTTATCCCACTGTGAATCCGCCACGAAGACCACGCCGTCCACACTACGGAGAACTAGCTGTCGAGTGGTGTTATAAATCACTTGTCCAGGGACAGTGTACAATTGGAATTTTGTTTTGAAACCCTGTAGCACGACCGCATTCACCGGCAGAAAATCGAAAAAGAGAGTTCGATCGGCGGCGGTTGCCAAAGAGATCAGATCGCCACGATAATTCGGCGAGATTCGCGAATGGATGTACTGGAGGTTGGTCGTCTTCCCGCAAAGAGCCGGTCCGTAGTAGACTACCTTGAATTGGATTTCTTTGCTCGCGTAGTTGATGATCGGCATGGACGAGTTAGATCTCGGATGACGATAAAGCTTCAGCTAAGCGTGAGAAAATCAATGACAGCTTTTCGCGAACTCCCGGCTTAAACGGGCGACGACTGTGCCGGACCGATAAACAAAGCCGTCCGTCGGAGAAAATACTTATTTGTTCCTGGCGCCAGCAGAAAGTGAGTGTCTCGAGTCCGGTACACTCTCGCTCATCCAATTTGGTTTTGACCTCCCCAAAAAGCGCCGGCAGTAGAGTTAGCGCAGCACGCTCGAATTGCTCGTCACCCATCGCTCCGGTAAGTTGGCGTCCATCGGCAGTGTGCAGGAGCGCAGTTTGCAGGCCGGGCAAAACTGAGATTTTCCCGATGATGCTCGGCAAATCTAAGGGTTCGTCGGTCAAAAAAACCGTTTGCAGCCGAGAAAAGTCGGGCTCCGTTTTGGCGGCAACGGCTGGTATCTCTGGTTCACGAGTGCCTGACGGCGCTCCGATCTTCTCGTTTTTGGCAGAGTCGCCGATTTCCGGGTGGGCGGACTCCTTTTCCGGCACCTCGGCGGTGCCGGGGACATTTCGGAATCTCTCAGCGTCTTCCCTCGCGTTGGTGGTAAACGGCGTGTCGATCGGTTCGCGAAGTTCTTCCACTTCCTGATCGGCGCGCAGTGGCAGTGCGTCGCCGGGAAGATGCCGGAAGATCTCTTTGAGCGGGATTGGTACCTGGATCGATTGGTCTACTTCACCAAATGCATTTCGGACGGTCTCTGGCAGTGCCTCTAGCAAAACCGAGAGTGCGACGGTTACCCGGCCATTCGGTAGCTGCGGCTGGATCAACTCAAGAGGGAGTTCGATCTCGCAGTTTGATCCGGCGGCATTGTGAAGGGCCGTATGATTAAGCTCGGGAGGCAAATGCCGCAAAATCGGCGATAGCGAAATCCGAATACTCTGGCTGCGCTCGGTTCCATTGGAATGAGTTTCTGGTGGCTGCGTCTCACCGTTCGTCGCCGCAGGCTCCTGACGCTTGTCGCTCAAGTTCTCGCCTTCGTCCGTCTGATGCTGATGTGTCTGTTCTTTTGACTTCTGCACGGGCAAATCGGGGTTTTCAACAATGGCATGATCGGGTTGAGGTTCCACCGGTTCCGGAAGAGGAACTGGAGCCGCTTTGACCTCGAGCACCTCGACATTTCGCAGCCGCTCCCACGCTGGTAGGGGAAATTTTACCGACCGATCATAAAGGGAGGGCAGAGGAGATACGAAGATGTCCGGGCACACCGCGTGCAACACAAAAAGACTCACCATCCCAGTGTGATCCTTATCGTTGATTCGTACCTCTTTGCGAGGAATTTGAATTCGGCGCTTCGGATCGAGCGAGGGATTTTCTTGCGCGACACCCTGGGGTAGCGATTGCCAAAGCGTCTGCAACGGGATGTCAATTGTAGCTCTTACCGGTCGCTTGAATGTAGAAGATCCGGGGACTGTTCGAGCACCTTGAGGAACCGTTTCGCGAAATCGCTGAACGTTTTGCCGGAGGGGAATAGATTCCTCAGCGGGTTTCGCAGCCGGATGTTTTTCGGGGTCATCTCGTCCCGGATTTCCCGATTTGGACTTCAACCAAGAAAAGAAAGCCATGGTGAAAAAGCGCGTTTAGACTAACATGGCACTCGCGCAAAATCTTCTGGAATTTGCCACAGACTACAGTTTTTGCGGTATTAATCGCGTTTTTGCGTGTCAAAATCGCGCTAAATTGCGACTTAAGGGACAGATTTTTGCAAGAAGTGGCCCTTCAAAGCCGAAAACCGGACAATAGCGGCTATTGTGGTCGGGTCTATCGAAAATCCGCTCTCCCGTCTTTAAAAAAGCGGCGACACATACAATTTCATCACGCTAACCAAGCCGCCTGGGTAGTATGGAGTACGGTCATAGTAGAAGCTTCGATTCGCGATTTGATACCGGAGATGAACTTTCTTTCCCGGTTGGTTCACATCATAAACGAAGAAAAGCAGATCACCGTTTGACTGTTTCGCATAGGCATAAGCGACCAGACAATGGTTGATCGGCTTCATTCTAGTGATGTAAACGGCCTCGACGTTGCCGGTATCGAGGCGGTTTTGTAGCCAATGTGCCAGCCGCTCCTGGCCAGAGCGAGGGACTGGAAACACAATCCGCCAATTGCCAACGCGCCAATATGAGGGCCACCAGATGCCCAGGGATCTTTGCAGCATCAAGGCGTGGGCACCAGAAAAGCTATAGAGGTCGGAATAACCAGGAAACTGAACCCTGTTTGCGGGGCCATTGCTCCAGGCTGAAATCCGAACAAGTTCTTGAACCCGCGAACGATATTCGTCCTCTGTCAGCGCGGGCAGATCCGGTCGAAATTCGGCGAAACGTTGGAACTGTAATACTGAGCGGATCAGAACGAAACAGTGGCGGGAGTAATCAGGGGTTTTCCCATCTGCTCGACGCTGAACTCGAATGTCTCCCTTTCGAGTTGTCTGGTAATCGAGATAGAGCTGATTCGAGAAGGAGAAGGTATCCTGAGGAAAATGGAACGGTTTGCCGTTTGCTAACGTTGCCAACGCGACGTTGGCCCAGAGCAGGAATAGTGTAGATCGCACTCAAAATTGTTTTCGAAGATTGCTTGGCAGAATGTTTAGTTCTGCCCGATACTTCGCAACAGTTCTTCGCGCAATTGGAATACCGCGTTCGGATAGAATTTCGACGATCTCTTTATCACTCAACGGATCTCGAGGATGTTCGCCGCGCACGAGATCGGCAATTGCTTCTTTTACACTGGTATTACTGAGAGCAACGCCTTCCGAAGTCTGGTACCCTGGAGTGAAGAAAAACTTCATTTCAAATACACCTTGGGGCGTAGCCATGTACTTACCCGATATGGCGCGACTGACAGTTGTCTCGTGAACGCCGACTGCGTCGGCGATCTGTACCATGGTCATCGGCTTAAGAAAGGCAGTGCCTTCATCGAGAAACTCGCGCTGCCGTTTCACAATCTCGATCGCAATATTCAGGATGGTTTGCTGTCGTTGATGGATACTTTTTATCAGAAATTTTCCGCTACGAATCTTCTCGCGAATGTAATCGCGAACCTCTGAACCATTTCGCCCCTGTGCCATTAGCTCTTTATAGGTGTTATTGATTCGAAGATGCGGGATTTGGTCCCCGGTGAGCGAGACCACATAGTCGTCTGCTATCTTTTCCACCATTACGTCGGGAAGGACGTAACTATTCGGTTCCGGAGAAAAAATCTGGCCTGGCTTGGGATCGAGCGTAGCAATGAAGTTGGCTGACTGCTGGACTTGATCTACGGTCACCCCCAGCTTTCTCGCGATGTCGGGGAATTTCTTTTTCCCCAGTTCATCCAAGTATTCCTCGACAATTTGATATTCCACGCTCTGCTCTTTGCCAAGCCGGCGTAATTGGATAAGCAAGCAATCGCGTAGATCCCGAGCGCCAACCCCGACGGGATGAAATGTTTGGACGAGGTCGAGCATCGATTGCAGTCGGTCAATCGGTTGCCCTGAAGTCGCTCCAATCTCTTCAACGCTGAGCGACAGAAACCCCAGATCGTCGATGTTACCGATGACTAGTTCTGCGGCTTCCTGGTCCGCTTTGGTAACGTCAGCCGTGTTCAACTGCTCAAGCAAGTGCTGCTGAAGGGTTTCTTGGTTTGCAATCGAGTCGAGAAAAAACTGTCGCCGCTCTTCATCTTCTTGATTTCGCGACGAATAGCTCACGCTCTGTGACATGAAATCTCGCCACTCCTCATCAAGTTTGGCCAACTTCTCAAATTCTTCCTGGAAATCGGCGTCTTCGGAGGCGCGGTCTTCGCTTTCGTAAATGCCAGCTTCTTCTTCCAATACAGGATTAGTCTGCAGCTCCTGTTGAATGAGATTACGAAGCTCAAGGGTCGGAGCTTGGAGAATTTGGAGACTCTGCTGCAACTGGGGTGCGAGCACCTGTTGCATCGCAAGCCCTTGGATCTGTTGCATGCCTGGTCCAGCCATAAAGAAAACGGACAGTAAAAGATTGGCACAAAAACTGCAAGGGCACCATAAAGGAAGTTTGGAAATAGTGCGAAATAGGACTCTTTCGGCTTAATCGTGCGAGCTCGCTGCCAACCGGATGGAAGCTGTCGCTTCGCCGAAAGATCAGGCGTCGCTCCCGACCGATAGGGCGATAGCCTAATCCCGCAGCGATATCCTGGCCTTCGCTGCGCTTTGACGCTCTGCGTAGTCGGCTTTTCGCCCTGCCAATCAGGGACGCGCTCCCTGGCCTTATCCCTTTGCGAGTCGCAATTTGTCCGGGGATAGCGATCGGAGGATTCGCTACGCCCTATGGTGTTTCAGATCTAGCTTGCGATAGAGGGTAGCGATGCTGATTCCGAGCATACTGGCTGTCTTTTCCCGGGAGCCCTGATTGAATTTCAAAGTGAGTTCAATATATTTTCGTTCCTGTGCGCGGACAAAATTGTCGAGCGGTTGTCCCACCTGCCAATCTGCCTCCGAAATCGTTTCGAACGAATCGCGATCGTAAAGCACCGGGGCAGGCAGATCTTCCGACTTGATGATACCGCCCTCACAGAGAGCGCTCGCCCTTTCGATCACGTTTTCCAGTTCGCGAACGTTGCCTGGCCAACCGTAGCGCATCAATTGTTCGAGAGCCTTGGGGTCAATTTTTTTCTGCTCAGTTACGCTTTGCAGTGCATAACGCTGCAGAAAATATTGAGCGAGCAGGGGAATGTCTTCAATCCGCTCTCGGAGCGGCGGGATTTCGATTGGAATGACTGCCAAACGATAATAAAGATCTTCGCGAAATCCCCCGCCCCTAATCTTATTTTTTAGTGGTTCAACCGAGGCAGCAATTGCCCGAACGTTAATCGGAATGTTGCGATTATCTCCTACCCGTCGAATCTGACGCTCTTGCAGGACGCGAAGCAGCTTGGTCTGGAGCTGCAGCGACATGGAATTGATTTCATCAAAAAACAGCGTCCCATGGTTTGCTTCCTCAAAAAGACCAATCTTATCTATCACCGCGCCGGCAAAGGCGCCTTTTTTATGGCCGAACAGCTCCGACTCGAGCATGCTATCGGGAAGGGCGCTACAATTCACAGTTACGAAAGGGAGATGTTGGCGGGAGCTGTTATAGTGCAACGCACGAGCTACCAGTTCTTTGCCGGTCCCAACCTCACCCTGGATCAGAATAGTGCTGTCGGTGTCGGCGACCTTTCCAATCAGTTTGTAGATCTCTTGCATCCGTGCACTAGTGCCGACCAGATTCTCAAATTTGTAGCGGTCCCGGATTTCCCTCTTTTGCTGGCTATTCTCCCGAAGGGTGGCCTGATAGTCCAAAGCCCGCTGTACACAAAGCTGGAGTTCATCCACTTTGAACGGCTTAGTGATATAATCGTACGCACCCATTTTCATGGCCTCGACCGCGGTCTCGACCGATGCGTATGCTGTGATCATGATCACGGTCATATTTGGAAAGCGCTCTCTGCATTCACGTAGAACGTCGAAACCGCCGACTCTCTCCATTTTCACATCAACGATCACTAGGTGGGGGTCGATTCTGGGAAGGGCGTCCAAAGCAGACTCAGAAGAACTAAATGGGAAAGCCTGATGTCCGCGATCTCGGCAAAGATTGGAAATAACCTCAACCATTGCCGGTTCATCATCGATGATAAGAATTTTAGCCATCTATGTACCCGCCGTTTCTATATAAATTATGATAATTGTAAATACTTAAGCTGGAAAACCTCCGAATTGCGAGAATTGCGCCATTGGACCAGCCCAAACGCCCTTTTTGGTCGCAACTGTAGGACTCTGTGTTTCTAAATGCTCAGTGTCCTTCGTCGGAGGATGCCGGCTCCTCGGTCCGGTCGGTAGTGTCAACAATTGCTTCGGCCGGACATCCCAGCTTGATAAGTCCGTAGCTAAGCAATGCCTTGCTATCATCCCAAATCCCTGGCTTATCGGTGTGAAGAACCACCGAGATTACTTCATGCCCGCCACGTAGCGCAGAGCTCACCAGGACCTGCTGAGCTATCCGAGTATAGCCTGTTTTTAAACCGTTACAGCCGGCGAAATGGCGGAGTAATCGGTTGTGATTCCTGAGTTGATCGATCTGACCGGACGGAGCTCTCCAGGTGTAGTATACGGTTGATACGATCTCACGAAACAGCGGCTGCTGCATAGCCGCTCGGCCAATCAGAACGAGGTCGTGGGCCGTTGTATAATGGTTTGGATCGTGCAGACCATGAGGGTTAGCAAAATGGCTGAACGTTGCGCCAAGCTGTGCGGCTCGCAGATTCATTTTCTCCGCAAACGCTGAGACCGAGCCGGCATTGTCGCGTGCCAATGCCATAGCAACGTCGTTAGCGCTTTTCAGCAGGAGTCCAAATAATAATTGGCGACGCGTGTATTGCTCGCCTGGTTTCAAACCAAGGCTACTAGGCTCCACCTTGGTATCTGCGAGATCGACGGTTACGAGGTGATCCAGGTCGCCCGATTCGATCACAATGAGGGCGGTCAGGATTTTAGTAGAGCTGGCTGGATACTGTTTGGCATTCTCGTTCTTAGCGAACAGAAAATCGCCGCTGTACGAGTCTACTACCGCGGCGCTCTGAGCGACGACGTTGAGTGTTTGCCCAAACAACGGGGTGGTCGTGCAGGCCAGTACGAGGGCCGTTATTTTACCAATTTTCCGTCGATGATCATCCATTCGATCGAGTTTCGATTCTCCACAATTGCGTCATGGACCATCCCGGCGCCACCAGAATACGGAATCGCGATTGCATCGGCGAGATAACCGGGAGCAATTCTTCCGAGTCTGTTGTCTTGTTGCAAGGCTTTGGCCGGATTTACCGTCACCATCTTGACGAGATCGAGCGAGGTCAAAGAAGGGTGATTTCGATGGGCCGTGCGCATTTCGGAGAAGAGATTGAGGGAGTCATTGCTCGCAAGACTATCGGTGCCGATGCAGACGTTTAATCCGATTTCGCAGAGTTTCTCCATTGAAAAACGATTATGATGAAGAAAACGGTGACTTTTCGGGCAATGCACAATGGAGAGACTTCGCCACTCGGGCTTGGCCAGCAAGGCAAAGTCGGCTTGGTCCAACTCGTTGGCATGAACGATGACGCAATGTTTACCGATCAGGTTGGACGAAAGTAGATATCGCAGGGGTGACATCGCTCCGCAGTCATCCATTTTTCGTCCCATTTTCTGGAGAAAATCGAAAAGCTCTCCTCGTCCTAAGGCAAACATTTCATATTCGGCCGACGACTCCGAGACGTGAGTCGTCAACGGCATTTGTAAGCTTTGTGCATACGCGTTGCTGAGACGATAGAGCTCGGCGGAGGTGGTATAGGGAGCATGCGGGCTCAGGCCGAAGCCGCCGAGCCAGGACTTTGGCGGCTCAAAAAACAACCAGGATCCAAATGCGTAGTCGTCTATCCAAGGTCGAGGACGAACGTCGATTAATTCGAGACAGAACCATGAACGAATGGGCGGCGGGGACAGCAAGGGCATCACCTGCGGTGCCGACAAGATATTGAGGACCGTTGTCACCCCGTACCGCCGCAACTCGTGGAATCCCTGCTCGATCCCGCTGACATAGTCGATGTCGGTGAGCGAGCGTTTAAGGGCGTTGATGCGTCCAATCCATTGCGGAAAGTTCCGCGATGGCAAGATCACGCCTCGTAAGAGGCTATATTCGAGGTGACAGTGAGCGTTGATTAGCCCAGGCAACACAATCACGTCTCCGAGATCGATTACCTCGCCGTGATGATGGGGCAGCACGTCGGCCGCTTTTCCCACCGATCGGAAGAGATTCTCATCGACCACAAATGCTCCGTCCACAAATTCGCCGGAGTCCATTGTCACCAAATTCCGGCACCGATATGCGGTCATGTTGAGCGTTGTTTGACGGTCTCTCGGGCTTCCGCAACAAAGAGATTGCAAGCTTCGAGACAAAGAAACGGGAGTGCCGGGTTGTCCTTCCCAAGCTGATCGTCGCTGATCGCGAATTTTGTTTCCGGCAGATTTCCGTCTGGACGTTTTCCGGCGATCGTCCACAAAATTGTCCGCAAGCAACCTCCGTCGGAACGGCAGAATCGCCCGGCCAATTCATCTGCCTCAGCGTTAGTCAATTTTTGCGTGACACGATACATGCCGGTTTGCCGATTCAAAGTAGTCCGCAAATCGACGGGATTGATTCGGCGGTCTTCCCGGGCGAACCAGCTAGCGAGCGCTCCTGGATAAAAGTAGTCGATAGCGAGTTTTAGCGAATCGATCGAGTCGAGTCGAAGCTCCCAGCCAGCTGGCAAGGTCGGCGCACCTTTGAGCGGACGAAATCGTCCCTCTCGATCAAACCGCGCTAGATCGCGGGCGGCCGCCGGTTCGGTGTATATCCGAAGCGGGGGGCCTTCTCTAGGTTCGGCATCTTGCCGGTGGCGCACGATAAAGGAAGTATCGGTGATGCGCCGCGCATTGATCTCTCCCAGATTCAAACTACCAATAGCAAGAATGCGCTGAAGTCGATCGCGGATCATGTCAATCGCTAACCGCCGATGCGAGATGCTTTTGGTCAAACTGATGGACCATTTCGAGAATGATCTCAGCCATCATCGGATCGGTCCCAATTGCACTGGCGTAATAAAGAGTACGACCATTAAGAAGGTATGGATTTCGCCGGAAAATCTCCGCTTGGCTGGCTGCTCCCGTCGATTCGCTGTGAATGCCCAAGAGCACCGGAATGTCTTCATAACTGTGAAGACCGTCGGAAATAAAAAATGGCACGACGACAACGGACGGATAGTGCGTCAGGGATGGCCAGTTGGAAACTAGCGGTTCCTCCTCCATGTAAGCTGCACCCACCTCGGTATAGATTTGGCGCTCTCGGATTTTCTTGACTTGAGTTTTGACAGCGACAGCGGAGTTCTCGTTGAGCCCGGTTCCATGTCCGACAATCAGGAGGCTGGTCTGCTCAGGTGCGACGGAGGGAGCGGTTCGGTTGGCTCGCTGTAAGATGAGATCGGTCATTTGCGGATGATTCCCGACCGGCTCGCAATATTTAATCACTTTATTATCACGCCGGGTAATCGGTCCGGTTAGTTCCATCTCTCGTGGTATGACTTTTTGGGTGAAGTATCCCTCACTGATAAAATGCGGAACGACATACACCTCTTCAGTTTCGACCATTCGTAGCACTTCTCTGAGACTGGGTTCTTCCTTCCAAAAGGCGCACAGTACGTCTGCGAAAAGGCCCTTTTGGCGGATAGTGTCGGCGTGAGCGAAGGTCGGTCTACTGGAATCCGGGTTGATCGTAGAACCATGCCCGACAACGATGAGACTGCTGTCCGGTCTGAACCCGAGTGGCTCCTCGTTCGCTTGCTGAATTCCCGTTGTCACTGCTAAAAGCACCTAGTTCAAATGTTCTTTCATCCTGATTTCAAAATAGTCCTACCGTTTCAGGATCCGGTAAAGCCCATCCTTGCCAGCGCGCCAGATACTCTGCTCGGGGAAGGCAGACGTAATGGGGGTTAGCAGCTGTTCGCAGCCATCGAACGAGTGTCACCAAATTCGGCTCCGCCATAGTCGTACATCCAGCCGACGGCCGGGCAGGTCCACGACGAATGTGGAAAAAGATGGCGCTTCCGTAACCCGGCACCGGCGGATCGGAGTTGTGCCTGATTTCGATCAACCAGCGATAAGCGAAATCCCCTAATCGCATCTTTGCCTTTTGGTACCAGGCGGGAGGGTTCTTCGGGTCGACTTCAATATGCTGATTATAGTTTGGACTATTCACATCATCGACCCATCCGTCTCCCGGTTTGACGGTGTGGAACGGGTACTCAGAGCCGCTCGGGAGCGATTGGTCATACGTGTAAATAGTGCCGATTTTGAAAATCCCGGCTGGCGCACGATCGTCTCTTTCGACCTTAGTTGGACCGCCGCCCTGCCCAACAATCTCGCCGCGTCCCCAAGCCAATCCGTACTTGCCGAAGAGCACCTCCGCTGGCGCACCAACTCGTTCCCATCTGCCGTTTAGCTTTTGCAACCGCTGCAGTTTTCCCGTCATGCTGTCCCAATTTGGTGCGATCCCTACGACGAGCTGAGTTACCGCACTGCTAAGTTGCGATTCTGCAAAAGCGTGGTTCGACGCCGCAAGCAAACAAAAGACGAGCGCCAGAAGTCGGTAGATCATTTCAGCGGGTTGGTCGGGCAGATGAGTTCGATGAAGCGCCGGCCCTCAGTTGTCAATAGCGAGGCCGAGCCGCGATTTTGAATGTGGCCTTTGCTCATCCAGTTTTGAGGATAAGTGGAAGGATGAACCCAGCTCAATATTGGCTCAGTGGTGGACTCCTCGACTGCCCGGATCCGCAGCGGCAATCCCGTACGGTCAAAAGTAAGTTCCCAAGACTGCCCAGTCTGACTGCCCTGAACGAGCCAAGGGTAGCGTTCCTGAAGATCCATTTGTGGCGAGCGGGGCACTATTACCCGGTACCAAGGCTCTCCGCTCTGCAAAAACTGAGCGACTGTGAGCGTTGGATCCTTTTGCAATTGGAGATAGAAGCGGCCGATATCGAGCCCGGCCAGGTTCATACCATTGTAGAGACCGTGGCGATTAATATCTTTCGGGAAATATTTGCTCTGCCATTCGGTGAAATGGCCGTTAAGCATCAAATTTAGCTCGAGGTGAAGATGCGCTCGCTCCCGGTCAATTCCTTCTCCGGTATGACCCATAACCGCCAGCGGCGCATTCTGTGCCACCTGATCTCCGGGATTCACGGTGATGACGCTAAGATGCGCGTAAAGGCTGTAGTAAGGACAGTTCTCGAACAAATGCTCGACGACAACATATCTGCCATAGTTGGAATTTCCGGCGACTGTATTTGTGTAAGCCACTTTGCCTGGCGCAATGGCGTGGACCACATCAGTCGGCTCTCCTCTGGCGTCTCGATTAAGTGGGCGGATATCGATTCCTTCGTGAAAACGAGTGTAGATGATCGCGGAACCGAATCGGACCGGATTTCGCACGAATCCGTACTGGCCTCCTTCCCAGGCTTGGCTTACCTGTCCTTCGAAATCACGCTGCACATACTGGTAGAAGCTGGCTGGATCGCCGTGAAACAGGCCTTGGTTTTCGGTAGGCAGAATGAGCATCGGCGGTTGGCTCTGAACCAAACTTGGAGTGAGCAAAAGATATCCAGATGTAATAGCAAGAATCTTGCAGGCCCACCGAAGAGCCGCGGAAAAGGGCAGTTTTGCCTGATTCGTCTGTACCAAATGGAAGCTCGAGCGCGCAAAACTTCGGTAATTGCGGACACGGGCGAGGGCGAAAGCTCCAGGCGGCATGCACGATTGATAAAGGAATGGATAGGATTTGCAACCAACCACCTGTTTGGCTAAACGGTGCTGATGAATTTTCGTCTGAAGTTGTGGACCGTGATGGTCTTATGCCTGGCCGGTTGTTCGTCGCAGGGGCTTTATCGTTGGGTTCCCTTTGCCGGACACGGAAAGAAGGATCAGGTTCCTGCCAAGGCGCGATCGGAAAGGAATAGCCCGTTTGGTCCGATCACCGGTTCCATGAACTATGGTTTGGAGATGCGGGTCCTGGTGAGTCCAAACCCGATTAAACTGAGTGACACCCATTCCTTGGAAGTGCGTATTCAGTTGATCAATCGAACGAAGAAATCCCAGAATCTGATCTTCGACACCGGGCGCGAATACGATTTCATCCTGCGGGATGCCAATGGCAAAAAGCTGGTGCAATGGTCAGATGACCAACCGGCCAACCCGAACCCTGGTTACGTGATCATCAATCCGAATGAGCGTTCTGAATTCGTCGGTAATATCTCCACCCGAGATATGGTCGCCGGAAGGTCATACGTGTTGGAAGCGATAATTGTCGGCTATGACAAGATGCGGACAACGGTAAACTTGGAGCCGATCAAGTGACTGAGTGCTGTAGCCTCAGAGAGAGAGAACGGTGAGATGATGAATAGTGATTGGCTGTCTCAAGGGGCCTCCCGATAGGGTGCTCGCTAATCCACCAATAGCGAGCATATCGTTACAGTCGAACGAATCGGCACTGGCAACATTTAATGGCCGTTCCTCTGGCCGGATCGATCGATTCGGCCACGTCTACGCTTTTTTTTTCCACAGACTAGATTGAGCGACGCTCCATTGATACTTGCGAACATGTTCTCGGATGAGAAATGGGAGCTCTTTTGAGCTGATCAGCTCAAATTCATTTCCTAGTTGTTCCTGGATCGCTTGCAACGTCGTTGTATCTGACCATGACTCTCTCGCTCCCAACCATTCCTCAGGCGGCGTAAACTCCGAGAGCCAGGTGTAGGGCGAAGCAATAAGCAAATGGCCACCGCGATTGAGTACTCGGCGGAAGATGGCGAGCAATGCGCTGGGAGAATTCACGCGATCGATCAAATTTGCTGCCAGGACGAAATCGAATGTGCCGAGGTCGGAACGAAGATGTAACGCGTCACCCACCTCGAAACGACATCGGGTTCGATCGATTGCTGGATCAAGTTGCCGTAAAATTGTGGTGTAGACGGTTCCTTCTTCGTGCCGGCGGAACCGAATTTGTCCTGTCCTTTGGATTTCCAAGGCCGCCGAGATAAACCGCTGCGATAGGTCGATCCCGATGACCTCTGGTACGGTTCGCGCGAGTTCGAATGTCGAGCGGCCAACCGCACAACCTAGATCAAGCGCTCGATCCACCCGGCCGATGAGCGGAACGAAATCGGTTACGCAACGGATCGGGTAGAAGAGCGCATCGTGTGGACCAAACGGATAGGGAAGTTGGTCCTCCCCCTCTCCATAGTGAAACAGCAGATATTGATCAACTAACGCATCAGACTCGTAGACGTTCATCGGAAATGACGGGTAGCCAATAGCAAATAGTAGCCAGTTCCCGCTGGCTCAGGGATCAGTGAGAGGTGAATCGGGATTAATCGCTCCGCCTTCCGATAGGCATTCACTAATCACCGCTCACTTTTCACTAATCACGTTTGTTTACCCCGAGGCTGAGGCATCAGACTACCGCCCTTTAAGCCAGAAGCTTGGCCATATACGGAGCCGGTCGGAAGTTCTCGATCAATATTTCGGTGGTTCCGTTTCGATGTATCCGAACCTGTGGGACCTGTATCTCCGGCGTTTTGTGCGGGGCAAAAAGGATATCATCGTGAGTTGCGTTCTTGCTGTTGGCGAACTTATCCGGAGTCAGGTGGCCTCCCAGATGGTCGCTGCGCCCGGTAGCAACGTGCAAGGTCCCTAAAATCTTTTCGTCTTGAATATCACGACCCGAGACCGGCAATAGTTGGGTGCCGAAGCCCAATTCACCGAGTTCTCCGGTGGCCGGATCGGTAGCAATCTTCGATCGGTGCTCCTCGATTGTCTGTTCATTTCCCCGAATCAATTCAGCGGCAATGATTCGCCCATTTTCGACGGTCATCAGACCGATCGTACCATCCTCATATTTGAGCGGGAATTTCCCAGAAGCACCGGTCGGGACATAATAAATCTCGCCGGCCGGCAAATTGGCGACATCTGGGCCGCCACGGCAGAGGCCATGGCTTTTTTGTGCTTCCTGTTTCGCCAGGTCCAGGCGAAGCGTGTGCTTCTCCCCGTTACAGCTAAAATCGATTTCAACCCAATCGGCTTTAGTCATCCCAAGCCGCAGCTTCTCTGCATTTCGACTTACCTCATCGTAGTCGACCGCAAGGCCGCTACTGAGGATGGTTTCGTTTAGGCCATGGAGGGTGGCTCCGCGAAAACCATATTGCTTGGCAAACGCGGTCAGGGGAGCAGTTGCTGAGTACGTCGAGATACAAAGGATGAGCTTGTAACTGGGATAGACATCTTTTTCCAGGCTGACTTCTTTTCCCTCCGGAGTGACCGCCAGGGCAGGCAGATCGAGATTGCTGCCGCCGGTGATCTTATATGCGAAAAAGTCGCCTCCGGTGAGATTCAACTCTTTGAGAGTACTATTTCTTAGCCCCTGATAGAAAACATCGTACGCATGTTTCTGGATGGTGAGACTCGGATTTTTGAGAAAACCAAAATCCTTGACTTGGTGCGGATCGTCGAGATCGATGAGGATGGCTACTCTCTCGCCCGCCTTGGGTTGAAATACTGTGCGCAGCAGGCGGGCCAAGTTAAACGGCGGGAAGGATTTCGGGACAGTGAGGTTTGTTACAGTGGACATAATGAAGCGTTCTTTTCCGCTTAAGTTTATTTAACAACGAACGGGATAAACGACAAAGCAAGTAGGATACGGAGGTTTTTGAGATGCACTGCGTTAGCTACGCTGGTGACAGCGCGAAATCCGGCCGGCAAAGCACCTTCCAACAGAGGGGGATACACGCCGGCCGGAAATGGGTGAATAGAGGCCATCCTCCAGGGGATTTGGCAACCTAACTGAACGTCTGAGCTGGGCGATGGCTTTTCGAATCGCCCGCTCCAACTCGACCTGCCTGGCGGCCTCATCGATTTCTGTCGTTCGGCGATTATCTGGCGGAAGAAAATCAACCGGCGCAGATCGGTCCGCATTGCGGTAGTGATCGTTCGCAGAACGAGGCGTAAAAGTGACATTCATGGCAAATCCTCTTTATAGGGTGTTTTCCGGCAGCCGATCAGGTTGCAAACGGTGCAGCGAGTCGATTGTTGGAGGCAGAGTAGCAGGGGACTCTGTCAGCCCTATGTCAGGAGGGTTGACCAAACGAAGCGTTATGTTTGCGTTATTCTCGATTCGCGCGTGCCCGAAAGAGATCATCCGGATGTTCCTCTTTGTTTGAGGGCCTCCTTCTTGATTTCTTCCATAAAAAGTGCCGGTACGGGAGGTAATGGCTCTTGCCAGAACGCGGCAATCTTCAGCAGTGGAAAGTCCCTAAGCCCGATCACGCGCAGATCGGGTCCGTACTGAATCCCCGGTGCCAGAATCGATAATCCGATTCCGTAACCGGCAGCGCAGTAGGTCTGCACCATTTCCAGCGTGGAAAGTTCAATACCAATTTCCCAGCTGGTTCCTCTCTTTCGTAGGCCATCTTGAAAGGTCTTGGCGAGTGCAGAGTTGGGCGGAACGGAAATCAAGGGCATCGGCCTTTGATCCAATATTTCCGAAAGTTTCTTCAGAGGGCTCGCGGAGTGAACAAGCAGGACCAACGGCAATTCCAATAGCACTTCGGTCCGAATGCCACTGGGCGGTTTGTTATAAAGCTCGGTGATTGCTAAGTCGACTTCCTGCGCCATAAGGAAGGCTTCCGCCAACGATTGATCTGCCTCGCGCAATACCAACTTCAATTCGGGCACTCTTTTCCGCAGACGGCCCAAAAGCGTTGGCCCGTATTCTCTAAGCAGCGCAGTCGAAGCGGCCAACCGAAGTTTCTTTCCGCCCTGACCCCGGAGTTCATCGGAAATCAATTCTAGATTTTCGAAAAACGGCTGAATGAACCGGAAGAGCCTTTCGCCGGCTGGCGTCAAAAGAAATGGCCGTCGTTGAAACAATTTCTGGCCGAGGTATTCCTCCAGTTGGAGAATCTGGCCACTCACTGCCGGCTGCTGGATACCGTAAGGAATGTGACGAACGGCAGCACTAATTCCTCCATGCTTAGCAACAAAAAAGAAAAGCTCCAAGTGATGAACATTCACGGCGCATCAACGTATCAATCGATTTTAGCGGTTGAAACTAAAAGCGGCAGAGAGCAATTTTTTCGCTCGGGCTCGGTGCCGAACGGAAATCCTGGCTTCAGCAATCGCTTGCCCCGACCTGATGCTTGGCCTTATATAACACCTCCTATTTAGCGTTATTAATGGCCTCACAATTTGGCGTTCTTTTCCGAGTAGCGACCTGGGGTGAGTCACACGGCGGGGGAGTCGGTGCAGTGGTTGATGGTTGCCCGCCCCGGATTGCGCTTACGCCAGAGGATATTCAACGGGAGCTGGACCGTCGTCGCCCGGGGCAAAGTGAGATCGTTACGCCCCGTGATGAAAAGGATCGTTGTGAAATTCTTTCCGGAGTATTTGAAGGCAAAACGCTTGGAACTCCGATTTCGATCTTCGTCAAAAACGAGGACGCGAGACCGGAAGCGTATCGAGAAATGCAGTCGGCCTACCGTCCTTCTCATGCCGATTTCACGTACGAGGCAAAATATGGCATTCGCAACTGGCAAGGCGGAGGTCGGGCTTCGGCGCGTGAAACGATTGGGCGCGTTGCTGCGGGGGCTATCGCCAAGAAAGTCTTAGCGGAGGCGGTTCCGGCACTGGAGATTGTTGCCTACGTAAAAAGCGTCCACCACCTGGAGGCGGTGATCGATGTGGAAACGGTAGAAAGCCAGGCGGTTGAGCAATCGATTGTTCGTTGTCCTGATCCGAAAGCCTCGGATCTGATGCTCGAGTTGATCAAAACGATGCGCAAGGAAGGCAATTCGGTCGGCGGAGTGATTGAATGCGTGGTACGCAATGTGCCGGTCGGATTGGGCGAACCAGTGTTCGATAAATTGGAAGCAGACCTGGCCAAAGCAATGCTCAGTCTGCCGGCAACGAAAGGTTTTGAAATTGGTTCCGGGTTTGCCGGAAGCCGGATGACCGGGAGCGAACACAACGATCTCTTCGAAATGCGCGAAGGTAGAGTGACCACTAAGACCAATTATTCGGGAGGTATCCAGGGCGGTATCACCAACGGAGAACCGATCGTCTTTCGAGTGGCGTTCAAACCTACTGCGACCATTCTGCGGCCCCAGCAGACGGTCGATGTTACCGGCAGTTCGACGGAATTGATGGCCCGTGGCCGTCATGATCCTTGCGTACTGCCACGGGCAGTACCGATGGTAGAGGCAATGACGTTGCTCGTCCTCTGTGATCATTGGCTCCGGCAGAAGGCTTCCAGCTGACCGGAGCAAACGATGTCGGGCATCGGTGCAGATGGCTCGGAATATTGGCGGAATGTGTTTTTCGCGCTTGCCGGAGGGTGGGTCCTTCTGTCGTTTTTGCGCGGTTGGACGCAAGGCATTCTGAGGCAGTTACTTGTGCCTTTGGCGGTTTTTGGTGCTTTGGTCGCAGTTATCTTGGTCACGCCAACCGCATCCGGATATCTTTACCAAAACAACGCGGTTACCCGCCTCCGCCTTGCTCCTTGGCTTTGGCATTTGGTTATTCGCTTACAATTTGTTGGTGTTTGTCGGCGGCATCATTTTCAAGCGCACGCGAGACCAAGATTTAGCGATCGTCCGCCTGGTTTTCGGTGTGGGTGGGGCGATCATTGCGGTTGTTTATGCGTTTCTCCAGATTTGGGTCATCGTAGTTGGAATTCGGATTCTCGGTCGCGTCGCTGAGGATCAGATCGCGGTCCAATCGTCGCGGAACGCCGTTTCCAGCGGGCTGGTGGTGGGACTCGCCCGCTTAAAGAATTCGTTAGAACTTGGATCGGGTAAAGTTGTTCTCGACCAACTGGATCCCGTGCCACCGGAGGCCTATCGTCGATTGGATCAATGCACTCGGTTACTGGCGAATCCGCGTGCGATTGGGCGTTTGCTTGAGTCTCCGGCGCTCCGTGGTATCTGGGAAAATCCCAGAATCCGGGCTTTGCAAGCTGATCCTGAGATATTAGAAGCGATCAGGAGGGGTGACTTCTTATCTATTCTATCGAATCCGAAAGTTTTCGCTTTGTGGACCGATCCGAGTATACGAGCGGTGCTATCAGGGGATCAAATCCAAGCGGCCTGTGACTATGCGAAAGAGGAAGCGAAGCAATGATCGTATCCGGTAGCGGCGAGTGCGTGCGGTAGGGCGTGTCCGTCCCGGACCGCCGAAACCAACGGCGTGCCACTACCCTAGCAACCTACGAATTTTACGACGAACAAACCTCCGGCAAAAGTTTCGGTCTAACCGCGCGACTCGGCGGTCCGGGACGGACACGCCCTACTGTACGCACTCGCCGCCTCTACCGAATGCGTTACCTCCGGTCCAACGCTTGATTCCATCGCAAAATCATCCTAATGCTGCGGGACGAAATCATCACCAGTATGGTTTATTGTCAGGCGGATTACCGGCATGAGTAACGATTACGTAGCAACGATTGGGTTGGAAGTGCACGTGCAACTAAAAACCAGGACAAAAATGTTTTGTGGTTGTGCTGTGGAGTATGGCGCGGAGCCGAACGTTCATGTCTGCCCGGTTTGTTTAGGTCTTCCTGGATCGCTGCCCGTCATGAATCTCGCGGCCTTGAAGATGACGGCGCTAACCGGCTTGATCTTTAAATGCGATATTGCGGCGATCTGTAAGTTCGATCGGAAAAACTACTTCTATCCGGACATGCCGAAGAACTATCAGATCTCTCAATATGATTTGCCGCTCTGCCAAAACGGAGAGGTACCGCTGTACGACTTGGCCTACCCTAAAGACGCTCAAAAGAACATTCGGAACCCGGACAAAAAGGTAAGCCTGACGCGGATTCATCTGGAAGAAGATGTGGCCAAGAGCACGCATTTTGAGACGACTACCGGTATTGATTTCAATCGGGCAGGAACGCCGCTCATGGAAATTGTCTCCGAGCCAGACATCGAATCGCCGGAAGAAGCGTTCGCCTACCTTACCTCACTAAAACAGGCGTTGATCTACGGAAATGTGAGCGACGCCGATATGGAGAAAGGACAACTGAGGTGCGATTGCAACGTCTCGGTTCGTCCGCGCCAGCAAGCGGAATATGGCGCAAAAATCGAGTTAAAGAACCTCAATTCAATTAGCGGGGTACGACGCGCCTTGGCCTTCGAAATCGAACGCCAAATTGGAGTTCTATCCAGGGGAGAGAAACTGCGCCAAGAAACGCGCCGTTGGGACGACGATCTAGGCGAAACGATTTTAATGCGAACCAAAGAGTCGGCTCATGATTATCGCTATTTCCCTGATCCTGATCTGTTGCCGGTAAAGACAGACGTTTTCATGCAAGAGGTCCGTGACGCGCTTCCGGAATTGCCCTGGGAGAAGCGGGAACGTTTCGTACGGCAATATGAGATCAGCGACTATGACGCGGGTGTTCTGGCGGACGATGTTGCTCTCTCCCGCTATTTTGAAGCCGCGGCGAAAGAGGCAAGGAAACCGAAGGCGATCGCCAATTACGTTTTGAATGATTTGTTGAGCGCGTTGGGAACTGCGTCAAAATCGATCGACGAATGTCCCATTCTTCCGGATCATCTCCAAGCTTTGGTCAATTTGGTGGAAGAGGGGAAGATCAATAGTAAGCAAGCCAAGGAAGTATTCGCTGAAATGTTCAACTCTGGGACTGCTCCGGCCGATATCGTGGAAGCCAAGGGCTTGAAACAAGAAAGCGATTTGGGCGCGATTGAGGCGATCTGCCAAGAAGTGATCCGGGCTAATCCAAAGTCGGTCGAGGATTATCGGGCGGGAAAGGCTGCTGCCATCAATTTCCTGAAAGGCCAGGTCATGAAAGCCTCCAAAGGGAAGGCTAATCCTACTCTGGTCGGGGAAACTCTAGTGAGGCTTTTGCAGTAGAAGGGCGGGACCAATCCGGAGTCGCCGGATGGCGCCTCATTTGCGGGCGCATTTTATGGTAGCGGCGACTGTCCCACTACGGCTTCGGTTTGGAGTCACCTGGAAGTCGGGGCGGAGCTGCGCGCCTGGGCGTTACCAGAAACCGCAGTCGCCCATTCTGGCCCTTTTTCTGCGATTTTTTCAGCTCTGCTGTCTTTGCAGCTGCAGCGCAGATCTGTTCCATCGCCAGTCATTTTGTCGGGTCAAATGGACACCGCCGATCCATCGGTCGATGCCTGATTCTTGGACGAAATCTGCTTTGTTTGCGAGCAGTCGGCGCCCTAAATGTGTCAGATCTATCTGTTGTTCAGTAAATTCGTCCTTCGGAAGGTCATCATTGAGAGAATAGCGGAATTCCGATTTACCACGTATTCGAAGCGCCGGGTTGTCGATATTAATTAACCGACTGAGCTGAAGCCAAAACTGGTGATTCCCCAGATAGGCGTACTACTCACGAAGATTATTGTGCCGGAAAAGCTCTTCCGGTCCGATGAGATTGTTCTGAGCGACGATTCCGAGAATCTGCTGCTGGGTGGCCGAAAGTCCGTTATGAGATGAGGGATATTCGGACAACAATCGTTCGAGAGCGGCGAGTGCAAAAGGCGCTATGGGTTGGGCGATTTTCTTGTGAACAATACGTAGCAAGTTTTCGGGTGTGTCGGAAACAAAGGCGCGCCATGCTTCGGTCGCGAAAGTCATTTGTTTTTTGGATACGGGGCGCCGCTGCGCGTGAAGCCTGCGGACCCCAGCTGGATTGAGACCAAAGAACTTCTTGTGTTGCACCAGAAAGAACGGCTTGCCGGTCGACGAGTTGTTGCGGTGGTGAAGGACTTGCATCAGCTGGAGCTGGTCATACAAGTCTTCTTCGAACCAGCAAGTCACTTCCCGCTGTTCTAGCGCGTCCGTAAAGCAAGCGTCGCGGTTCTGGAAGGCAACCAGGATCGAGTCGTACGACCCGTATCCGAGGCCAGAGATGAACCTGGCCTCATTAAAGATAACTCCTCAAGGAGGAGTCCGGGTCTCACGGGACCGTCATGGAGAAAGTCCCGCCAAGGAAGAGTATCTTCGCCTAATATTTCGCCGACCTTCTTGGCGTCCGCATCCGCATTGGTGATATGAAGAGGTGACGTAGGAGCCATTCGCGTTTAGATCGGATACCATGATGGATCGTTTTGGGACGCCTCAAACCTGGCCCGCCCAGGCGGAGTCGGGTTTTCGCCTATCCGTTATTGGTTCAATGTTCATTTGCCGCCGCTTGGACCCGACCATCCAATTTCTTCAACACCCAATCATCTACGTCAGGCAGAAGATGGTCTTTCAGTTTAACGCGAAATTGGAGTTGATCTGCCGCAGCTTTGGCCTTGATCAGAGATTCGGCTGATCCTTGGGCTCGGGCTAACTGCACCAATTCGTCTGCGTAGCTGGATGCGTTAAAACCTTCCGCAATCTTTGGCAGCAGATCCGACCAAAGCTTTTCATTATGTTGGGCACGCAAGTCGTCCAGGTGGTTTTTCGCGAACTCCCAAGCGAGCTCAGCATGCTCGCCGGCCACAGCGACCGCGGAAAACGCTGCGTTCGACTCTGCCGGGGACATGGTGATAGCGAGTTGCAAGGTGCGTTTCGCTAGATCCGGATCAAGGGCGACCTCGATCGCGTGATAAAAATCTTGTTTGGGTTCCAGTAGAGAAGCTTGCTGTGCGGACTCGTGTAACTCGTCGTAGATGGTAGGGGAGCTATAGCGTCCGACCACCCCCGTGACAGCCCTGCGTAGATCGGGTGCTAGCTCCGCCTTTCCTTTTCGGGATTCTTCATAACGCCGAAATGCTTCATCGATCGCAACCCGATCGCCGAACGCCCCGAGCGTCTGAATCAAATCACTACGGAGTAGTTTAGTTGCCAATTCCTCATCCGATTTTGCATCCCAACCGACGCGTTGGAAAAGTGGTCCGAGTAAAGTACAAACATATGCCTGAAAAGCCGCTCTGCCTGATTGCCCTCTTTCGAGCCGATCAATCATCGCAAGCGCCTGGATCACATTATGCCAAACGCTGTAGCTGGATTCGGATTGCAACCGGTCGAGCAATGTCAGATAAGAAGTGACCGGCGTGCGGTTTGACATCACCATCGCCCAAGTGTCGGATACGAAGTCTACCCGCTCTTCTTCGCTCAAATGGTTCCAGTCTCGACCGAGCCGGCTCAGCAAATCGGGATCATACCAGACGCGATAGAATCCGAAGCTATCGGCGTTGGCGTTGAGTGCTCCGTCGCAGCCCGGAAAGTCGAAGTTCTCAGTGATTTTCTCTAGCAGCGCATACCTCGGCCGGTGCGGATCTGCGGTGGAGAGAATACCAATTGGAATGATCCAAGGCTGCCTAACATTATCGTTCGGTTCAAAGGAAAAACGAGATTGTTCCAATGTGACTACCCGGTTCTTGTTCAAGCATTCTGCGGTAACTTTAACCAAAGGAAACCCCGATTGCTCGATCCAGGTCGAGGCCAGCTTTGTCACGGAGCGCCCACTGCTCTTTTCCAATGCGTTCCATAGATTGGTGGCATTCGCGTTGGAAAACTGGTTCTCTTTTAAATACAAACGAATTCCGTCCCGAAACGCGTCGCCTCCGAGAAATCCCTCGAGCATGCGAATGAAGTACTGGCCTTTCCAATCAGTAGTGTCATCAAAAGCCTCCAAAGCTTCTTCCTCCCTGTTGATCGGCTGCTGGATTGGATGAGCCTTTTCCTGCGCATCTTGAAACATTGCCCGTTCGCGATCTTCGCACGCCCGTAGCCATCCACGCCATTGGGGGTACAAATGTTCCTCCGCTTTTCGCTCCATCCAGGTCGCGAAGCTTTCGCTTAGCCAGAGATTATCCCACCAGGCGATCGTCACCAGATCACCGAACCACTGGTGCGCGACTTCATGGGCCAAGACGGTGAGAGCCTGTTCCTGAGTTGCGCTCGAATTATTCGCGGGATCAAATAGCAATAGGTTCTCGTTGTAGGTAATAGCGCCCCAGTTTTCCATGGCGCCTCCAAAATTTACCGGCAGCGCAATCTGATCGAGCTTCGGTAGCGGGTACTTAACTCCGAAATAATCGTTGTAGTACTCGAGCAGTTTCTTCGTATTCTCGAGTGCAAATTCACCAAACTCTTTTTTCCCGGGCGTGGTGAGCACCCGAAGACTGATGCCGGCGACTTGGTCCTCGAGCCACTCTAGTTTCCCGCAAATTAGAGCAACCAGGTAGCTGGCCATCGGCGGGGTCCGTCCGAAAATAACTATCTTTTGGTCGTTCCCGAATGCCTGTTCCGCAACGGCCGGCATGTTGGAGATGGCGGTATTCCTTTTTAGAATCTTGACCGATAACTGAAACGTTGCCCGATAAGAGGGTTCGTCCCAACACGGAAATGCTCGGCGCGCATCCGCCGGCTCAAATTGTGTTGCCAGCAACGATTCCGCTTTGCCGCGAAGATCGTACGATTGTGCAAATAGACCATGTGAGCTGTTGCTGATTTTACTCCGAAACGAGAAAGAGAGCGTATAACTCCCAGGCTGAAGCGGCATCGAAGTCATAAATTTGACCAACTGATTGGCAGCGTCGAACTGCGGTTTAAGCTCTTCCCGCGAAGATCCGTGCGCGAGCGAAGCATTCCAGATCTCGGTCTCAACCGCATTCAAAACAATTTGGCTGGAGGGTTTGAGAACCTCAATCTCCACTCCCTCGGCGCCTTCCGTCGACATTTGTTCGAGATCGGGTTCCAGATGAATAACGTAATGCCGCGGAACCACGGTTTTCGGGAGTTTTCCCGGAGTATTTTCGAAGATGAACTTCTCCTGCGCGCTGACTTCGAACGCCGCCAAAACTAGCAGGAGATGCGTCAACCAAGTTCGCATGAGGAGAGAGTTAAAAGGGACCGCAAAAATTACGGGCGATCTCCACCTGAACAAAAGGAATTCTCTTCCGATTAAACACGATGGTATGGCGCACCGCTTAGAATCGAATAAGCGCGATAGACTTGTTCCAGAGCGAGCATGAGTGCCAATTCATGTTGTAAGGTCAATCGGCTCAACGCCCAGAGCCAGTTGGCCTGCAACCGGATCTGTTCGGCCTGGCCTTCCGCTCCTCCAACGATGAGCGAAACTCTCCGAGTTGCGCGGACTTGGTGCTCGGAAATAAATTCGGCTAATTCCTCGCTCGAGCTTTGTCGACCTCGTTCATCCAATACCACGCGAAAGCTCTGTTCGCTCTCTTTCAGGACGCGAGTTGTCAGTTGTTCCGGCTGCGCTGAGCTGAGAAACAAAGTCTCGCAGGGAGCGAAGCGCCTAATGCGCACGAGGTATTCTTGAATTCCTTCTGCCGCGAATCGAAGCTTTGGCTTGCCAACCGCTATGACTTTCCAAGTCACGTTGCTTGTTGCGTCTCGAGCCAGTCTCGGTACGCCCAGGGGGAGATTTCGGACGGCTTAATTTCGGAACGTCCACCCCAAAACATGTTGGTGTATGTCACTGGAATTCCGCATTCGTTCAGATGGCTGTCGATTGCTGCCTTGTGCGCCAAAAGCCGTTGTTTATCTGTGCCATGGGCGACGGCCATGATGTTCACGTTGCCAAATTCGGGGCCACCTTCACGCCAATAACAATGGGTAAGAATCTCATGGCGACCGACTTCAGATCCGGTTCGGATCTCCTGGCCTGGAGGTACAGCCCAATGAAAAAGCGCATTGAAGCGCGTTACGCGAATGCCGCCGACAGAAGGTTTGACATGCTCTAGAAAGGTCGAGAAACGACCAATGATTTTCTTATCGTTTAGGCCCTCGGCAATTTCAAAAAATGTCGCCAGCGGCAAGTCGCATTCCGCAGCGCGGCCCGCCCAAGGATTGGAACGGATTTCTTCGGGAGCGAACTCTCGCTTTAGCGCGACTAGTACCCGCCATTCAATTTCGCTCAGCCCAACGATCTCGGTACTCATCATCTGCGCTGGCGTTTCTGACCGCGCGCCAGGTTCCAAAATCTTTCGGCGTACATGTCCTACACCGAGTGCAAAGATGCCCTTTGCCGGCATCAATTTTACTCTTTCTGCGCCGACCCTCCGAGCCAGGAGGCTTGCGTGGTCGAAAAGGGAGTACCCTTGCGGCACTTTAATTGTCGTCCAAAGCCGATACTCACTACCGGAGGTGTCTTGGTCGGTAGAACGAACTACCACATGGCCGGAGAAAGGATCGCGCTGAAACATGAAGTCAAAAGCCGCATCCAGCTTGTCCGGCGCAATTTTCCAGGCAACGAGGGCACCTTGGGCCAGGCTGGTTGCCAAAAGCGTCTGTCGCACCCGGCGAATGGTACCGGCTTCCAGCATCGAACGGATCCTGGCGACGACCAGTTCCTCGTCGATTCCAGACATTTTCGCGATCTCGTGAAATGGCTCGCGGACAAATCCCGATACTTTATCTTCGGAACAGGCAAGAATGCGGGCGTTGATCTGGTCAGTGTATTCGGAAGCGATCTTCATCGATACCCGTGACCTTAGCGGCCCTTCAGGCCGATGACAAATAGCAGGTAGCAAATGACAAATGCTCTATCGGACCTTGCCTGGTCCGCTGCGATTGAATTGCAACCGGGCGGGCGACTCTTTGGTCAAAGCGATCGCACCGGGACTATTTGCTATTTGCTATTTGTCATTCGGCCTGAAGGGCCGCCCTAGATCGCTTTCTCGCCCGTTTCGTCGGTTCGAATGCGGATAGCTTCGTCAATATTGTAAACAAAAACTTTGCCGTCTCCGATTTTGCCAGTTTTTGCTGCTTTCACGATCGCGACAGTCGCGTTTTCGACGATGCTGTCAGCGAGGACTACTTCGATTTTGATCTTAGGAAGAAAATCAACCGTATATTCGCTACCGCGATAGATTTCAGTATGGCCTTTTTGACGTCCAAATCCCTTCACCTCGGAGACTGTCATTCCTTCAATCCCTAGATCTGACAACGCTTCTTTTACCTCTTCGAGTTTAAATGGCTTAATGATCGCTTCGATTTTTTTCATTTCTGAAGTTTCGACTGTCGCAAATCTCCGAAGTCAAAAGTCGTAATGCGCCCCGCCCGACATTCGCAACATGGCGCACTTGGAACAGTCAAGCATGGCGATACTCGATAAGTAGTTAGAAGTTTGCGCTAAGTTTCAGACACCGGGTATTTTACTGATTCGACAAACGACAGAGCGCCATTAGCACGTGAGATGAATCATCGCAACAGTCGAACAGACTCTATCGCTGGCAAGCATGGCCCGTGCCAGCCCCAACGGCGAGAATGCAGTCAATGCCGTGGGAGGAGATCGGTAAGAGGCGATTGGTGAGACGCAAAACAGGCAAACTTGGGTTGTTTGGTGGAGGCTGAAAAACGAGGCAAGGTACTTGTTCCAGGCCGCCAATCCGTTCCCGGCGTCATTCCTCGAGCATCAGAGGGAGCGGAACGCCGGCGATGCCAAATTTGCGCAATTCCATTCCCCTAAGCGTTCCGCCGTTTCGGTCCTCGACCGCGCCAAACGAAATTTTTCTGGCGAATGGCCGAGAGTAGGCTCGGGTAGTACAAGATCGCGCAGAATGGATAAAATTTGCCAACCTATCCATTCCAGATCCCGATGCGAGCAATGTCAGGCGACCGACCGCGGGGTCACGCGAATGTTTCTTCCCCTGACGTGCAGGAATACCGTTATCAGTAGCGGCGACGGCTCTTTTCGACTGCCGACCGGCGATGCTGCGCGAGATTTGACCGGTACGCAAAATGAGACTAATAACTCGCCTCGCAGTGGAAAAATCTCACTGGCACGGTTAGCTTAGCGGTAGAGCGACTGGTTTACACCCAGTAGGTCGGGGGTTCGATTCCCTCACCGTGCACCAGACTTCGCCCCTCGTCCTTTCGGGAGGCTGGTCAGGCGCTGCTGATTTTGATCGGGCAGACTGATGAGAAGTAATACGAGTAAAGGTCCGGAAGCTTCCGGCTTCGTCAACTCGCTAGGCGTGGCTGGATCATCAAGCGGGGCTTCGTCGGACACGATTGCTGGCCAAGTCGGCGTGTACTCTCGGAGAAGGATGTGTGACAAGCCGACCTATCAGCACAATTGATGTCCAATTAGAATATCCGATTATTTCCTCAGGAAGAATGGGACGAAGCTCTGGCTAGAAGGGTTTGTTATGAAATTAATGTTTTTTGTGCTCGCAATGATGACTTGCGCGAGTGAGCTAAGGGCTCAAAGCCACATCACTCAGCTGCAGGGCATCATTCAATCCGGAATGCAACCTGGCTCGGTTCAACCCGGAGGTGGTGTGGCTGTGGGTCCCACCAATCACATCGCTCACCTGCAGGGCATCATTCAATCCGGAATGCAACCTAGCTTGGTTCAACCCGGAGGTGGTGTGGCTGTGGGTCCCACCAATCACATCACTCGCCTACAGGGCATCATTCAATCCGGAATGCAACCTACCTCGGTTCAACCCGGAACCGGTCTGGGATATGGAACTACCAGTGCCAGCTATACCGGTGAGACGATACGGCAAGTGCAAACTGCGCTGCGACAGCTTGGCTATTACCATGGTCAAATCGACGGGCAGTTCGGTTCCCTTTCACAGACTGCCTTGCAGAATTATCAGCTCAAGACCAATCAACCTGCTACTGGCCTTTTCGACCGGCAGTCTTTGAGTCGGCTGGGCGTTCAAGTGAAATAGTAGCGGAATTCCTTTTGCTCTGGCCGCACTTTAGGTTTGCGGTGTGGCCAGCGGTATCGACTGGCAAATGGCGCGGGCCGACTCCGCGTCCTTGATGATCTGGGCTTGCAGATCGGATAAGTTCGAAAACTTCTTTTCCGGACGGAGATACTTGAGGAACCGAATCTCCACATCGTCGCCGTAAATTTCTCGATTGAAGTCGAACAGATGGACTTCGAGCAATCGCTCGCCGCCGCCCTCTTGGATCGTCGGTCGGAGACCGATATTGGCCACTGCTCCGCGCTCCGTTCCACGATGCAACGCCGTAACCGCATAGACGCCATCCGGCGGGAATTGCTCATTGTGTGCTCGCAAATTAGCAGTCGGATATCCCAGTTTTCGACCAAGGTGATTGCCCTCAACCACCGTACCCAAAATCGTGAATGGTCTCCCCAGCAGACGTTCGGCCAGAGAGAAATCGCCTTGTTCGACTGCTTCTCGAACTCGGGTACTGCTCACCGCTTGCCCATCGATGGTAAGCGGAGCGATATCTTGCAGGTGAAAGTGGTAAGATTCAGCGAGCGCTCGAACCAGCGACACCTTGCCGCTGCGATTTGCGCCAAAACTCCAGCCTTCGCCCACACAAATCGTCTTCAGCTGATTGGAATTTTGGACCAGCCGTTGAATAAAATCGTCAGGTTTAGTCCGAGCAAACGCCAACGAAAACTCCTGAATGAGAAATGCGTCAATGCCAAGCCGCTCGATGAACTGCTGCTTATGCTGAGTCGACGTCAGCAATCGGGGAGCATCGTTCGGACGAAGCACTCGCACCGGATGAGGATGGAACGTCAAGACGACTGAACTTCCTCCGGAAATCTGTGCCGCTTCAATCGCTTGCCGGATCACCGCTTGGTGTCCCAGATGAACGCCATCAAACACTCCAATCGCCAAGTGGGTTGGTCCCTCGATTTCTCGGAGCTCTTCGATCGAGTGCAGAACCTTCATGGTGGCGTCTTGGATCTAATAAGCGAACGAGGCTGGTCAGGCTCCGCGCATTCGCGAAACATCGGGTAGCGGAATTATTTTTCGGGTGAGGATCTCGGGCGTCGACGCGTTCAGCTCTTCTACCGTCAACGAACCTTCAACGTTGAACCGGCCTGATTTGGTTCGACGAAGCGCGGCTAGATGAGCTCCGCATCCCAATTCGAGTCCAATTTCGTGCGCATAGGTCCGGACATAAAAACCCTTACTACAAATGACACGAAAATCGATTTCAGGTAAACGAATCGCTCGGATCTCGTGGGCGTAAACATGCACAAAGCGCGCCTCTCGATCGACGACCTTGCCTTGTCTGGCTAACTTGTAGAGTGGGACGCCATCTCTCTTTATGGCCGAGACCATCGGCGGTGTTTGATAGAAGTCACCGTGAAATTTCTGAAACGCCGCTTCCACTCTGCCGGGATCGATTGCTTCGACCGACCGCTGCTCGATCACCTGCCCATCACAGTCTTGCGAGTCGGTGATTTCTCCAAGTTTCATTGTTCCGACGTACTCCTTGTCCTCACTCATCAACAGATCTTGGATCTTGGTCGCCTTTCCGACAACAATCAGCAACAGGCCCGTAGCGAGAGGATCGAGCGTGCCACAGTGACCGACTTTCTGCGCACCTAGTCGCCGGCGGACGAGCGCGACGACATCATGGCTGGTGATGCCGCTGGCTTTGTCGACCAAAAGCAATCCGTCAACGGGATCGTGCAATTTCATCGCTTACCCGTTGTGCTACCAACTTTTCGACGTCCTCCAGTGACCCGCGAATTCGTGCGCCGGCGGCGAGGGGGTGTCCACCTCCTCCAAACTCCCCGCAGATTTTATTGACGTCGATGTCGGTATTTTTGGAACGCATGCTAACTCGGACGCGGCTGTCCTCCAGTTCTTCAAACAGAATCGCCACGATGACGGTCTCGATACTCCGAACAATGTCGATCAACCCATCGGTGTCAGCCGGTTGAATCCCAAGTTGCCTTTTCTTTTCGAGGGTTAAAGCCATCGTTGCGATCCGATCCCGAGCGTAAAAATGGGCGTGCTGCAAAAGCTCATGCAAGAGCAGTACACGTCTTTTTGGCTGGCTTTCGTACAAAAAATGGGAAATGCGCGCGACATCCACACCCTGTCGCACCAGTTCTGCGACCACTTCAAAGGTGTGGGCCGATGTGTTGCGATAACGGAAGGAACCGGTGTCGGTGGAAATCGCGACGAACAATGCTTCGGCAACTTCCGGACTCAATGGATATTCCTGCTGCTGAATCAAATCGAATACGATCTGGCCGGTGGCCGGCGCGGTTACGTCCAAATAGTTTAGATCTCCGTAACTGGGATTGCTGATATGATGGTCAATGTTGATCCAACAGTCCGCCTGCTTGATTGCTTGAAGCGGAGTACCCAGCCGGTCGCGCGTTGCGGTGTCCAGGGCGATCACAAGATCGAAGGTTTTAGCGTCTCTTGGCGGTACCGTCACTAACTCGGACCTGCTCAAGAAACTGAACGCTTCAGGAAGTCCATCTTCATTCCAGGCATCAACGACTTTGCCCAAGTCGCAAAGGGATAGCGTGAGCGCAAGCTGCGAACCGATGGCGTCTCCGTCCGGCCGAACGTGGCTCAGGACAGCGATGGTACGAGCTTTGCGGATTTCCTCGGCGATTGGAGCGAATCCCTCGTTCATTGCTTGGCGGGCGGTTCATCCAAATCCTGGATGATCTTGAGGACGCGAGTTCCGCGTTCGATCGAATCGTCTAATTTGAAATACAAATGGGGCGTATACTTTAAAATAACTCGCTTGGAAAGCTCTCGTTGCATGATCGTGCGGTGTTCCTCCAGCTGTTCCAGCACGCGAACTTTCTGCGCTTCCTGCCCGATGATACTAACGAAAACGTGACATTGGCGGAGATCGGGGGTGATATCGACCGCGGTAATCGTAACCAGAACCTGCGTAGCGAAGTTGATCTCCCGTGAAATGATTTCGCTCAGCTCCCGTTTGAGCACTTCGTTAACCCGCTCCAATCGATGTTTCATAGAACCAGCCTGTTTATTGCCCCTCGCGGAAAGCGGGGTCGACCTTGCGGCTCGAACCCGCGCGCGATCGAACAGAACTTACAGCTGCTGAGCGACCTTCTCCAAGTTGTAACACTCGATGATGTCGCCGACCTCGTACTCAGTATAATCCCCGAGTTTAATACCGCACTCGACGCCTGCGCGCACTTCTTTTACGTCATCCTGAAATCGGCGTAACGTCGCAATCCCACCATCG
>JBEEIB010000108.1:0-3171 GCA_041167675.1 Verrucomicrobiota bacterium
GGTGACAAAAATGTTTGCCGGCTTGATATCGCGGTGAAGAATGCCCTTGTTGTGCGCGGCCTCCAGCGCATCCGCCGTCTCGATGCCGAGGCTCAAAAGTAGATCCAACTCCATCGGTTTGCCCTGGATCAGATGCTTCAGGGTTTGACCGTTGAGGCACTCCATCACGATGAAGAGGCATCCTTCATGCTGGCCGATTTCGTGGATGGTGCAGATGTTGGGATGATTTAGCGAAGAAGCGGCACGCGCCTCGCGGCGGAAACGCTCCAGGGCCTGAGGATCGTGCGCCAATTCTTCCGGTAGAAACTTGAGGGCAACGAAACGGCCGAGCTCGAGGTCTTCCGCCTTATAAACCACGCCCATCCCGCCGCCGCCGAGTTTTTCCGTAATCCGGTAATGCGAGATAGTCTGGCCGATCATGGGCGCGGCAATCTTACGTGGGGAGAAGGAGCAAGTCAACGCGAGAGGGGTTGGGGCTTTTCGTGCCATCGCGCCCGGCAAAAGCCCTCGTCGAACCGGCACCGAACCTTAAAATCTGAAGAGATAGGAAGCCTTCACAAAAAAGTTGCGACTGTCGTTGAGCAAGCGGCCATTCGCATTGTGATTGAGGCCACCTAGCCCATCGGGCGCGAGCGGTAAGCCAACGTTTTCCAGATTACTGTTGTATCCAACATAAATCGCCGTGCTTGGATGAACGAGATAGGTGATCAGGAAGTCTGCGTTGAAACGCTTCGCGGTTTGCAGGTAACTGAAGGCAGGATTCGCCAGCACCGCCCCGTATTGTCCAATGAATCGGAACGACAACTCTTTGGTGAACTGGTAATTCCATTTGCTGCGGATGATGTGGTCGTTAAAACTGCCAGGCGGACGCAGGCCTGCTGATTGCGGGAAGGGGCACTCGGGGCACTCGCGGAGACGCAACAGAATATAAGTATTGTCGATTCGCAACGAACGCGTCGGCCTAACCGTGAGAGTTAGGTTAGCGCTGGTACGTCGCGCCAGAAAAGGAAAGATGTCCCCCTGGGGGGCGTAGTTTACGCGAGTTCCAAACCGATAGTCGGCGTGCAATGTTACAGCGCGAAAGTAATTGGAATCAATTGAGAATTCAGTCGTATGGCGATTGTATTTCTCAATCTGGGTCAGGACAGGGAAATCTTGCGGCCGAAGCCGCTCCATTTCCTTCGCGTACAACGCCGTAATCATAGTCTGCCCCACCAATTCGACCTTGAAAGCTGGAAAATATCCGGAGTTGATGTGGTTGCCTTCATGATCGTAGGTCTGAAAGGCCTCGAACACGGGTCCGTAAGAAATCAGATACTTTCCTTCGGGGCGAAAACTGTATTGCAAGCGCTGGTCAACGCTTTGAATATCAGGTTGAGGATCGAATCCGGTCAGAGTGCGGAAATTCGGGCTGCGATCGGAGTAGTCGAAAAGATAGTTCAGCTTCCTGCCGTCGCGCTGCAGCGTAGCTTCCGCGGCCGTGCCAGCCTGATAGAACCCAGTGGTATTAAACGAGTTGAATAACTCGTCGGGCGGGTTGATGGTCGAGCTGATAGCCGCTTGCAGATTTGCTACCCAATGGTCATTCAACTTGAAGCGCCCGTCGATGCTGCCAACACGATTGAAAAATCCGTTCACTTCGCGGTCGGCATAAAGCGCGCCGATTGTCGACTGGCTCCCGATGTCGCGGCTGACCCGCCCGACGGCAAATAGAGCGTGATGATTGAACAGCGGATTGTCAGCCGATACTTCCTCGCTAGGGGAAGCAGTCTCTGCAACGAGCATGCCCACCGCCCACGGGCCGTCTTTCCCAGTCAGCCGAACTCCCCACTTTGGATCAACAATGCGCCGCGTGAAAACCAGGTTGATCGGAGTTTGAAAGTAATTTGCGTTCTCTTGGAAAAATGGCCGCGTCTCGGGGAAGAAGATTTCGAAGCGCTGGTTCACCGTGACTTGCGGCTGGTCTGATTCGATCTGGCTAAAGTCAGGATTGATCGTAGCGTCGAGTACAAACTTATCTTTCAGAACCGCCTTTGCATCGAGCCCGGCCTGCCCGAACGCGGCGCGCTTCGAATAAAAAGTCTGGTTGGGATCAGACAGGTTGGGCTCTTTAAAAGAACGGAAAAGTCCATAGGGAATCAGCTGCAAATTTCTTCCCGGCGAAATTCGTTCCAGGCCGCGGGCGGTTCCTTCCTGATTTAAGCGCCCGCTGATGCGGCTCGAATACGGTGGCCAGAACGTGTCTTCGCTGTTTCGCGGCATCTCGCGATTGAGAATGATTCCCCATGTTCGAGGATCGCTCGAGGCAAAGCGCAAGCTGCGAAACGGAATCGAAATTAAAACGACGTATCCACGATCGGTAACCTTGCCTTGTGTGTTCCACACCGTGTCGAAAGAAGCGTCGAAGTCGGAGCCTTCAGTCCACAGAGCGTCCGCCTGAACCCCAAGCGGGTTGGACATAAAAGCATAGGCGCGCCGGTGATCGTGGAAAGTGTCAAGCATAATCTCGACAGTATCGTCATCGAAAATATCTTCGCGCCGCGCGAGATGCGCTCGCACTTTTTGCGGCTCGCTATCGAAACACACAAAGACCGAGTAAAGATTTTTGTCGTCATATCCAAGATAGATATCGGTGCGTTGCGAAGCCGGTGCGCCATCACTCGGCACGCGCTGCGTCAACTTGTCTATCTTTTGCAATTTCCCCTGCCAGCGAGCAGGGAGTTGCATGTCGAGGAATTCCTCGAGGCGGGGAGCCGCGTCGATACGAGGGATTTGGATATTGCCGAAGTCAGGGGTTTCAGCGAAGAGGCCGGGACTAAAGACTGCGAACGAGAGCAATAAAAACAGACTGCGGAAAGTGGTCGCTTGGCGCGGCATCAGGCAGAGTCCTTGATTGCAGAGTGCTTGATTTTAGACGGTCGCAGGCTCTGACCGTGAGCATCAACGGCCGGGTGCTCCACGCATTCGCATACGTTGCGAATGTGGAGGTGCTGCGTGCTCCAATTCGCTCCCAGACTAGTCTAATACCCTTGGACAACGGTCAGAGGACCAACCAAATAGAATTGTGATTGTGATTTCGGAGACAAGCCGGTGGCGGCACCGGGCCACCCCTGAACTAACAACCTGCTAGGCTTAGCTGATGAGCCCTGTGTGTGTCGTGGCGATCCTTCT
>JBEEIB010000109.1:0-2586 GCA_041167675.1 Verrucomicrobiota bacterium
TTCGATGAGATCGAAAAGGCTTACCCGGATGTCATGCATCTCCTGCTCCAGATTCTGGAAGAGGGCAAAATCACCGACAGCCTTGGCCGCAAGATCGATTTCCGGAACACAATTATCATCATGACCTCGAACGTCGGCGCCGAGCTGATCAAACGCCAAACGGCGATGGGCTTTGGCGCGATCGCGGGCCACGGATCCTACGAAGCGATGCGCGACAAGATTCTGGACGAATCAAAACGGGTTTTTAAACCGGAATTCTTAAACCGGTTGGATGACATGATCGTCTTCCACCAGCTCGAGCGGAACGACCTAGTCAAGATTGTGGTAGGTGTGGATGACGCTCGTTGAACAACTTGCCGCATTCGTGGTGCGCTCCTCTTACGACAAACTGTCAGCGCCCACCAACAAATCGACAGGTTCCTAACCAATAATCAATTACCAAAGAATCTCGAAGAGAGCCGAAGCGATTTCTACGCGATAACCGCCGAGCGGCGGCTCAGAAACCTGTGGTCATGGCAATCACCGGGCACGCCGATGCGCAGGTCGTTTCGGATCCGTTCAATGATTCTGGTCCCGCATTAGACTCTTCAGGAGTGATCTCAACCGTGGACCAAGTCGGCGAATTTCGGCCCGATGGGCTCCGGAGAGTTGCTCCAGAACTTCCGAACCATGATCTGTCAATTTGATATAAACCTGGCGTCGGTCCTCGACGCCCTGCTCGCGGGCGACCAGATTCTGTTCCACCGATCGATCAACCAGGCCTACTGCGCTGTGGTGAGCGATATGCAGCTGTTCAGCCAACTCGCCGATCGTGATGCTTTCGCGGTTCGGAAAACCCTTAATGGCAAGCAAGGCTTGATGCTGGCGCGGGGTGAGTCCGGCGTTCTGGGCGGCTTGTTCGCTGAAATGCAGAAATTGGCGCAGTTGATAGCGAAATGCCGCAAGCATCTCGTACTGGGCTTTGCTGATCCGAGCGGCAGGGCGAGCTTTAGAACCGGCTTGCATAAAGAATTTGATCAGGAACCTGCGCAATCTCTGGCCATGTGACGTGTATCGTAAAACGATATCAAACCAGGTCGACCGTGAAAATCTTTATTCTGCTTAATTGGCCCTAAGTCAGATCCACTTTCGCTACTAACGTTGAGGAGGTGGCCCAAGAATTTTAGTAACGTGCCGACGAACGTCAGAATCCGCGCGAAAAAGAGAACCGTAGACCGTGATCCTCGGAATGAAGTCCAACATCTTGAGCCCTGTCGCCTTGGCCAAAGCAGATGCTTAACGGAGGGGCGCCTCCAGCACTGGACACTATATATCGTTGTACGATGTAATTGCAATGCTATATTATTGCAGCCTTCCTGACCGATTGACTTACCAGATCAAGCGTTTGGATAGGCGACGAAATAACCCCTTCCATGAAAATATGTTACCATCTTCAAGCCCTAGCACTTTACGACACAAGCTTTGGCAAGATGTTCTCGATGCGGCTGGCCCCCTGGAGGTCGGTCCCGCCTGCGCGTGTTTCCTACGAGCCTGGATCGCGATGGGCGTCGAACGAATGACGATAGCCGGTCGCTTAGGTCCATCGGATTTAGCCAATGCCCGCGCGAATATCCGAGCGTTTGTCCAACTCATGAAGAGTGAGGCTGTCTTTTTGGGTCAATCGGACCGCCTCGATAAAGAAACTCTCCGGGCGGCTCATCGAAGGCTGGAGCGTAAGGGCCTCCTGACCACGTTTACACTTTGGCCTTTCTGGCCGAATGAATTTGTCGCACGCGACTAAGCGGGGAAGCTGGTTTGGCGAAGGTCCCAAAAGTCGCTCACTTATATACATCGTATAACGATATATATTTGAACGCTTACGGCTCCAACTTGTCCAATTCTAAGGAGAGGGGTGAGCGGAATGAACACTGAACAGATCAGCAAACCATCAGCCACTACCGACAGTAGCAAGTTCTCGAAGGCGATCTCGCTAGAGGAGCTTGCGGCTATTGGTACACCAAGCGGCACGTTCGCGGACACAACAGATATTGTGATAAGAATCCGTAACGGAAAACCGATCGCGCCGAACGCGGGTGGCCAGGGTGGCGGCCAGAACTAAGATTCAATAAACCATTGCAAGTGAGCGTACAGGGACGCAGAGAAAGATCACCGAAGGTAAACGAGGCAAATCCGGCATAGCTCTCGTTTCCGTGCTTCAGGTTCAGCATTTTTCGGCAGCCTTGGCCACTTGTTCGGTCCAAGCCACATAGTCATACTGGATCGCGACGAGGAAAGTATTATCCTCAGTAACGCAGCAGGGAAGGCGTTGGAAGGAAGTGATTCGCATAACTCCTCCCAATTGTGTTTTGGTTTCCGACCAAGCCCGCGGCACACTGATCGAGCCTTCGAAAACCGGCGGAACATCCCTCAAGCTTTAGCATCACGGGGCATGAAGGGTGACTTCCAATGATCTCGCTTTCAATGCGCGGTTCCTCCGCTATCCGGACGGGCGCTTCCCCCGAGAGTCCTTACATAATGCGCCAAATTCCAGATGTGCTCGTCGGATTCGACTCTTCCAAAGGCGGGCATCCCGCTCAGACGAATTCC
>JBEEIB010000110.1:0-7508 GCA_041167675.1 Verrucomicrobiota bacterium
AGCGACCGCTTCCGCGCCCTGCGTTTCAATTCACGCCGCTCAGGCGGCGCCAGCACAATTCTGCCTAAACTCACGCCCGCCAGTGTATAACAGAATCCCTCAACTAGTCACTGACTTATTGCACTAGTCACAACGGACAACAAACCGACCTATCCCCATGCGCAACATTTCGTACTAAAGACCGAATTTGATTTCTGGACATCACCCAACCCCGACCTCTCAGCAGGACTCGCTTCAGCCGAACTGAAGAAATATGTTCTCGAGTTTGCCCAAAAGCGATTCCCCGTATTGAAGGATCGATTCGTAAGGATAGACGACGGTACGGAGTTCACACCAGGTTTCCGAGCAATGCTCGCACCCGGCCATACACCCGGTCACAGTATTGTCGACATTCAATCTGGATCGGAACGTTTGCTGCACATTGTCGACCTCGCACATCAGCAGGTGGTGCCGCTCCAAAAGCCTGCTTGGAAACCAATTCCTGATGGCGATCCTGAACCTGCCGCGCAGACTCGTCAGAGGGTCTTTGCTCAAATCGCCCAGGACCGTACACGGGTCTTTGGCTACCATCTTCCGTTTCCAGGTCTCGGGCATATCCGCGTTTTGGGTTCCGGAACCGTGGACCCCGGCATGAGCACAGAAGTTAGAATTTAGAAGCCGGAAGCCAGCAAAACGCGTAATGGGTTCCCGCGTTCCGGTAAAGGAATTTGCGATTACTTGAACACGGATTGACGGCGATTCGGCTCCTGGCTACTGGAGCGTCAGAAGCACCTCGACCGAGAATCGCTCTCCAGTAAGCGACTCGGTGCCTTGACCGAATTGCTTGAAATGCGTCGTTTCGAAATGGGCAGCGAGCGCCGGAAAATTTTCCCAGGTTTCCAGCAACACATACTCGAGCGGGTCTTGGGCGCTGAAGAAGAATCGGTAGAGAAGATTTCCTGGCTCCCTTTGCGTACTCTCTTCTGTCGCATGAGCTAGTTTGGTGAAAGCCGATAGTTGTTCCTTCAGGACTTCACCACGCACGAGAAGGCCGAAAGAGAGGGTCTCACTCGGTAGTTGTGCGCGAATTTTTGCCAGCAATGGATCCGTTTGGGTTACGGGTTGCAAGTTGCAGGTTCCAGGTTGCGGATTCCCAGTGGTTGGCCTGCGGCTTTCGCATCTGCTATTTGTTATCTGTCATTTGTCATACCGTTTGGCGACAGCCAAACGGTGATATATGGGTTCAATTATGGAATATCGTCAACTTGGACAATCCGGTCTCCGCGTTTCGGTGCTTAGCCTGGGCACCATGACCTTCGGCGGCGAGACGTTCTTCAACAAAGTGGGCGCAACGGACGTAAAGGGCGCGCGCCGTCAAGTGGACCTCTGTCTGGAGGCAGGTGTCAACCTTTTCGATACGGCCAACATCTACTCCCACGGACTATCCGAAGAGATTCTTGGTCAAGTTTTGGAAGGCCGTCGTGATCAAGTGTTGATTGCTACGAAGTTCCGGATGGTCATGCGTGATGGACCAAATGATGGCGGCGCCTCACGGCACCACATCATCAAAGAGTGCGAAGATAGTCTGCGCCGGCTCCGGACGGATTACATCGATCTCTACCAAATTCATGAATGGGATGGAGAAACACCGCTCGAAGAAACGCTGGATACCCTCGATACCCTCGTCCGCTCCGGAAAAGTGCGTTACATCGGCTGCTCCAACTATTCGGGATGGCATCTGATGAAGGCGCTTGCGATCTCCGATCGCCGGAATTACGCCCGTTTCGTCAGCCAGCAAATTTACTACTCGTTGCAGGCTCGGGACGCCGAGTACGAACTTGTTCCTATCACACTGGATCAAGGTCTTGGCATTCTCGTTTGGAGCCCATTGGCCGGGGGCCTGTTGACTGGCAAGTATCGCCGTGGTCAAAAAACTCCGGAAGGCACGCGTCATTTCAATAATTGGGGCGAACCACCAATTCACAACGAAGAACAGCTTTACAATATCATCGATTTGCTGGTCGAACTTGGAGAAACACACAAGGTGTCGCCCGCTCAAGTCGCATTGGCTTACCTGCTGGGACGACCAGGTGTGACTTCTCTGATCATCGGCGCTCGAACCGAAGAGCAGTTGGCCGATAACCTGGCAGCGGCCAGCGTGCGGCTTGCGCCGGAAGAACGAGCTCGACTCGATAAAGCCAGCGCACCGGTGTTACTATACCCCTATTGGCACCAGGCCAAAACCGCCAGAGAGCGACTCAGCCCCGCCGATCTCTCATTACTCGGACCGCACATACAGTAGGTTGCGGGTTGCGGGCGGTAGCTGAAAGGGACGGTGGCGAGTTTCTGGCCTCCAGCCTTGCATTCAAGGTGGTGGCTAGCCATCGAAAAAGATCGCTCGATTCGGGTCGCGAAAACTCGTTGAACGCTTATTGCCGGAGACCCTTCGCGTGTTACGGTCGTGTTATGAGGTGTCGACGAACTCAGACCAACCAGCTCCTAGCAGCCGTTTTTTTGGCGGGGATAACTTTGCCGGCCAGGGCCGATAACCCGATCGCAAAAGAACTCCAGAACAAAACAGCGACTGAACCGGAGTATTACCAAGTTCAGAACGAGCATAACGCCATGCATCAAGCGGTGATCAAAGCCCGGAAAACCGTTAGCAAGTTTATTGATGCGTTGAAGCACCCGGCAGCTGGCCAAACCGATTTTGAGGTGAAAAAGCCGTTCGTCCAGGGAAGCGACGTCGAACATATTTGGTTGTCTGACGTTCAGTTCACCGGAAGTCGTTTTCAGGGGCGAGTGGATAATACTCCACGAAAGATTCACGGTTTAAAAGTCGGTCAACTGGTCTCGGTAAACCCGAACGAGATTTCAGATTGGGTATACGTTGACAACGGGAAGTTAGTCGGCGGCTATACGATACGCGCGCACTACAATGAACTGACACCGGACCAGAAAAAAGAGTTCGATCGTCAAGCTGACTTCCGAATCAAGTGAAGTACAGCGAGATTATTTAGACCGATCGTTTCCTAACCATGAAGACGATGAAAAAAGTGCTGGTGTTTGGGGCGGCGAGCATCGCCCTGTTCTTCTCTGGGTGCGCTGGTGACTACGTAGTTGGAACTTATGTGCCGGGTGTTTACGGCGGACCATATTACGGCCCATACTATGGCGGATACGGGCCATACAACGGAGGCGAGTTCATTGTCGGAGGATACCACTACCATCACTACTACGGTTGGCATCATTTCTACGGACATGGTTTCGGCGCCCGCCATTTCGGGGGCGGTTTTCACCGCTGAGTTAGATGATTGCGAAAATCGCTTTGCCGCGAATTCTCCGCATCGGAGGCGGCGCATTCAAAGAAACCGGACAGCTGTTGCAAACCCTGGGGTTGCGCGCTCCGCTCATTGTCACCGATGCCTTCTTTGCCAGGCAGAGATTAGCTGATCGGCTCAGTGAAATCCTCAAGCAATCTGGCATCGGCGGCGCTGACGTCTTCTCTGGAAGCGTGCCGGATCCGACCACTTCCTCGCTCGACGCCGGTCTGCAGGTGTTGAACAAGGGAACCTTCGATTGCGTCGTCGGCTTGGGAGGTGGCAGTTCGATCGATACGGCCAAAGCGATCGCAATTCTCGGTGTCCACGGAGGTAAAATGCGCGGCTACAAAGCGCCACATCAACAGGATATTCCAGGACTGCCGATTGTCGCCATTCCGACAACGGCGGGAACCGGCTCCGAAGCGACTCGATTCACGATTGTTACCGACGAAGAGACCGGTGAGAAAATGCTTTGCATCGGACTCGGTTATCTGCCAACCGCGGCGATTGTTGATTACGAGTTGACGCTGAGTAAGCCGATGCGATTGACGGCTGATACCGGAGTCGATTCGCTGACTCACGCAATCGAAGCATACGTTAGCAAGCTGGCCAACCCATTTGCCGACGGGTTTGCGCTAACCGCAATGAGAGCGATTTGGAAGAATCTGCCCACAGCCTACTTCGATCCACAAAATCGACCGGCCCGTGAAGCGATGATGCTGGCCGCGACTCAGGCCGGGATCGCATTCTCCAATTCAAGTGTGGCGTTGGTTCACGGTATGAGCCGGCCGATCGGAGCGAAGTTCCATGTGCCACATGGATTATCCAACGCGATGCTTTTGCCCGCCGTCACCCTGTTTTCCATTGCTGCGGCCAAGACGCGCTACGCGGATTGTGCAAGGGCTATGGCTATCGCGTCGGACGACGCAGACGATGATCGTGCGACGCGGACCCTGGTCGAAAGCCTGCAAAAACTAAACCGACAGCTGGCAGTCCCCACCCCGTCTCAGTACGGAATCGCCGAATCGGATTGGTTTGGAAGCTTGCCGACGATGGCGAAGCAGGCGTTAGCTTCCGGCTCACCGGCAAACAATCCTCGCGTACCAACCGCGGAGGAAATCGAGGAACTGTATCGAGAGGTATGGGAGGGCGACAGCAAACAGTAAGCAGTAAACGGTTGACGTTCGGCAGCGGCGACTATTGCTTCTTGATACTTGATCGGAGCTCCTGGATTTTAGATTCTAGGTTCTAAATCCTCCCCCTCCCCTGACCGATGGACCACTTCTTTGATGCTCCAGCATTTAGTCTGGCATCTAAACAGTTTAAGCTGATCGCTGATTACCTCGACATCTCCCCAAGCATGCGGGAACCGCTTTTTTGGCCCAAGCGATGTATCGCGGTTTCCTTACCGGTGAAAATGGATGACGGTTCAATCGCGAACTTTGAGGGCTATAGGGTCCAACATCACCTCGCGATGGGCCCAACCAAAGGCGGAATACGATTTACCCCGACCTTGACGATGGGAGAGGTAGCGGCTCTGGCCATCTGGATGAGCTGGAAATGCGCGTTGGCCGGTCTCCCTTACGGCGGCGCAACCGGAGGAGTGCGGGTTGACCCTGGACAGCTGAGTGTCGCCGAACTCGAGCGGCTTTCCCGGCGTTTCATGCAAGAAATGATCCCTTTCGTCGGCCCGAGGTCCGATATCATGGGCCCGGATATGGGCACCGATGAGAGAGTGATGGCCTGGTTAATGGATACCTATTCCGCTTATTTGGGTTACTCGGAGCCCGGTATCGTGACGGGAAAACCTGTGAGCATCGGCGGAACAACCGGTCGCCGCGAGGCCACCGGTATGGGCGTTGTCTATTTGATCGAGCGAGCCGCCGATCTGATAAAATTGAGACTAGCGGGGGGCAGTGCGGTCGTTCAAGGATTCGGCAACGTGGGATCGGTAGTCGCGCACGGTTTGGCTTACCGTAACGGAATGAAAATCATCGGGATTGGTGATACCTCCGGTACGTATTTCGACAAAACTGGCATCGATATCTGGCGAGCTCAAAGCCACGTCCTTGAAAACGGAGACCTGCGAAACTTTGAAGGAGCTGAACGAATCAGCGCGAACACCTTACTGACCTTGCCATGCGACGTTTTGGTTCCTGCGGCCGTGGGCGGTGTGATCAACAGACAGAATGCGGCGAAATTGCAATGTCGCATTCTCGCAGAGGCGGCAAACGGACCCACGACCACCGAAGGAGACAGAATACTCTTTGAACGCTGGAACGAGATTTTCGTGATCCCCGACATCTTGTGTAACGCCGGGGGTGTCGTGGTTTCATACTTTGAATGGGTACAGGGATTGCAAAGCTTTTTCTGGACGCGAAGTGAAATCGTCGATCGTCTCTTCAGGACCATGGAACAGGCTTTTGTTGCGGTAACGCGAAGAGCTAAACAGCAAAAGATTCCTCATCGCATTTCTGCGCTGGCCATAGCGGTGGAGCGTGTTATGAAAGCCCGGCAAGAATTCGGTTTGTTCCCGTAGGGATGGCGCCGCTCCACTCGAACACAGTAGACGCACCTTCCAGGTGCGAAATCTCCCAGCTCATGCAGCTAGGAAAGCTGCGACTACGTTGCCGCTCCACTCGAACACAGTAGACGCACCTTCCAGGTGCGAAATCTCCCAGCTCACGCAGCTAGGAAAGCTGCGACTACATTGCCGCTCCACTCGAACACAGTAGACGCACCTCCCAGGTGCGAAACTTCGCAGCTGACGCAACTAGGAAGCTGCGACTACGTTGCGCCCGGCAGCGATACGTGCACGATGTCGTACAGATGCAGATTCACTCCCGCCGGGTGAGCAACACGTTCAGCTTTGAACTGAAAGTCGATCAGCTCCCAATGCGCCGGATCAATCGCGATCAACCAAGCCAAAACATTCGATCTATTCTGTCGCTCTTTCCAACTCTTCACAAACCGCCCAATGTGCGTTTTGCGCGGTATCCCGATTGTCTGCCGCATAGCCGCTCTCGTTCGTTGGATTTGGCTAAAATCTCCGTCTACCTGATGGACTAATGCCCATCGCGGAGTTGGCCGGCCAAAAGCGTTCGCATAATTATCGAAAAAGTCACCGGTGAAGAAGCCGGTAAGAAAGCTAGCTTTCGACCATAGATAAATCGAGGAGTACTCGTTCAGAGGCGCCGCCGTGACCTCGTTGACGGCATAGAATTTCACGAACAATCCGGGCAACTGATCAAACGCTCCCGCCTTCTCTCGGACTCGCGTTCGAACCCCGTCCATATCGAAATCATCGGGCAACGGTGTTTCGTACTGCATCAGAACCGCACTAGAAAAATCCGGATAGCTCATGATCCAATCAAGGCTTGTGTTTATGTGTTATCAATTTTAATTTATTCGTCAATACACATCAATTTTTATTATGTATGAATTTGCCTTTATTCGACCTTGACCTGCTCCGCACACTGGCGCTCGCACATGATCTGGGGAGCTTTCGTGATGCGGCGCGTTCAGTCGGGCGCACCCAGTCAGCGATAAGTTTGCAAATGCGGCGTCTCGGAGACTTAGCTGGCGTCGAACTCTTTGAGAAGGCCGGTCGCAACATCCAACTGACCGAGGGCGGGCTCGTTCTCTTGGAATACGCTCGCCGGCTGCTCGCCTTAAATGATGAAGCAGTTCAAGCCGTGGCGGGACTGAGGGTGCATGGCAAAATCCGGCTAGGCATGCTGCAGGATTTCGCAGAAACAATTCTTCCTTCGGCCCTCGCTTCATTCAGTCGCGCCCATCCCGCAGTGGAGTTGGAGGTACGGGTCGAGCGCTCGACCGAGCTACTGAATGCGCTGCAACGACGGGGGCTTGATTTGGTTCTTATGTTCGGGGCCACCGATCCCGGGGAGACGTTCACCGCCCAATTGGTTGGAAAAGTGCCAATGGTTTGGATCTGGAAACATCGACCTGAACCAGGTGAGGAGCTAAAGCTCGTCCTATTCGAGGCGCCGTGTGCTTTCCGCTCGGCCGCGCTGGAGAATCTCGGGGACCAGCCATGGCGACGAGTCTTTACCAGTCCAAGCTTGTCCGGCACCTGGGCCGCCGTGGAAGCGGGGCTCGGTGTCACGGTGCGAACTCCGCTGGCCGTTCCCAAAGGTTTAACCATGAACAACCGGATAGCCGGCTTGAAAACGCTTCCACTCATCC
>JBEEIB010000111.1:0-20250 GCA_041167675.1 Verrucomicrobiota bacterium
AAGTCCAGATCGGCTGCGCGAACAACGGGTTCGATATCCGGAACTCCAATGAACACAACTTCATGTCCTCGCGACTGCAGCTTGCGTGCAAGTGCCGTCATCGGATTCAGATGCCCGGTCAGCGGTAGACTCAGAAAGCCAATTTTCACAAATATTTAAGCGATTAAATGACTTCTCGAGGTGCAGAGGAAACGATTCTGACGCAGCGCTTTGCTCATTAAATGGTACTAGACGCTGAAATCTTGGATGCAGGCTGATTTTTGTCTGATTTGCCGTAATCCTTATACGAGTGACGGATTACCATTCCTTCGCGGAGCAGCCTTTCATGCAGAGTGGGCCCTTCGGATGGCTCTAAGTCAGTCTGTGCGGGCGGACTACCGCGCCGCTGAATCAAGTGCAGTCAGCTCATGATCAGCCCTCCTTATCACCTCGTTTTCTCGCCTCAGCCCTGTCGCTCCGCACTTGGGGCAAACGCCTTGGAATTGTTTCTTGCCGGTTGACTGAATTTCTGCAGCGTTTCCAGTCTGAGCTGAAGCCTGCGCCCGAGAACCCTATCGAGCTAAACCCATCAACAAAGACGGCGCGGTGGCTCGTTGTGCGGTTAGCCAAAGAAGGACAGTGGTGAGTCTAAAGCTACTTCGCCGAGAACCGGTAAACCGTTGTCTGCGTATACTTCTCACCTGGTTTTAGCTCTGTCGTCGGAAAGTGAGGGTGGTTTGGCGAATCTGGAAAGTGTTGCGTCTCCAGGCAGAGACCGGTCCGATGTTGGTAAATCGTGCCGCCCTTACCCTTGTTCGTCCCGTCGAGAGAATTACCACAATAAAATTGCAGGCCCGGTTCGGTGGTCAGGACTTCCATGAATCTTCCAGAGATCGGTTCGTAAACAGAAGCGACCAACTCCAAATCTTTTCCCTGCCGATCGAGCACCCAGTTATGATCGTAACCTTTGCCAAACTTTAACTGTTCGTCCTCGTTCTCGACCCGAGCCCCGATCACCGTCGGTTTGTTAAAATCGAATGGAGTGCCGGCGACGGGCTTCAGCTCGCCGGTCGGAATCAGACTTTTATCGACGGGCGTGAACTTACTGGCCCTGATCATTAGCTCGTGCCCTAAGATGTCGCTGGCGCCGCCATCTTTCAGATTGAAGTAGGAATGGTTCGTGAGATTGACGAAAGTCGGCTTATCCGTCTCAGCAGAGTACTCGATCTTCAACTCGTTCTTGTTGGTCAGAGTGTAAGTAACCGCACAGCGGAGAGCGCCCGGATAATCTTCTTCCCCACCTTTACTCGTGTAGGTCAACTTGAGGGCCGGTCCGTCGCTGCTGTCGACCTTTTCAGCTTGCCACACCACCTTATCGAATCCCTTGCGGCCACCGTGCAGAGCGTTTGAGTCGTTGTTCTGTGCAAGCTGGTACTCGACACCGTCGATCGTGAATCTCCCTTTGGCGATCCGGTTGGCATAACGGCCGATCAAAGCGCCAAAATATGGCGTGCTGCCGATGTAGTCGTTTAGCGTGTCGTACCCAAGTACCACATCGCCGGGCTTTCCATTTTTATCGGGCACTTTCAGTGAAACGACGATTCCACCGTAATTGGTAATCGCGGCTTCAAGTCCATTCGAGTTCTTTAGCGTGTAAAGATCGACTTGAGAACCGTCGATGGTTCGGTGGAACGCTTCAGGTTTGATTTGCGCCTGCGAACTATAAACGTAGTCGCTCATAAAAAGAGTGAAAGCTAAGGTAAGGCCCAGAACGGCTAGGCCGTCACGGGGGATATTCATAGAGGTTATCTTCGGGGTTGGATGCGCACGATGAGAAATAACAGTGAACCACCAGCTTTCTACAATGACCCAGAAGAGTGATTGATTACTACCTCTCGCTGAGTCATTACATTCTCACCGAATGATTCGTTGGGAGAACAGAACGTTCCTCTGCGCTTCGCGCCTCTCCATCGTCCGTCACGAAACAACTCCAAAGTGCGAAAAACACCTAAAGTTTTATTCGCTACGCCAACGTCATAGAATATCTCTGCTAGCCGTCCATAGAATCGCAAAGTTCGAATCACTTCAGCCGCAACCGGCACATTCGAGTTGCCAGCAGTGATCACCGCAATTTCGAACTCTGGTACTGGTTCAGCTGGTTTTCCGAAAAATGCGGTCCTCGACACCGGGTCGTAATCGAGTCGTCCGCGATGATATGCCCACAATTGTGAAGACTGGTCGGATTAGCCCGAGTTCGTTCCGCGATTGTCTCAACCCTTTTCATCTTGATGCTGCCTCGATCGACGGAATACAAGTATCCCCATGGCAGATCAAAAGTTTATAGTTGGCTATTCGGCAGGGGAGAAGGCGAATTACGTAATCGTAGAAGCTTCTAGCGTCAGTCAGTACGGAGAAAAAGAACAGTCTTGTTGGAAGATATCCGGCGAGAAAGGCACGCTTTGGGTGTCTCCCAGCGCTTTCTTGTATGCATTCCCTGCGGAGATGCAAGTCCCGAAGTAAACAGAAATGAGCAAGACGGAGAAGGTGGGCTTCCAGAGCCGACGAATTGTTGAGATGAAGCCGATTTGGTTATTCCTCCTTGGCGCATGGTTGAGGCCTTGAGGTGTTCTCGGCGCATCTCTCTCATCTTTGAAGCAGCCAGAGAGAGAAAAACGGCTGGTTGCCCAACGGACTGGAGCTGTAATAATGCTTTGAGCCGATCGTATTCTGCTGCGCTGATTTCCCTGAGCTCAAAATCGGCCTTCGCTCTGCCAGTCTTATGCGCTGCTTCGGCGAGCACTTCCGGCGGACTTTCGCCGACCGCAATCGGTTCCTGGGCTGGATCGGATTTGAGATAGGCGACGTAGTAGAGATCGAATTCCGGGATTTCGTTAAGCATGAAACAGTGTTCCAATGAACACATACGTCCGTCAACAAAATTCGGCGCATGTGAATGGCAGAGACAGCAAGCTCGACGGACGCATTAGCGATCGGTTCAATCTTGGTTCTGGAGTCATGAGCGAGTCACCAGAGCGTGATCCAAAAGAAGTCGGTCGATCGGTATTCCGTCGTCACCATGAGCGGGAGAAAGAGCCGCTAGCAGACGCGGATGCACTGAAAGTAATCCTAGTCAAAAGACCTTAGTGGATCAGTTGGTGGGTTCATAAAAGCTTAGAGAAGACCGATTACTCCAACAAAACCTGACTGGAGAAGCAGCTCTAGGCCACACGCTCACGGAGTAAGAGGAACGTCTATACATAGGAGGAATCTTTTGCAGGTTCGATGAAAGGTGCAACAACCGGTGCGACCGGGAGACGATACAGATGATAGGTAAACACTTCGGTGGAATGTTTTAAACCTACCGAATGATGAATGCATAACTCCTTCGGGTGCAAACAATTTGCCCGATCTGCCAATGGCGATGCCAAGAGCGCCAAGTTATTTTCAATCAGTTTGTATGACCTGGCTGGCACAGATCGCGTTCTTCCTAATGCTTTGGGGAATCATCGATACGATGTTCTGCGCATTGCGAAAATGACTCACGAGTAGACAGCACGGTCACTGATATTACATTACCTTCATCGCCGGGAGCAGGTACAAGGAATTTATCGGTTGGGAATTGGGGAATTGGGGTCGAGTCTATACATTACACTAACGAGGCTGAGCGAGCTTCCACTGGATCAACGCGCCCTTTCACGGCGCACGATTCTTGCGGGCTAGGTAGCTTCTTGAAAAACCTGCGCGAATTCGGCAGATGAGATCAGCGCGAGTGAAGCACGCAATGCCCTCGGCGATACGGGGGCAGTCATCGTAGGACACGACTGGGGGTCGCCTGGCATTGTGCATTGCTGCGGCCCGACATTTTCCGCGCCCTTGTTCGCTTGAGCGTGCCTTATCTTCCACGATCGTGGGCGGACATTCGCCCGACTGAAGCGATGCTCATGTGGTTGTACTCTCTGTCTGGAGATGCACCGCCGGACAAGCGCTGGCGTTTTCTGTTCGGCAAGTCGGAGACGCTTCTTGACATCGGCGCAGTGCCGGAAACACTCCCTGCGTGGTTGACTGAAGCGGACCTGGATTTCTACACGGAAGAGTTCAAGCGGGCCGGCTTCCGAGGCGGACTCAACTGGTATAGGAACATAGACAGGAATTGGGAACTGACGCCGTTTCTCAGCGGAGCCAAGATTCGCCAGCCCTCGCTTTTCGTAGCAGCCGAGTCCGACGGGGTGGTCACGATGTATAGGCAAGCTTTCGACAGCTTGCGGTTTGTGAATTATTTAGCAGTCTCGTGCGTACAAGGGTTTGAAGACGCAATCGCTAGACCAAGCCCAACTTGAATGATCCGCTTCGAGCGTCCAACCCACGCCTTTGCGCGTACACTTTTATGTGAGGAGTCAGTATGTCTTCTGAGAATCACTATTACAGCTTGGTCACTCTTAATGATCACTTGTTCGCAGCAGGGTTCGCTGGCATGCGTGCGTCCCTGCTGGCGAGAAAATCGCCTGCAGGTCGTGAGATCAAAGTCGTCGTTGCTAGTCCCTCGAAAGTCTCGGATAGCGCTGTGATTAAATTTGCTAAAAAGTTGACTAAACACATACGGGTTAGCCGCGGCTGGAGTGCTGTTAGGGCGACCGTTCAGTCCATGGAAATCCGAGAGTTGCCCCCACTTGGGACACCCCAGCAAACCAAGGGCAATCTTACCGCCTGGATGGTCGAATAGCTTGACTGACAGTCGTAGGTGACGACCTGCTCTTCCGTTGGTTCAGTTGTGGTCGTGGTCGTCGTCGAGCTTGGCGCTTGGACGATCGTGCCGCTTTCATTAACATAGACTACCCTTGTCTCTTCATTCTCACGAACCGTTACCGCATAAACTCCACCGTTTTCCCGAATAACGCGGGTCACAGCAGTAGGACCAGAGATATGCGTCTCCCGGATTACCGACGTTTGAAGCGGTTGAGGTAAGGTCGTGAATTGGATCTCATCCCCCCGAGCAAACGCACCGAGAGACAAGGTTACAGCTAATAGTGCTATATACGTTTTCATACAGCGTGGCATATTGAGACGTAATTGATCGCCTCATTTAATTCCGACGGATGTGCCGTCCGATTTCTTCATCAGAAAGAGTCTCACTAAATCGTCCGAAGTATCTGCGACTGGTCTGTAAAGGAACTGCGATCCGCCCAATCAATGCTGTTCAACACTGTCGTGGTGCTCTTTAGATGAAAAGCACCATACGTCTTAACGGGCGGAATGTGGCTCATTCGACCAGGTCGGACTAGTTAGCTCGGTGATCCAAATGGGACCGGACTCGTAGGCTGGGCCCTGCCATTTGAGAAAAGCTGGAGCCTCCCCGCCGAGGATCCAAATCTGATTATCCGGGGGCTGCTTTCCCTCTATCGGAGCTAGCAAAGCAAGAACACCTCCAATCTCCACCTTGACAACGTAACGCGTAGCTCTGCGGTGTGAACCTCCCAGCGAAAACCGGTCTTCACCTCCGGCTGAGATCGCGAGTTTTACGAGTAACGGTTTTGGGCCGGCCGCGAGAAACGAAACTTTGGTTTCAGGCGTGTCCGGTCGGATGTTCTTCAGGAGCGTGGGAACTAAGCCATTGGCCAAGTCCGCCGGAAAGTCGAAATGGTCATTCGTGACACGGTCCTTGCCATCGTTGTCAGTAAAACGGGCCGTGACTCGTCCGGTGGAAGTCTCGATCGAAATATCGATAGGGTTAGGGAATGATGAGCCTCTCTGTACGTGGTGATCGCTGATGAGTCGAAAGACGCCGTTTTGCGAATAAACCGTGGTCTCGTCATCGATCGAGCCGTCCTTAAAGTGCAACACGATATGGGAATTAATCCGGTCTCCATGCGGAACTTGCATGAAGTCACCCGTTGCTATCACGGTACCCTCCAGCGTACGCACCAAAAGGAAGCCATGGAGTGTACCTTCCCGGTAGCGCACGGGTACTGGCTCAGCCGACGCCACGCGATAAGTCAGTAGGAGGACGGCTAGCCATGTCCAGTTGCCCAGGGAAAGATGACGGAGTGCTGAGTTTAGAGAAGGGAGTTCTGTTGGCACGCGTAAAAGGGAGGATTGACCATTTCCCGGCGGATTCGAACATGTTGGACGAAAAATAATTTTCTAAATTCACAAACAATTCTCCAAATGCACAAAGATCTAAGTTTGAGCATTGAGGGCGCGACCATTGCAGCCGTAAGAGACGAACAAAATCACATGAAACATGCTATTCTAGCGACGGTGGTTAACGTCGAAAAGAAATGTTTAGATTCAGTTTTGGTGCAGCTCGAGAGTGACGAATTGAGGAAAACCACTGAGGTCGTTTCCACTGGGTTGAATGGTGAGCAAAGTCACACAAACGCAGAATCGAGCATGGAAGTAATCTGTAACGGAGATCCGAGGGCGAAAACCGGCGACAAGGTGCCGATAATCATCAACTTGCCAGTGAGGTAGGTCCCTCTTATGGCGCAATCTCTCATCCTCTCCGTTGGCGCGGATGGTCGATTCGCGGGAATGGTCGTGGCGGAACTCGTGCGACGCGGGGCTTCCGTCCGGGGAATGGTTCACAAAGCCGAAAATGCAGGGAAGGTCCGAGCGAGAGGGGTAGCGGAGCCAGTCACGGGCGATCTGCGCGATCCGAAGACCCTAGCCGCCGCTCTGAAGGGCGTAGAGTCAGCTTTCTACATCGCTCCCGCATTTCTGCCTGACGAGGCCGAAGTTGGCATTGGGTTCGTCACCGCAGCCAAGGACGCGGGTGTCTGCCGCATTGTTTTCTCTTCAGTTATCCGATCTTGGCGGCACTGCAGGACCACCTTGCGAAAGGTCCCGTCGAAAATGCGATTCTCGAATCGGGCATGGAATACACGTTCCTGCAGCCCGCGATATTCTTTCAGAATTATGCTGCGGCGTGGCCCACGGTGGCGCAAACGGGAGTGTTCGCCGAGCCCTATTCGGCGGAGCGGCCGATGACGCGAGTCGGCTACCCTGACGTGGCTGAAGTTGCAGCCGTCGCCCTGATGGAAGACCGGTTGGTCTACGGCACGTTTCAGCTTTGCGCGGAGGGCAACCTGAATCGGCACGACGTGGCCTCACTGATGGCAGCAGCGCTCGGACGAAAGATCGACGTAAAGACATTGTCGTTTCGACGGATGGGTGAAGAAAACCAACGAAATGGGGGTCGAGTCTATACATTACACTAACGAGGCTGAGCGAGCTTCCGGATTCCAGAATTGATAGTCATTGGCCACTAACGCCTAAAGCGCGGTCGAATACCGATGCGTTAAGACGTTTTGCGCGCCCGGCAGCTCGGGGCGAGCCATCCGTACTTTTCTGACATTTGAAATCAACCATCGCTAGGTCGGCGTGTATTGTATAGACGCGACCGCTTTTCGCTTCTTTGTTTCAGGTTTACCGTTTTTCCTGTTGCTTCGTTGTGCCGCGATACATCTGATTCCCAACACGATCCCCCTGCGAGGGATAGGTAAACACTTTCGTGAAAGCTGTTAAGCCTACCGCATGATGAATGTATAACTCTTCCGGGTGTGAGATAATTTGCCCGTTCCGCCAATGGCGATGCCAAGAGCGACAGGTTACTTTCTTGGCAGTTAGCAGAAAGAGAATCAAATGAGATTACCAAATGCAGTTGGTAGAGTTTTTGCCACTAGTTTGCCGCGACGATTAAGCATCGCTTGTGCAGCAGCCTCTCTGGTGCTCGGGGGATGTTCTACCTATGAGGCTGGGACTCCCAAAGCCGCCGTGAACTATCGGGAATCTCCCGAGGCAAAAACAGAAAATCACACCCGTTCCCTTGAGCAAGTGATAAAAGACCAACGCGATTGGTACCAGATGATCGATTAGCAGGCGAATCAGGCCAGATCGTATTATCCGCCTGACGATTGGGCAGCTTCAGGCTGGCCATGTTGCCGAAAAGCAGTGAGCTGATTCCAGCGGTCGAACAGATGGTCGAAACAGTTGAATATCTTCGGCTGGCGCCGGGATCAGGCTTTTAGCGCCTTGATGTATTGACCTGGGATGTGGGAAGAGCGGGACCCGTCACTGATGGTTTCGATGCTCAGAATCTTGAACTCTAATTGGTCAAGCAGATTGTAGAGTTGCTGCTCGCTCGTCATACTATTCCCGAATCCCTTCGCCGGTTTCACCCGGTAGCCTCTCACTTGAACACCTGGTGCGCTTCTTTTTCAGATTCGCGTTTGGGTTCGATCCTGACTGTTGCTGGCATGCCGGATGAAAGACTTTTTTCATTCGGAACGTCAACCAGTTTAATTCGAACTGGAATACGCTGCGCGAGACGCAACCAATCGAACGTCGCATTCACATTCCTGCTTGCTGAATTCCAATTTTGAGCTTTGGCAGGTACCTCTGATTGCGCAAAACTTGCACGGAGACGTTGCTGCGCGATCGGCAATTCGAACCAAAAAAAGCGAGCGTTTGCATAATTCTTTCTTCCCAGGGTGGCTGGTGCTCCCGATCTGACCATCGGCTCATGGACCATCAGACACTGACATTATCGTCGACGGATGGTAGGGTTTCTAATATATTAAAGCTTCTGATTAACAGCTTGTGGCTATTAGGATTTTATGGAACTCCGTCATTTTAAATACTTCGTCGCCGTGGCCGAAGAATTGCATTTCGGGAGAGCGGCTGGTCGTCTTAATATCGCTCAGCCCTCTTTAAGTAAGCAAATCCAACGGCTTGAACAGGAGTTGGGATTTCCATTGTTTTACCGGACTAAGCAAAGGGTCGAGCTCTTGGATGCAGGTCACGTTTTCCTGGATGAAGTGCGCCGAATCTTACGACAGGCGGAGAACGCGGTAGAATCTGCCCGGCGCTCCCACACTGGCCAAAGCGGCCGTTTACTAATCGGCTTCAGCGCTTCAGCTACGTTGGAAGTTCTGCCGAAGATTATCGTCGGTTGTATCGAAACGTGATGGTTCAACTTTCCGAGATCGCAACGATCAGGGACGCGGAACTGCTGCTCGACAGTCCATTGAGCGTTGGATTCCTCCGATCACCTTCGTTCTTCAATGAGGAATCATTCTGTATCGAAAGAATCCTGCGCGAACCGTTTGTAGTTGCCCTACCAGATTCCCATCCCGCAGCAAAACAAGACAGTGTCCGGATCAAAACGCTGGCCGGTGAGCTGTTCATAGTTCCTCCTCGTCAACCGGAATGGGACTATTCAGATGCAATCTTTCAAATTCTCCGAGACAACGGCATAGAGCGGGTCGCACAGGAGGCTAGGGGGGACTGGCCATCACGGGACTGGTTGCCGGTGGCCTCGGCGTTGCACTTGTGCCTGCTGCTCTTAGCAATTTACGTCTCCCAGGAGTGACCTATCGACCGATTAAAGGACGATCTCGAACAACTGACTTGGCAATGGTTTGGAGGCGAGACAGCCGGGCTTCCACACTACGGGCCTTTCTCGATGTTGTTAGAGCTGAATATCCCAAGAGTTGAGCGGTTACTATCGTTTTGAGCCCAGCCGAACAGTTCTATCCCGCCTCCCATATCGGTTGGGGATCCGGCGACCCTATACCTGTCGACAAACAGTTCGAATGAGCCGATTGACACTCACCTCGTACTCCCACCTCCAACGGACCAGCCTTACTTCGTCCCGCACCAGGGTTGTGGCGAGCACCAGTTCGAAGATGAAGATGGTAATTTCGATTGTGAGTTCGGACATAAGAGTCAGCGGGGAAAGGAAGAGTTTTTGGTACTGCCAACGTCGTTGCGCGGTGAGATCCCTCATATTGCCAATATTGGAGAGAGCAGCTGCGAAAGGTCGGGGGTGTAAGCTGCGCCGCAGATCTCATCCTAACTATGCTCGACCGTCGCGAAACGCTCTCCGCGCCGCAACGAGAAACGCCTTCATAATTGGGTTAAGATAATCGGTTCGATGGGCGAGCTCGATATCAGTTGAGATTGGACAACTGGTTAGCTCACGGCAGACTACACCAGGAGCTTTGATCAGCGCCACGCAGGCGGGAGTTATCGAGATGCCGAGTCCGGAGCTAACCAGTCTCAGTACCACGAGCCATTCAGCTGCTTCTTGCACAATTTTCGGACGGAACCCAGCGAGCTCGCAGAGTTCAATGGTCTTGTCCCAAGCTAGCGGCCCCAGCTCCCGCGGAAACAAGACCAGCGGTTCTCGTTTGAGCGTGATCAGCGGGACCTTCTTCCGTTGGGCCAGCGGATGGCTGTCGGGTAATGCCACAACGTATTTTTCAGCTAAGATGGTTTCCACCGATAGACCATCAGTAGGGCCTGCATCCCGTAAGAAGCCGATGTCCACTGCTCCTTGTCGAATTGCGTCAACCAGGCGGCTAGTGGTTAGCTCACGCAGGCGCAGCTCGACCTGAGGATATTTCATACGATAGCTGCCCAAGATCGCAGGTAGAACGGTCAACATGGCGGAACCGATAAAGCCGACGGTCAAGGATCCCATTTCTCCGCGTCCCACTCTTCGCACGGTTTCCACGTCTTCCTCCAGCCGTTTCAGAATATGGCGGGCGAGCTCCAGCAAGGTCTCCCCGGCATGGGTCAACGCGACTGTTCGCGAGTTTCGGTTAAACAAGGCATGACCGATATGCTGCTCAAGTTGGCGAATCTGTTGCGAGAGGGGCGGTTGAGCAATCCTTAGCCGTTTCGCCGCCCGGCTAAAATGCAGCTCTTCCGCTACCGCGACAAAGTAACGGAGATGGCGTAGCTCGATCGCGGAATCCATATGGAAAACATCTCAATCGCTGAAAATCAAATATTAGACGTATTGTCGCTCGCTGTCTAGTTTCGTGAGCAGGAGGAGTTTCGATGCAAAACGAAGAGTTGATGAAAACAGCTGGTGACGATCGCGCAGCCAACCAAACCGCGTACTCAATACACCAGGCAAAACCAGAGGACCTCGCGATCGGTTTCCCGCTGGTGGTCGAATATTTTCAGGAGATCGATGTGATAGTTCGCGATTCGAAGGAGGAATTTGCCGAGTATTTAAGCGGCGATGGAGGCGGTGTCTGGCTGGCGTTTGCCAATGAAGAGCCCGTTGGTTGCATCGTCCTCCGCGGACTCAGTTCGCCGGCTGCGAGCGGCGAGGTCAAGCGCCTCTATGTTCGAGCTTGCCACCGCGAACGGGGGTTAGCTGATAGATTACTGCGGACGCTGGAACAGCATGCAATCCAGGTAGGATACGAGTGGCTGTACTTGGATACTAAGGACGATCTCGAGAACGCGATCCGCTTTTACAAACGGCACGGCTATGAATGCTGTGACCGCTATAATAGTAATCCGCAAGCAACTATCTTCATGCGGAAGCAACTTCCCGCTCCCTTGCCGGAACGGCGACTCACCGACGGGAGTCGATCGCCGGGTAAGTAGGTGGCCCTTCTAAATCTAACATTTGTAACTGGAGCGAATGTGTCTTCCGAAGAGGTTATACGAAGGCAAAGAACCTTTTCTCCGGAACAAAGATATTGCTAGGTAAGAGCCTCTTTCTTCGATCGAGCGTCCAACTGCTTCTTGTCGTTTCGGCCCGTGGAATTGGCGCTGACGAAAAATAGATCATGGCCGGCCTCGCGTTTGTTCTGAGAGCAATTTCTACCAAAGAACGGCAAAGAGCTCCAAGAGAATCACCATGTCTTCAATGAATGTCTTCCAGATCTTATGCCAGGCTTCAGGCGATCGGACCGCTCTCTGCTATCATTGTGCGACCGGGAAACTGCCCTGGCGGTTTTCCTGATTCTTGGGCTGGTCGAAGAAGCCGTTTCTCGGGCAAACCGGCTGGTTCAATCACCGCATCGTTGTGGTCTGCGCGGGCCGGTCTTTTGGCGGGTTCCGGTTTAGCGATAATCGTCGGCGCCTTTGTAACCTGGTTGGCCGTTTGGTACGATGGCCGTTCGTTAGCATTTGTCGGGATTTCGATCCTGTGTGGTGGTCTGGCAGGAGGGTGGCTATACCGATGGCGGCCTAGACTGGCGCAGCAACCCTTGACGGGGTTTTGCCTGACTTTTACGGTGGCTTTGCTGGGTGAGGGCTTAACCCTTCTATGCGTTCCCGACGCACGAGTGGACCTGCAAACGTTCGGGCAGACCGGAATCGCTTCTGTGCTCCAAGCGTCGGGTACGGCGTTAATTCTGGCGCTCGTGCTGCAAGCGCGCGAGCATGATGAGCAAGCGCGAGCGGCGTCCGTGGCCGAAGTGAGCGCTCTTCAGGCGCGCATGAACCCGCATTTCTTGTTCAATGCGTTGAATACGCTGGCGGCACTGGCGAACGTCGCGCCGCGTGAAATCCCGCGTGCGGTGGGACGATTGCGCCTTTTCCTGCGCGCTAGTTTCGACCAACATGATCGAGCATTGATTCCGCTGGAGGAAGAGTTGGCGCTAATGCGTGCGTATCTAGATATCGAGTCGCTCCGGCTCGGTAGTCGATTGAAGGTAGAAGAGGCGATCGATTCGGGATTGGCAGAAGTCTTAGCCCCGCCTTTCTCACTCCAACCGTTGGTAGAGAATGCGGTGCAACACGGACTACAATCCTCGCCGAAAGCCGGTCGGCTACGCATCGCCGCTCGTCGGGCCGGAACATGGCTGGAGATGACTGTCAGCGATGACGGGCAAGGAGTACCATCGGCGGAAGTCGAACATGTCTTCTTCAGGGCGCGTCCGGAGGTGCACGCACTGGCACTGTTGCATCGGCGGCTGCAAGCATTGTTCGGTCACTCGTTTCGGCTGGAAGCGCGGAGCGATGTCGAACAGGGCAGCACGGTGACGATACGCATTCCTTTGCGAACAGCGATCGACGTTGCCGAGCGGGCCGACGCGGAGTGGGTCAACGTCTTCCCTGACCAGAATTTTTGTGAAGCAGAATTCCACACGGGACTACCGCAGAAATAACTACTCAATGTGCTCGGGTCGCCTCTAAAGATCCAAAAAAGCCGGCAGTCGGGACAGCGTTTACGGCAGTCGGGACAGAAACAGGCCGATCTTTGGAATCACAGGGTTCATTACATCCCTCCCTGAGCACGAAGAAATTTTCTCCGTTCCATCAGGAAAGAATCATCAACAATAATCGAGAAAACTATTATGACGACCGCCTTAGAAGCAACAGACAAAGATTTCGAACAGATGATGCAGATGCTCAGCGGCTTTTTTGTGACGCAGATAGCCGGTGCTGTGGCTAGCTACTCTATTGCGGATCACCTCGCAAAGGGACCTGCGACTGCAGAGCAGATTTCCGCAATTGAAGGCATCGATTCAATCGCGGCTTTCCGCCTGCTACGCGCTTGTGGCTCACTTGGACTCGTAACCTTTGATGGGCTGATGTTTAGTGCAACTCCGCTATTAGGTACTCTGCGGACGGACGTGCCCGGTTCGCTGCATGGCCTCGCAATAGCCTGGTCGGCACCGGGGCACTGGCTATCTTGGGGTAGGTTCCTGGACGCGGTGCGGACCGGTGAATCCCAGACCGTGCCGGCGCTCGGCGCCGAGATCTGGGACTATTATGGGCAAAAGCCCGGAGAAGGCGCAGCTTTCACTCACGCGATGCATGGCTTTACTTCCGGCATAGCGGAAGAAGTCGCACGGGCGGTCGATACATCAACGGCAAAACTCGCAGTCGACATTGGCGGCGCGAGCGGAACGTTGGTCCACAGTCTCTTGATGGCGAATTCGCAATTGCATGGCATCGTCCTCGATTTACCGCATGCGGTTCCGAGCGCGACCGCCGCGGCATCGGCGCTGGGACTTGCCGAACGTAGCAGGGCGTTGGGCGGGGATTTTTTCACTCATGTCCCTGAGGCCGATATTTATTTGCTCAAACATATTCTGCATGATTGGAACGATGGAGAAGCGGTCCGCATCCTTAAAAGATGCCGGCAAGCGATGCGACCCGGCGGTCGGGTTATCGTGATCGAGATGCTTCTCGGGGAGATCGGCGAGTCAGGGGTGGGCCCACTCATGGACCTCAACATGATGGTGATGCTACCCGGTCGCGAGCGCACCCTGGCCGAATATTGCGCGTTGCTGAAGAATGCGGGCCTTCAGCTCTCCAAGAGCACTCCGATCCGCTCGCCAATGGCGGTTATTGAGGCGGTGGCGGCGTGACGGAAAACACCGAAGAGGGCTAAATCACCACATCTTATGGAAACTGCCCGATTCTCAACCGGCGGTCCTGCCACCGAGCGAGTTACTGCCCACTAACCTGCGGATAAAGCATCGACAGATGTTTGCCGATGCCTACAACGGACCTGCCTTGAGCAGGATCAGCATGTTCGCAGCAGCCAAGCGCGCCTGAGCCGAGATTTCGGATTGATCGAAATCGCGGAGACCATGCAATGCTTCTTCAAAGAGATTGGCACGAAGTAAACCAACAAACGTATTCGCTGCATGTCGGCCGTCTTTGACCTTCCACTTCTCCACGGCAGTCCAACGATCCAAATAGTGAGAGAAGAGGGCATTTCGACGCTCGACGACCTCCTCTCGATAACGCCGACCCAACTCGGGAAACCGGTGCGCATCTTGAGTTACGACTCGATATAAGGCCAGTTGTTCTTTCGACAGAGCGTGTTGCAGATATTCGACACCCGCCATGACCAGAGCGGTGCGGGGGGGCTTTGAGAACCATGGCCGCTCGAGCAATGGCGCCTGGTCATGCTTTTTACCCTTCAGTTCCTCGAAACCACCCGGGCTGCAGGCTGCCTGCATCACTGCACTAAACAGATCGTCCTTGTTCTCGAAATGGCGATAGACCGTCTTGATCGATACGCCCGCTGTTGCCGCGATACGATCCATCGAAGTTTGAGCGTAGCCATTCTCCAGGAACGCCTGCCGCGCAGCGTCAACAATTGCGCCTCTCTTCCGCTTCATCAGGGAAGCTTTCGGATTATCGGCGGTCCAGGTTTTCATAAATATCGTTCCGCATTCCTGTTACCTAAAAAACTGATGCCTTCTTAACGGGATCGTACGACAACGATTACTGTCATTCAAGTGACAACGACCTCTGTCTAATACCTGTTGGTCCGCCATGCCGCAAAAAGGCGTCAGCTTCGGCCTGGCGTTTGTTCTGAGAGCAGTTTTCTACCAAAGAACGGCACAAAGCTCCAAGAGAATCACCATGTCTTTAATGAAGGTCTCCGAGATTTATGAAGACCAATACAAATATTGTGGCGAACGCTGAGCCAGGGGTTCAAACCGCCAATGCTTCGGCCGAAGCCACTACCTCTGACCGGACTCTGCAAATCGCTTTAGCGGCCTGGAGACAAGGAAACTTTGTATCGTGCGAGGCATATCTGTCGTGCAGATAAAGAATGGGAAAATTAGCCAGTGGTCGGACTACTACGACCAACTGAAATCCCGGCGCTACGGCGTAGCGGACTGGTTCACCGAGTGGATTGAGCTCTGACCGCAGTTGGTCGGCAAAGTTCACCGCAAGCCGAGCGCTTTAGGCGACCTCCTTCTGGATCGCAAACTTGTGCATTTCTATTGGAGGCGATCACGATGGAGTGATGCGGCTAGCGCTCAAATCCGTTACCGCTCCAACAACGCGAACGAACCATGACTAACCAAATACTCGGCAGCGTTACCCCACACTTAACGCTTTTGAAATTTCCTTTCGCCTTTCCCTTTGACTGATCCCGGCTCTGCTCGGTGCGCGCGAGCCACAAATCCAGGAACCACAGATTGTGCCGACGACAAAATCGTGGCATGGCGTTAACTACCAAAGCTATCCTATTGGCGGCCGCAGTTGACAGTTGCTCAGGATCAAGGTTCCGCCCACTAATGGAACAGCTGATACCAATTACGGTTAGCAGTTACAATATCCTCATCCTCGTGGGCACCGTACATCAGAATCATGCCCATCGGCAGGCGCTCCACCCGATAAGCGATGTCGCGGCTGAGTACGCGATCCCGGTAGCTCGAATCCAGTTGCCGCGTCGCCGAGCGGCCAATCAAGGGCTGTTTCGGCGCAAGAGCCGGATCACGGCGCTTTGCCAGCATCTGCTGGGCCGAGAGCAGCAGGATCATGCCGAATATGAAGAAGAGATACGACGCCGGGATTGCGCCTGCTAGGAGAACGCCACTGAGAGCGCCCGCCGTCGTTGCGGTCTCCAGCACGATTGCGAGTCGAACATTCGTCAAGCGACCCTTCAGAAAAGGAGCAGCGCTGCCGGTTTGATTTCGGCGCTTCTGGGTATCGGCAGTGGTGTTCTCAAGGTTCCGGCCATGGACACGGCGTTACGCCTTCCAATGAAGGTTTCGTCAGCAACCTCGAATTTCATGATCGGCGTGACGGCCGTAGCCAGTGCGAGCGCATATTTTGTACGTGGTTATATCCCTGCCCCGGTCGCTGGTCCCGTCGCATTGGGGTCAGTCGTTGGTGCGGTGCTGGATGCCCGTGTCCTCACGGTCGTGTCGCACGAGAGAATTCGCCTGCTCTTTGTGGTGGTTCTTCTCGCCCTGGCGGCGCAGATGTTCCTCAGCGCCTTCGGCTAAGATTTGATACGGGGGCACCGTGAGCAACAGAACGATTAAACCTGTCCGCATAGAGTTGCTTCTGGCGGGTGTACTGAACGCCGGAACATAGCTTGCATCAGTCGTGATTGCCGCCGGGCTTGTGCTGTCATTATTCCAGGAGCGAACGCCATTTCCCGCCGGCTCTGAGGTCGTCACTGCTGGGATCGGGCTATTCATTCTCCTGCTTACTCTCTTTGTGAAGGAGCGTGACTACAAATTTGGCGCCGCGGCCGCCGTTGTCCTCGTGATCATATTTGCAGGCTTCGCAATCGGCACACTGTGCAAATAGAGGTACCTCCGTTACCGCCCTCGAGAAGGGAATGGAAAATTTGTTCTCAGTAACAGCGGGTGGATGATCGCTTCCGATCTCTCAATATATGACTAACATAATATGAGAAATATAATATGATGGTTGGATGCTGAGGTCAACCGCAAATGTGCCAACTTATCCAGTGGTTATCCAATACCTGGGTTGAACGGACTAAAAGTATTTGAGCCTCTTCGTTCACAATATGAGTAGCATCATTTGATGAGAACCGAAATACCAAGCAATCCTCATCACAAGGAACGAACCTGGCGGGACATCGTTTTCGAGGCGGCGAGAGTCCTTCGCATGGGAGGGACGGAGGCGATTGGCGTCGCCGCAATGGCGGCTTCTTATTTCAGGTCCATGGATAAACTGATGGCGCAAGCGATCATGGAGATCTTGAACGAGCGCTATGCCTGGATTTTATCAACGCCTACCTCGTTCCCCGACGTCGAGATATCCTTGAGGAGAGTTGCACCGACCGGCACTCGCGAGTTACGTACTCCAGATGCCACAGGCGTGCGGCGAACGTTTTGCCGAGCGAACTGCAAGACTAGAAACTGGCCCGCTGCGGCACATCGCGGCAGCAAACGCTATTTATTCCGTAGGGCTTCCGCATTCTTCGCAGGTCTGGGTTTTGGGAGACTCGGTGACCATCAAAAATGCCGCGGCTGCGATAGCCACGGCAACGATCGCCGCCGCAGCAGTGCCGACACTGTCCAGGCCAAAGAGGTCGATCATGCGGCCTCCGACTATTGCGCCGAGTGCGATTCCCAGATTGGCGCCCGAGATATTTAGAGAAGCTCCCAAAGCGGGCGTGGACTCGGCCGCATTCATGACTCGGGTATGAGAGACAGTAAAGAGAGCGGCTTGGGAGATGCCCCAGATAGTAAGCACGAGAAAGAGCCCGGCAGCTGATTTGATGAAAGGCACAAGCACGATCAAGACGCCTGCAATGGAAATACAGAACAGAATCGATGCGCCCAGAGGGTTGCGATCCACGATCCGCCCTCCCAGCCAGTTGCCGACCAGGCCAACTCCGCCGAATCCCATTAGAATCCAGCCGACCATGGAACCGTCGAATCCCGCCAGCCTTTCGAGCATGTCGGTCAGATAGGTATAGGCGGTGAACATGCCTGCGAAGACCAGTAAGGAAAGAAGGACATGCCCCAGTATCCTGGGGTCGCCCAAGATTCCCAACTGCCGCCAAACAGAAATGCGCTCCTTGTTGCCGTGGATTTTGGGCAGAAATGCGAGCAGCAAAAACGCCTTGGCCAAGGCCAATGCCGAGAGAACGGCAAACGCGCTCCGCCAACCGAACTTGTCGGAGATCAAGGTGCCCGTGGGAATCCCAAAGATGGTAGCAGTAACGACGCCGAAAGATATCATGGAAATCGCTTTCCCGGCGCGCTCGGGGCCGGTGATTTGCACCGCAGTTTCGCTAGCCAACGACCAGAAAACGGGAAGCATCAGAGCCGGGATGAAACGTGCCAATGCCATGACTCCGATGTTCGGAGCCGCCGCCGCCAGCGCGTTCGAAAGGGAAAATAGCAGCAGAACGAAAACAAAAAGCCGTTTTCGTGCCCGGTTGACCAAGGACGCCGTCAATAGAGGTCCCGCTACTGCGACCGTGAACGCAAAAAGGGTAACCAGCAGACCCGCCTGGGAAACACTGACCTTCAAGTCTTTCGCCATCGACGGCAACAATCCGACAATGACAAACTCGGTGGTTAGGATGGTGAACCCGGCGGCCGATAGCAGGAGGATCGGTAGAGAAGAACGTGATTCCTTTGCAGGTCTGATCATAAGTCGATTGCTGGCGCAATACCAAAGAAGATGCTGCCAAGCAGGGCAACTGGTTTCATGTTTGTGACGTCTGGCGGGCGATTTGTCGCAAAAGACGAATGAGCCAAGCTGAGCGTCAGGCAATAGACATCACGATCTTCCATGCCGACCATTTTTACCTCAGCTGCCGTAATCGTTGTCTCGATTGTTGCTTGGCTCCAGAGAACAACGGGGCTGCGCCCGCAGCGGCATCGCTCATATTGTGGGAACAGGGCATTCCTTAATGGCCCAGCGCGAGAGTATCGAGGGACTGAAGAGTTTTTGACTGGCCATTGATCAGCAGAGAAACAACTCGACCTGACGGCGCTCCTCAAGCATCCTTCTGCTGGCTGTGGAGTTCTTCTCAACCATGCCCGATGCTTTAGCCAACAACGTTACCGTCCACGTTGTGTACGATGATAATGGTTGGAGCGGAACGGTGAACTGGACAACGAAAAACAGCGTTAAGGCCGCAAAACTATTGCTTGCAGCTTGCGGTTTATTCGCGGCGGTCGCTGCCACTGAAACGAGGGCAGCCACGGAATTACCTGGTATCACTGTTACAGGCAACGCCACGCCTCCAGGTGATATCGTAAACAAGGACCGCGACCAGCGGTCGCCAGATATTCATTGGCCCACGACCTTGTCTCTCAAATGGTCAGAAGTGTTTGCGCATAACGAGATTGAGATCAATGCGCCTTGCGCCACGGTATGGAATCACCTCGTTCAAGCCCAGCTGTGGCCGCACTGGTGCTCATTTTCTGGCAAGGTCAAGATTAAGGATGGTTCACAGATACTGCAACAGAACACCAAGTTCTCATGGAGTGGTCTCGATCTGCCCCAGGACGACATAGCAGTCTTTCAACACTCGCCCGAGCCACTGGCCAGCAAAGTGATTGAATACGTTCCTGAGCGTCGCATCGGCTGGTACAGTTTTGGGACTCTCACTGAGCATGGGCCTCTTTGTGCTACCTACCATACTTGGCTCCTTACCCCAATCGGTGCTAAAAAGTGCCACGTAATTTTCGAAGAAGTCGCGACAGGCCGGGCGGCGCGATATGCACGAGGAGCCTACCCCGAAATAGTTCACCTCAGCCATAAACGATGGCTGGCACAGTTGAAACAGGTCTCAGAAGCTCATAACTGAAAAGCTCCCGCTTTAGCCAAGGCGGTCGAAGTGTTGTGTTTTCGACCCTAAGTCAATCGGGGTGGCTACCCACGTGTAACCGTCGCGATCCTTGCGAAGATGCCCGAGCCCGGGAAACGGGAAGTGGTAGGCGAGAATCGCGTGCCTTTCCTGGACGATCCGATCGAAATGCCGGATTTGGGTTTCGGCCGCCTTGGAAGAGTCATAGTCAAACTGGAACTCCCAGTGCGGCCGCTTGAGCAACAGAATCTGTTGATGGCTTAGATCCCCGATATCGATCAGCGTCTGGCCGCGGCTGTGGATGGCGTAGAGGTGATGACCCGGGGTATGCCCGGTCGCCGCGATCGCGGTGATTCCCGGCACCACTTCCTTGCCATCTTCGATGAAAATCAAGGAGTCATGATAGGGCAGAAGGTTATAGTATGCACCGCTGAAGTGGTCCTTCTTGTGCTGGGTAGGAG